>JBAYUM010000043.1:0-12982 GCA_041675125.1 Candidatus Nanopelagicales bacterium
CCACCTGATCGAGGGCGGTGAAGTTGCGACCATGGAAGATCAAGGGCTCGCCACTGCTCGACTTCTTGATCACCTCGATTGCTTCATCGAACAGCGAGTTTCGATCGTCGAACTCAACCCCCACAGCGGCGAACTCCGACGTCAGATAGCCAGTACCGAGGACGAACACGGCCCGACCAGCGGACAGCACATCAAGCGAGGCCATGCCCGATATCTGCAGCAGTGGATTGCGGTACGGCAGGACGAGCAAATGGGTGAACAGCGACAGCTGCGAGGTCACCGCTGCGAAGAACGACAGCACTGCGAAGGGATCGAAGGCCTCATGCCCGCCATTGTCGAGCCACTTGCGCGAAGGCGCTGGGTGATCGGTCACTCCCAGACCATGCAGACCGAGCCTCTCGAGGTGCCTGCACACCTCCGTCATGGTTCCCGGCTGAATCCACTGCCCGTTCATGTCAGACCGAACGGGATAGTCAGTGATGAATTTCATTGCAGGGCCTCTTCACGGGAACTAGGTTTGCGTGGCATTCGGATTCACGGGGTCGAGCCGTGAGGCAACCCTATGAGTCCGTTCGTTTCTCGACCGACACTTTGCATCACCGCGAGCATGGGAGATTCTGTGACTGACTACGACGTCATCGTTCTTGGCAGTGGATTCAGCGGACTTCGAGCTGCAGTCTCGGCCAGTGCACAAGGCGCCTCTGTGCTCGTCGTCGAGGCGCAGCCAGAGCTCGGCGGACGCAGTCAGTTCTCCTGGGCAGGAATCATGGGCGCTGGCACCCGTTTTCAGCGTGAGCGTGGCATCGACGACACTCCAGAGGCTCTCCTCGATCAGTACCTGCGAGTGAACAACTGGCGCATCGACGCAGGGGTGGCAAAGGCACTGGCGTACGGCTGTGGTCCAGAGATTGAGTATCTTGCCGATCAGGGCCTTGAGATCCTCGCGGTCAATCCCGATGATGGCCAGGAGGTCCCTCGCGTTCATCGCACCACAGGCGGACGGGCCATCATCAACATCCTCGTGCGCGAAGCACGGGCGAATGGCGTCGACTTCGCGATGGACAAGAGAGTCGACCGACTTCTCATCGGTGACACCGGAGTGGTGGGAATCGCCACGGCTGATGCCGAGGTCAGTGCCAGGTCCGTGGTTCTCGCGACAGGAGGCATGGGTGGCAATCGAGCCTTGATCAACACCTGGCTGCCGGGCCTCGCCGAGGCGGCGGGTTCGTGGATCGCACCGGTCGGCGGCGATGAGCTGGCGAAGTACGCACAGGGAGACGCGATCGAGTTCGCCTCGCAGGTTGACGCCCAGGTTGCCGGCTTCGACATGTGGGAGGCCACTATCCGACCGGGCTACGTGCAGGTCTCCAATCCTGCATTGCCCGGCTGGCTGGTGATGGTTGACGGAACCGGTCGCCGGTTCGTCGACGAGACCGCAGGCATCGCAGTGATGCAGGGGGCGATCTCAGGTGCCCAGGCACCTGTCTTTGCGGTCTTCGATCAGGCATCGAAGGAGGCATACCGACCAACGGGGCACAAGGCTGCGGATCCGCGCGAGCGACGACGACTGCATCCTGACTGGGTCGAGGACACCATCGATGCAATGGTCCGAGACGGTAACGTCACGACTGCTCCCACAATCGATGAACTCGCACAGGCCATCGGTCTTGCGCCAGAACCTCTGAGGGCAACCCTGGAGCGGTACAACCGCGACGTGGAATCTGAGGAGGACACGGAGCAGCTCAAGGAGGCATCGGTCATGCGCCCAGTTGCCACCCCTCCGTTCTTCGCGACGCCATTGCGACTGGCCTCGGTCGGCTTCACCGCCGTTGGTCCTCGCGTGAACGCCGAGGCTCAAGTGATCGGCACCAACAACGCCGTCATTCCAGGACTGTTCGCCGGTGGGGAATGCGCTGGCGGGATTGTCGGCCCCATGCATCTGGGCGGCAATCCCGTCGCCTCCTGCCTGGTGTTCGGACGCATTGCGGGCCAGAGTGCGGCCACGAGCGCTCTCGGCACTGCCTGAGGCAATGCTCTTGCTATACCGGGAATTGCCCAGTGAAATGTGGCGAATTCACATTTCACCTATCCCAACCACACCTTGTGTGCGTACCCTAAGGCCCAGTACGCCATCCTTGATCGCGCATCTCATGGAGAGTGGGGCGAGATGATCGATGAACAAGAGTTGCCCTCCGGGCTTCACCACGTCAACAACGACGAGCTCCAAGACGAGGCCTCACTGACCCGCTTTCCCATGAAGCTGATGGGGCTGTACCTGGGGATTTCCTTTGTTTGGATCCTCACGTCCGACCGCATCGTGAGCGCCCTCTTCCCCGACTCTTCCACCGAATCCTGGGTGCAGACCTCCAAGGGCATCGCGTATGTCGTGGTCACCGCAGCCGTCATGAACGCGGTTGTTTCCTCGTATATGAAGAAGGTCCAGGCGAGTCGACGAGAGTTGGAGGACGCCTGGGACGAGACGATCCTCGGCTGGGCACTTGCCATGGATGCACGCGAGTCGCATCTCGCCCTGCACTCGCAACGTGTTGCCGATCTGACTGTGGCCCTGGCCAGGCATATGAACCTTCCGGAGAGCAAGCTACGCATGATCTATCGTGGGGCCCTGCTGCACGACATCGGCAAGCTCGGCGTGCCGGAGGCAGTCCTGTCCCAGCCAGGTAAATTGACCGACGAGCAGTGGACCCTCATGAAGACGCATCCCGACAATGCGGTCAAGATGCTCACGCCCATCAAGTTCCTTCGCCCCGCAATGGACATTCCGCAGAGCCATCATGAAAAGTGGGATGGCACCGGGTATCCGCAGGGGCTCGCACAGTTGCAGATACCTCCGATGGCGCGGATCTTCGCAGTAGTCGATGTGTACGACGCATTGACCTCCTATCGCACGTATCACGATTCCCTCAGCCACGAAGATGCCATGCGCGTCATTCACGAGGAGTCTGGTACTCATTTCGACCCTGAGGTCGTCAAGCAGTTCGAGGAGTTGATGCTCGCCACAGATCGCTCCGTGTTCTCGTAATCGACTGCAAAAGGCTTCAGAGGACGCGGCCACGGATCAAAGCAAACAGGCCAGCAGGTTGATATCCGTGGCAGTCTCCCAAGTCGAACGCCAGGAGCTCAGCAGGGTCCGCACATGCCACTCGTAGTTGTTGCCGAGCAATTGCAGGGGCACTGGGTTGTCGAGATAGCTGGTGGCCGTCGTGGTCCAAGGGCCTGCAGCCACCGAACCATCAGACACATTGATCCGGACGACTTCGTAGCCATCGATTCCCGCAGTAGTGGACGCAGTCCACGTGATGTTCGACCTGCAGGTCAGCAAGGGCAGGATGTTCAGTGTCATCGATGCCTTGAGGTTCGTGGGCGGGGCCACGGTCAGCGAAGAAAGGCTGTTCGAGCCATTTGACGTGCTGTCGACGAAGGCTGCAGTGCTCTCGCTCAGTCGCGAGGTCACCGAGAAGGCGGCGCACAGTGCCACAACGAGCGCCGCAGTCGGCAGCCAACAACGCAAGGTGGCACTTGTCAGTCGGCCTCTACTTGGCATCTCGAGCATGCCCGAGGTCTCCCAACGACAAGGAAGCAAGGCGTGGTGCAGCCACGGCGCACAGCAGTTCCAGCCCTTGCATGGCCAGTGGGTCCTCCACTGAGGCCCCGATCGCCCACACCCCACCCACCCCGGGAATACCAGTGACGGCTATCACGAGCTGAGGCTCATCCCCGGGAATGAGGACGCATCTTCCGGGTTCACTATTCGCCTGGTGGAGTGCGGCCGATGACACGGCGACTCGCTCGGGTGCCGCAAACGATGCAGCAACCACGTCCACAGCCAAGGAGCCGGTGCTTTCCAGCTGTCCCTCGACGTTCATCCAGGCGGCAAGGCAGAGCACACGCGTATCGAGCACGCGAGCGGCAAGCACTACGAATCTCTCCAGCAGCGCGGCTTGGTCACCGGCCAGCGCGGCGTCGGTATCCACGAGGAGTGCCAGCATGGTGGCTCGCTGCTCAGCACGGGCCTGCGCCTGCTGATAGCCCACCGCTGCATCAACCAGTCGTGCAGAAAGGAACGCAGCAGGCAGGGAGACCAGCAGCAGGAGTCCCAGCAGCACGGCCGTAGCCCCTGCCTGATTGGGGCCTTCGTAGGGCGCCCATGCCAATTGCGCCACGGAGATGACAGCGAAGGCCAGCCAGATCCCGACCATGGCCGCCATGCCCAGGCGATAACCGGCCTCCAGAAGGGGCAGCACCATCACCATGGCGACCGGATCGCTCGGCTGCACATCGTGCATGCCAAGCAGGAGCACGGCCAGAACCGAGTCCAGGACGACTACCAGAGTCCCCGCCAAGATGAATGAACCGCGGCGAATAAGCGACCGGTCCAGATTCGTCGCCACCAAAGCAGCAGCGATCAGGCCAACAGAGACGAAATCCTGTGCATCTGGTTTGGCAGTCACCACCACCAGCAACGCGACGAGCAGGATGATCACGCGAAGACGCCCGATGGCCTGGTCAATCGGGATGCGTGCGCGAGACCTCACGAGGAGTGCCACGCCTGACGAAGGATGCGGGCATGCGTGTCCTCGGGCACCAGGCGTGCTACCTCGGGCCGTGACGCGTGCAGGAAGACAGCTGATGGAGGCCGAGCTGGCCACGGGGCATCCACCACGCGCATGAGGCGCCCGCCCTCGATCGCCGTTCCAACAGCGACCAGGATCAGCAGCACGCTGAAGTACCACTGTCCCTGCGCCCACCACAGGCGCGGCAGACCGGCCCAGGGCACCACCATGAAGGCCACGCCGATCACCTGATCGGGAAGGACCAATCGCGTATCGGGAGCATTGTTCGCATCACCCTTGGTGACGAGCCCCGACGCATTGACATCGACGACTCGATGCACGACCCACGAGCCGCGCTCAGCGTCGTTGAAGACGATGATCGATTGCATCCCTATCGTTCGAGGATCCATCGGACGATAGGCAATCACGTCGCCTTCGCGCAATGCCGGTTCCATGGAGCCGGAGACCACCACGCTCGAGCCCCAGCCCGGGACCAGTCCCGGGACAAGTGCCAAGACCATCAGGGTCAGCATCGAGATTGATGCGAACAAGCCGGTGGCCCCCGCCAAGAAGCTGATGACCTCAGGACGCAATGAGCGTTCATGAGCGGGTGAAGCCCAGGTCACGACGACCTGACCTCCCAGGTGAATCCGAAGCCGGCGGTCTTTCCAGCTGCTGCAGCCACATCCTGCACCGTCAGCGTGAATTTGAATGTGCGGGTCTCGGTGGGGCCCGCCGGATCCCACGTGGTGAGTCCGTTCGCATAGTCGGGATAGGTGGTTGCGAACCCGTCAAGGGTGCCCGTGTAGAGCGTAGATGACGACGTGAACCCCGTGCAGTCAGCAAAAGTGCCACCCGTACCCATGTCGATACTCAGATTGAGATAGCTTGCCAATGTGCCAGTCGGGGCCCCTGCGGAGTAGAGGCGAATTGCAGCGGGATTGAGCGACCCTGAGTACTCGACGACAATGCAGTGCGACCGAACATCCAGAGGACCCAAGTTCGTGATGTTGTTGAACATCGCCACGCCTGAATCATCATCGGTCAGCACTACAGTTCCCGTGCTGACCGAGTTGGCTGCGTTCTCCGTCGTCGCTACGAAGGCCGCTCGTGATACCGACACGACCAGGAAGGCCACGAACAGCAGAGCTGCAACCACCGCGCCCAGCCTGGCAAGACTGATATCGCGGCGCGCTCGCCTATTCCCCTCCCCCAGTTCCTGAGCGGCCACGGCCGCCTTCGGACCTCTGCGCCGGGAGAGCCATCCACCTTCAGTCATGTTGTTCGCCCACTCGCAGTTCGCATGTCATGTCCCGTTCGACGGTCTTCTCAACAAGGTGGCCTTCACGTTGCAGGTCTGCGGTACGAAGCATGTTCGCACACTCCCATATTTCCAGAAGTCAATCACGCACTTGAAAGGAATCGGCAAGTCGTGCAATGCACGCAAGACCTTCCATCACCTCCGTCAGTTATGGACCTTGTCACATGCTTACCTGGCCGTGACGGTCCTGATGGTGCGTCTGAGCCTGTTGATTCGTTCCTTGCTCGGCCATTTCACATCGGTAACGAGTCCGGTCCTTTCGAGCAGCCGAATGATGATCGCACTGCTGTCGAGTTGCCCCCGGAGTACACCGTGGCGCGCACTGCTGGGGTCGGCGTGGTGATAGTTGTGGTAGTTCTCGCCGCATCCGACGATCGCGATCCATCCGATGTTGCCTGATCTGTCACGACTGTTGAACGGGCGCTTGCCAATCACATGGGTGATGGAGTTGATGGACCACGTGAGGTGGTGTACGAGGGCGACTCGCACGAGTCCTGCCCAGAAGAATGCTCTTGCTGCACCCTGCCAACCATCGGCGGCGTAACCGATGGTGATCGGGATTGCGAATGTCAGGACTGCTATGACAGGCCAGAGACGACTGATGCGATCGATCATCCTGTCTTCGAGGAGATCAGGGGCGTACTTGCGAGTATTGGTGCCTTTGTAGGTGAAGAGCCAGCCGATGTGGGCGTGCAGGAGCCCCTTTGACACGTTGCGAGTGCCGGTCCCGTAGGCCCACGGTGAGTGAGGGTCCTCGGGCTGGTCGGAAAATTGGTGGTGCTTGCGATGGTCGGCAACCCAGTCGACGACTCGTCCTTCGACCGCAACGCTGCCTGCGATGGCAAGGATCGCTCGGGTGATCGGCCTGGCCTTGAACGCATTGTGCGTGAAGAGCCGGTGATAGCCGATGGTGATGCCGTGCACGCCGACGTAATAGAGGGTCACCATCATGATGATGTCCAGTGGAGTCACCCAGCGCTTCAGGAAGGCAATGGGCAGTGCGGCGATGAGAGCGGCAAGAGGCACCGCGACGAATATCGCAAGGATCGCTCTGGCGATTGGCCCTGGGGCGCCAGTGGAGTCGGCCTGCGTGTGAATTGGTTCTGGTCTGGTGGCGGTTTGAATGGTCACGCTGAGTGATCATCCGGGTGCTGCGTGCTGTGTTTCATGATCTATTTACCGATGCTTGCGTTCAAAGGTCCTGCTGCGCCTACTGACGAGTTCTTGTTCCTTCCTTGCCAGTGTCTCACAGGTTCCGATGCGCAATTTGCATGCCTATTGGCCCGCCACGCCCCGAGATTCGGGCGGATACGAAGCCGTTGTCTTGTGAGTGAGAGTCCACCGCCTACGAGGCCTTGGCCACCGACAGCGTCACCACTGCCTCGCCCTCGGCCTGGCTGAACATCACGCTGATGGTCTTGCCGTTGCCCTCGGCACCGATGATGACCAGATCTGCGGTCTTGGTTTCGCTGGTGATCGTGTAGCCGGCAGCCTCGAGCGCAGACTTGTAGGCACCAGCCATCGCTGCTGGGTCACCGGCTGTCTTCCACATGGCCGATGCCTCGCCGCTTGTCTCCGACACGGAGACGGTGAACAGGGTGCCGTCGACAGTCGGGACATCGGAAGGCCAGTTGCTCGGCAATGCCACGTCCTCGCCGATCGATACCGCCGTGCCGTCCTCGTCTGTGACGGTCACCTTGTCGCCCTCGATGTCGACATCGGAGCCGGTCCCAGCCTCGATTGCCTGCTCGGTCAACGACTCAGCGCTCTGGCCGCAGGCACTCATGATCGGCGCACCAAGAAGGAGCGTTGCTGCCACGGTGATGCGCGCGAGTGTGGTGTGTTGCATGATGACCCCCCAGATTCGATGCCAACGGTTGGCGTGACATCGCCATCCTTGCGCGTTGGAGGCTGTCGCGCACCTGACTTTGGTCCCTGAATCAGGCAGCCTTGGACATCCCCTGCGATGGGTGAGGACTTGGGGAGCCAGGCCTCCGTGCCGGTGCAGCTCGGATTCATCAATCCGGAAGGCCTTCCGGTCACCGGAGCAGACTGTGAGATGACTCAACGCGTGACGTCTATCCAGAGGGAGTAATCGAAGTAAGCGGCATGGAAATTGTGAAGGTCGAGCCACCCCCTAACCCTTCACTCTGCGCGATGAGCCTGCCAGCGTGGTCATTCACGATAGCTCGAGCGATGGTGAGTCCAAGGCCACTACCGCCCGAGCCAGTGGTGACTCGAGCTGCGTCGACCCGGTGAAACCGGTCGAAGATCTTGGCCAACTCAGTCTCGTGGATTCCTTCTCCCTCATCGATAACCTCGATGAGGGCATTCGACCCTTCTGACCGCGTGACGACCTTGACGGATCGCCCATGCGGCGTGTGACGAAGCGCGTTGTCCAGCAAGTTCGCCAGCACCTGCTGCAAGCGCAGTTCATCGCCCATCACGGGTAAAGCCTCGGTGGATTGTGCGAGGGTCAAGACGACGCCAAGGGCTTGATAGCCGGGAGCCGCGGCGGCGACGGCCGCGACGCATGTGTCGCGAATATCGATTGGTGTGAGTTCAAGGCCCAGGGCGTGCTCTTCGGCGGCGGCGGTTTCGCGTAGATCCCGTGCCAGGCGCTTGAGCCGGTGTACCTGATAGCGCATCGTGGACCAGGCCTCGTCATCGCGTGCGATGACTTCGTCCTCGAGCCCGTCTATATAGGCCTCAAGGGTCGCCAGGGGTGTGCGCAGCTCATGAGCAAGGTCGGCGAGCAGGCGAGATCGAGCCGCCTCGGAGTCGCCTAGCCTGGCAGCCATTTGGGTGAAGGAAGTGGAGAGTTGATCGAGCTCACTGCTGAAGCCCGCATCCGGGACGAGCACATCGAAATGTCCTGCTGCCACGGACTGTGCAGTCTTGGCCAACTGCTCAATGGGGCGCGATACGCGTCTCACCAGGAACCAGGACACCACACCTGCCGCGGCGACAGATACCGCCGTGGCCACGGCAACGGAGATACCGAAGGCGTAGGCGAAAGCCTCCTCGGCGTGCAGTTGGACATACGAGGACACCACGCCCAGGTGGCTCAAGTGCTGATGGAAGAGGGCTGGTGCTGCGAACCAGGCGGTCACGATGAGCGTCACAGCGCCAATGCCCACGACAATGGTCTGCGCCAGCATCATTCGCGTGGCGAACCGTGGCCGCTGCTTCACGACTGCATCACCAGGCCATAGCCGACGGCGCGCACGGTGCGAATGAATCGAGGATCGGACGCATCGTCTCGGAGCTTGGTGCGCAGGTGGTTGACATGGACGTCTACGACGTGCTCGTCGCCTACCCAGCCTGGTCCCCAGACAGCCTCGATGAGTTGACGGCGCGACAGCACCGCGTGTGGCCGCGCCATCATCGCGGCCAGCAGGTCGAACTCGGTGCGCGTCAGTTCCACTTGATGTCCATCAACCAGACTCGTACGCGCCTGCACGTCGACTTCCAGACCAGCGATCGACATCGGCGGCTGGGGGGCTGACACCGCAATCGAGGAACGCGGCCTGCGCAGCATGGCCCGCACGCGGGCGATGAGTTCACGCGGTGAGAAGGGCTTGACCAAGTAGTCATCTGCACCCATGGTGAGGCCAAGGACTTTGTCGACCTCCTCGTCACGTGCAGTCAGCATGATGATGTAGGCATCGCTGAACTGACGGATGAGTCTGCACGCCTCGATTCCGTCGAATCCGGGAAGCATGACGTCCAGAACAATCAAGTCCGGGCGATGCGAGCGCGCGACCTCGACAGCGTCAGGTCCGGTGTGGGCCAGAGCGACGTCGAATCCTTCGCGCACGAGGTAACTGCTGATCACACCGGTGAGAGGAATCTCATCGTCTACGACGAGCACGCGCAAGGCATCAGCCATGAGCTGGCGGCCCCGGGTGCTCCAAGAGCCGGCGTGCCTCGGCATAGGCCTCGGCGTCGATCTCACCGCTGGCGAATCGACGATCAAGGATCGCTCGCGGCGATTCAGGGGACAACGTTGCCTGATCACCGCTGCCTTGGGTGAATCGAATAATCGCCCAGATTCCCACCCCGATCAGGGCGATCCAGAAGATCATCATGATGCCCATCCCCCACCAGTTCGTACCGTTCCAGCCATAGCCGTCTTGAAACCAGCCCATCATCTCCGGGCCTCCTCGCTTCCATGGCACCTCACGGCGCCCCATGTGTCCATTGTCGCGTCGCCGGATATCGATAGGCGTGCGGATCGATCAAGATTCGATGAAGGAGCCGCATCTGCGCCCTTGATCCAATCTTCATCCTTTCTTGCGGATACCTCTACTGACCAACATCGATGATTGACCGAGAACAAGAAGTGCTCCGAGGTACAGCGCATGAAGGGATCGCCATGGAGATGACTCGCCGGCAATTCGGTCTGGGGTTCCTGGGCACTGGGCTGGCCCTCGGCGTCGCGGCTTGTGGCGGCAATCCCGGGGCCCTTGCCAGCAGCACGTCAACGGCGCTGCCAACTGTCCCAGCAACCTCAGGTCAACTACGGAGATATGTACTCGAGGCCAAGCCTACCCGCGTTGACCTCGGAGGTCGGGTCGTGAATACCTGGGCATTCGGCGACAGCGTTCCCGGCACCCCACTGCGTGCAACCGCGGGAGATCGCGTCCAGGTCGCTTTCAAGAACAGTCTGCCGATGGCGACCAGCGTGCACTGGCACGGCCTGCAGATCGTGAACGCCATGGACGGAGTGCCCGGCGTGACCACACCAGAGACGCTCGCCGGTGGAACGTTCGACTTCGACTTCGTGATTCCGAATGCGGGAACGCACTGGTTCCACCCCCACCACGGATTGCAGATGGATCGCGGACTGTATGCGCCCTTCATCGTCGATGACCCCAGCGAGGCCGGCGCCTACGACTCAGAATGGATCCTGGTGCTGGACGACTGGACCGACGGCCTCGGCAAGAGCCCGGAGCAGATCATGGCGGGCCTGCAATCAGCTGGGGGCAGCAGCCATGGTGGCATGGCGGGCATGGACATGGGTGGTGGAATGGGTGGGATGGACGGTGGTGACGTCACCTATCCGGCCTACCTGATCAACGGGCGCATGACATCGGATCCCCAGACATTGGCAGCCAAGCCAGGCCAGCGGGTGCGCCTGCGCATCATCAACGCCTCTGCTGACACGATCTTCACCGTCGCACTCGACGGCCACGACCTGGGTATCACCCACACCGACGGATACGCCGTGCAGCCCATCACCACCCAGGCATTGCGCATCGGTATGGGCGAGCGGTACGACGCAATCGTGACCCTCGGTGACGGCGTTTTCACCTTCGCTGCCCAGCCCTACGGGAAAGAGGGGCTCGCCCGTGCGCTCGTGCGAACCGGCGGCGGAGCCGCACCCAAGGCGGGCTACCGGCCAGGCAATCTGGACTCGCAGCCCTTGACCGTCGGATCGCTCCAGGCTGCCCCTGGTACGGCATTGCCGTCCCGCGCGCCCGACACCGTCCAGGACCTGGTTCTTTCCGGAGCGATGGCCCCCTACGAGTGGACCATCAATGGCGCCGCATACGACAACATGACGCCTTTGACGATTGGCTCAGGCCAGGCAGGACGCTTGCGGGTCTTCAATCAATCGATGATGTCGCACCCCATCCACTTGCATGGGCACACCTTTCAGATCGGCGAAGCCGGTGGCACGGGGCCTCGCAAGGACACCGTCCTGGTGCCCCCGATGGGGGCGGTCGATGTCGACCTCGTTGCCGATAACCCGGGCAAGTGGATGGTCCACTGCCACAACGCCTATCACGCAGAGGCCGGAATGATGACGCGCCTTGACTACGTGACCTAGCACCACCACCCACGAACCATCGCCCGCATTCGCACGTGTCTCAACCAATCACCATCACGACCAAGGAGTCACCATCACATGAATAGACGCCCACTCGTCATTGCAGGCACCGGCCTTGCGATCGCTGCGCTGCTCACCGCCTTCGGAGCCGCAGATTTCGCCAATGCCGCGAGCAGCAGCCCCACGCCGATGGCATCAGCATCCAAGACCATGTCCAAGGGAGCCAAGGGCGATATCGCCTTCGCACAGATGATGATCCCGCACCATCAGCAGGCCATCGATATGGCGGACCTGGCACTCGTTCACGCGAGGTCCAATGCCGTGGTGAAACTGGCCAAGCAGATCAAAGCAGCCCAGAACCCAGAGATCACGATGATGGGCAACTGGCTCGCCAAGTGGGGAGTCTCCGGATCGTCAGGCGCATCTTCCTCGACAGCGAAGCCTTCAAGCAGCGACCCGATGGCAGGCATGGACATGGGCAGCACCGCAGGACCAGGAATGATGGGTGATGCCGATATGGCCAAACTGGCCGCTGCCCGGGGCGCCGCATTCGACAAGATGTGGCTGCGCATGATGGTCACTCACCACCAAGGGGCGATCATCGACGCCAAGCAGGTCCTGGCAACCACCAAGGACGCTGCCGTCAGCAAGTCGGCGCACTCGATCATCAGCGGGCAAACCGCGCAGATAGCAACCATGCGCCATTTGCTGGCAGCGCAGTAGGCAGCGTCACATTGTGCCTTTGCGTGGGAGGGCGGCGAGTCTTTCGCCATCCCACGCAAAGGGCGCCTAGCCTGAGAATCCCGCGAAATCTGGAGTCATCGTGCTGCTGGTCATGGACTGGATCACCCCAACATTCACCCGCGCTCGGACACTCCTGCCATTCGCCCTGGTGGCGCTGGCAGGCGTGCTCGGATTCGCCTGGATGTGCGACGGCGTCGGGGACCGCGACGGTGCCACCTACGCAGATGCGCCAGTCGCATCATGGTTCGCGGCCCATCGGACCGTCAGCGAAGGACAACTCGGACTGCTCCTGGCCAAGGCAACCACGCCGGTCGTGCTCATCGCCGCAGTCGCCGTCGCGGCGCTGGTCCTATGGCGATACGGACGCAGACTCGAGGCAGCCCTCCTTGCTGGCGCAGTGTTCATCGCCTACGCCGTCGGCTACGCCGCCAAGCACCTCGAAGGACGCGCACGACCGCTTGCTCCGACCAACCTGGCACCCGAATCAGAAGCATCCTTCCCATCAGGCCA
>JBAYUM010000044.1:0-12727 GCA_041675125.1 Candidatus Nanopelagicales bacterium
CCGACGACCGAGACGGAGTTCGTTCCCTCGGCCTGCGTCGCGAGGTCGACGGGAAGCCCGCTGAACGAGCAACGATCATTGAGGCGGACGTAGGTGTCCGGGTGCATTCCGTAGTTTCCGTCGACCAGACCGGTCTCGGAGTTATGGATGGGATCGACGCTGTCGTTGATGGCTGACGCGGCGACGATCAGGATGATCGTCCCGACGACGGCGCCGATGACCGACAGGATGATGCCGACAATGCCGAGCCAGAAGCCAGCCTTGGCGTTTCCGCCATTGGTGGCCAGGCCTTCCTTTGCCTTCTTCATGCCGATGCGACCGAAGATGATCGCGAGAATGCCACCGATGAAGGGCAGACAGAGGAACTGCACGATGCCCATGACCAGGGCTGCCGTGCCCATGCCGTTCTGCGGTGCCGGGGTGATCGGGGTTGCAGGTGCTGCAGGCAACGGCTCGCCTGCTGGTGGAGTCGTGGGGTCGCTCATGGTTCAGTCCTTCCGAGAATGACGATGGTCGGCGACAGCATGACAGATCGTGCACACCCTGTCCCACCCTTGGCGCCTCGTCGCGATCACTATGGTTCATATGTGACAAATGCTCAGGCGCGTGGACCGCTGGCTCCCATCCTGATCAGCGTTGCCTGGGTGATCATTGCGCTGCTGGCCTTCTTCCCAACCATCACGACATTCATGCTGTTCGACGCCGGAGCGGACAATGTCGATGTCTGGGTGTGGTTCGTCTTCTACGGCATGTGGGCATTCTTCCTGTTGAGCCTGCTGGAGATTCCTGGCATTTGGATCACCTGGGCGATCGCTCGTGATCGAAAGCGTGGCAATGTGGCGCTGCTCGTCGTCGCCCTGGTGCCAGTACTGGCACTCATCCCTGTCGCCATCGGCGTGGTTCTCGACTGGTGAGCATCGCGGCTTCCCTCAGGAAGACTCGCGGGTCTGCCATTCAAGCTTGGACGTACATCGGCTAGCAGAAGTACATGTCCTGATTGCCGAGGAGGCCTTGTCCGAGTGTCTTGGACAGTGGTCCAACAGTGGCGACTGTGGGCGAGGCCCAGGCAATGGGGAAGACAACTGGCTTGTTCATGTCTCCGTGCATCATTCGCCGCACCACAGTGACGTGCATCCGAGCCTGGCTTGCCTGGGTTCCCGCCCAGCAGGCCGTGGCCCTCTTGCGGTTCGTGGCCTGTGCCGTGGTCAGGACCTGTCCGACCTTGAAGCCGCCGCCCAGGACGATATTGGTCATGCCGTCAGTCAGACCCTCCCAGGGTGCGCTGACAGTGAAAGACGCGCCAGACGTATAGGCGGTGGGAAGCACCAGCGAGGCGACGCCGTTGCGCACCTTGGTAGTCGGTCCGCTCCAGTAATTGGGGGCGCTTGGCTTGATGCCGGTTGACGGGTCTTCCCGCAATCCTCGCTGCACGCCGATCGTGCACCCCTCGCAACCCTTGACGATCAGGTGCAGGGTCGTTGACGGCGATGGGCTGGCTGCTGGTGATCCGCTGGGGGCCGCAGAGCTGGCGCTCGCTCCAACGCTGAGCGCAACTGCGACCATGGTCCCGATCACCAGCGGTGCAAGACCAGTACGCACGATGAATTCCCCTTCGACTGTTGGATCATCAGCCTAGCCAGCGGGGTGTCGATTCTCGCTCAGAGTGGGCTGCGAGGACCAACCAGCTGCTGACCTGGCTGCTCGGGATCCGCGTCGAAGAACTTCGCTCCCGCAGCACGCACGGCTACCCAGTAGGCGTCGGCGTATGCATAGCACTTCTTCTTGGCCGAAGCCGCGGACTTGGCCTTCGGGAGTTGCTGATCGCAGACAAGCTTGAGGTCCTTGCGGAACTGATCGTCGACAGTCTTGCGCGGGACGGTCAGGTAATCGACGACAGCGTTCTTGTGGAGCGGGTTGCGGATCTTGTAACCCCCATACGCCGCGTCGTGGATGTTGCATGCGGTCCGGAAGCGGACCTTGAAGCGCAGGCCACTCGTGCCCGAGGAGAAGGTCACCTCATCGAGGAAGCGGGGTTCATCGCCCACCTCTCCTCCACCGCAGCCATTCGACACGGATTCGAGTGAGACCGGCTGGCGGGGCGCAGGAACGCCCGGCAACGTCACCGACATGATGTTCGAGTCCTCCCAGTACCGCGTGCTCGCGTAGGGATCCTCATTAGTCGTCTCGACCTGCACCCAATACGTGCCGCTCGGGAACTTCTTCATGTCCAGTGGTTCCGTCGAGAACGTGAACGGCCCAGTAGCGGGTGTCGCCGTCAACTTCCAGCGCCCCATGCAGATCGACTTGTTGTTGCAATACATGATGGGGCCATACTGCCCGGCCGGCGCAGTTGCGTTCAGCGGATTGCTGTCGAGGTAGACGGTGCCGCCATAGGTCACGCCATCGGGAGCGTTGTAGGTGACGACCAGCCGTCGCTGCGAATCTACCGTGGCGGACTGCAGGACGGGTGGGTGTCCGGAGCGGTATGCATCCGCCTGAGCAGCGGTCCAGGCAGTAGGGATCAGGAGCAGAACCAACGCTGTCGCGGTAGCACAACCAGCCAGCATCGACCCAAGAACACCTGATCGTCGTATTCCGTGTGAACGCATCTGCACTCCCCTCCACTATCGAGAGTAGGGATCACACTCCCCCTGTCAATAGGGACAAGGACACCCTCCACTGCCACCGTGAGCGTGCTCAGGCAGTCAGCCGCATAAGCGCTTGCGCTGCTGCCTGCTGGGAACGAAAATGCCCATGCAGGTCGGCAAGCCCTGCGCCGGACGCTGCAGCCCAGCAGGCCCGGTGCGAAGAGCAGCCTGACTGGACCACGACACCGACCAAACCCGAGTCAGTGAGGACCGCGAACGTGGAACGAGCCTGTCCCCGTTGCTGGGCGAGCCTGAATCCGGTCATGATGCGATGCCCTGCCATCCGGGAACCACGGTGACCGGGATGCCGTTGGCACGCCACAGCTCCACGATGGCGGGATTGTCATCCCAGGCGCCGATCACATCGTGGTGGGCGCGAATGCTCGTCAGGATGTCGAACTTCACTTGCACGTCAGGCCGGTGATCGTCATTGGCGCGCATGAACATCGCGGTGCTGGGAATGTCGTTCAACGCCAACCAGATCGCAGTGTGATTGCGCCAGCGAGCGCTACGAGCGGTCACGATCATCACAGCATGTCCGGCCGCTACTGCTTCATGGGTTGCCGTGACGACATGTGGATGCGGGGGCACGTCGACGGAATGGGCATGGAACGCGTAGAAGTCCCTGGGTTCACTTGGCACGTGATGATGGATATCTCTGACGTCGGCCAGGGTGCCATCGACATCGAAGATGATCGCGGTGGGCTTCGTCATGGCGGTTACCTCACCTCTCGTGGGCGCGACTGCTCATCTCTCTTCTATTACGACCACGCGGCGGTATTTCTGAGAGTTCTCGGGAGTCGCAGTGGACTGTCAGGTGCCTGTGACTGAATCGAAGGAAGGGCAACGTTCACATTCAGATGTACGCGGCGGTATGCATGTACCTGCACTTGGAGCAGGCACCATGGATCGTCAGGTGCCCGGCATTCATGTCGAAGCCTTGCTCGGCGTCGACACGTACTCCCAGCTCTGTGGCAAGGCCAGCGCCGATGCAGGTCACCTGACTGCACACGTCGCACACCAGGTGCACGTGCACGCGGTCATCGACAATGAAGAAGGTTGGCGTCCCACTGGCCAGGTAGGTACGGGCGACCAGGCCCGCATCCTCCAACGACTCCAGAGTTCGGGTGACGGTCGAGGCGACCATGGAGTCAACTCGCTGATGCACATGATTCAGGATCTGGACTGGACTTGCATGCTCCAGCTCTTCCAGGGCTTGCATGATGAACTGGCGCTGCGGAGTCGCACGCAGGCCTCGCGCCCGAAACTCTTGGTCCCATTGCCTAGCCTGCACGCTCTTGCCTTCCAAGACCGGGATCGTATGCACCCGCTGATCGAGCATACGCGTGCCGAGCCTGTTCGGCGCCGATAGGTCTGAGCGAGCGTCGAGGCCGATGAGGATCCGAGAGATGTATTAAGTTTGCCAATCCATCGGCAGCCTCAGACGAAATATGAACTGAAAATGAGCCTCTCGGCGGCTGAACTCCCGCATACCTCGGGTGAACCATTACCACCGTATTTCTGTGTGGCGGCAACGGTTATTAGCCACCACACTGATCCTTAGAGATCACCTTGCACACCCCCGAGTACTACCCGTCAGGACCATACAATGAACGCTCAACTGGACCGACCCACCCCGACTGATCTTGCCAATGCCCTGCGCGAACTGGCTCAGGCGTTCGGCGCCAGCACCGGTCTTCGGCCCGCCAGCAGCGAGGACGCCCGTGCCCTACTGGTCGAGATCGCGAACTACTCTGAAGCCACGCCAGGACTGCTGACCGAGATGTTCTCCGGCGGGCTGATTGCCCATTGGACTCGTCATCGATCCGAATTTCCGACCACCTACTACGTTGCGATCATCAACGGCACTGAGGCCACTGCGATCACCACGACCAGTAAGGCCGAGGCAGACACCTTGTACACCGCACTGGCCCACGGCCTTGGCATCCTCACGCGCACTTGCGAGGTATGCCGTGCCCCGATCCCTGCGGTGCAAACGCGGTGCCAGTACTGCCCGGAATAGCCACGCTGCACGGGCGTGCTGCCAGCCATGGACAATCCGGGCAGAGGGGAGCCGGAAAACGGCACCCGCACCCTCGTCATGAGAAGTACCATCCGGGACATGTGCCATGACGACAGCAGCCGTCCACCTGCCCCACCTCGCTTCGAACCCGTAGCCGACCACCGAGGGCTCACCCTCACCAGCGCTGACGGAACCGCGTTCTCCGCCTTCTATGCGTCATCCGCGACACCGAAGGTTGGCGTGGTGATCCTGCCCGACGTCCGGGGTTTACACCCCTACTACGGTGCGCTCGCAGAGCGGTTCGCCGAGGCTGGGCTGACGGCAGTTGCCATCGACTACTTCGGACGCACCGCAGGCGTCCCTGACACTGGCTGGCGCGCAGAGGACTTCGACTGGCAGACCCACATGAAGGATGCGACGCCGGCAGGGGTGAACGCCGAAACCCAAGCAGCAATCGATTTCCTGCGAGCCGAGCACGGGCAGGACCTACCGATCATCACGGTGGGCTTCTGCTTCGGCGGTGGTCAAGCCTGGCGTCAGTCGTCCAGTGACCTCGATCTGGCCGCCGTCGTTGGCTTCTACGGTCGCCCCGACTTCGTGGGCCGGTCGGCCAAGCACGCCAAGAAACCCACGATCATGTTCATCGCCGGCGCAGACTCCACTCCGGTTGCCGACCAACTGGCACTCGCAGACGAAATGCGATCTGGCGGCGCCCAGGTCGACGCTTTCGTCTATGACGGAGCCCCGCACTCCTTCTTCGATCGCGCCTTCAATGAATGGGCGGACGCCTGCACTGACGCCTGGAAGCACATCCTTGCTCTGACTGACCGGCTGGCCAACGAGGGCACGGCAGCTCATTGATCCAAGGGAACATGAATATGGCCGCTTCCCTCACTGATACGTGAGGAAAACGGCCATTTCCGTGGAGGTGCCGGGAATCGAACCCGGGTCCGTGCAGGATCCTTCCGTCCTTCTACGTGTGTAGCCGCGCTATCGCTGTCTTGACCCCAGTGCTTCGTGCGGCACTACTCTGGGCGGTCCAGTCACTGTTTGGTTTTCCTCCAGCACCCGTGACCGGTGCCTTCGGTGAGTCCCCTAGCGACGTCAGCATCCGATTCGGGGACACATCGGGCTGACGGCAGAAATTACTTATGCCGCGAGGGCGTAAGCGTCTGCAGACTGCGTTTTGTTGGCAGTTATTGTTTTTCAAGGATTCTTAACGAGATCACCTTGATTCTCGACACGCTTCTCCGGTCAGAACATCTGCCCGTCGAAACCTGTCACCCCCATGTTGAATTATTGAGTTGCATTGAGCCTTGGGCCCGCGTCCATGGTAACGCGACAGTCAAATGCACTATTCCCGAAGCCATTCGGGCTAGTCGAGCCGTCCCTTCGAAGCCCGACCGATCGCCTTGGAGGTCTCGCGCTTGGACTCGCGCTCGGCGATCGCCTGGCGCTTGTCATAGGACTTGCGACCGCGAGCCAGGGCAATCTCGACCTTGGCGTAGCCGTCCTTGAAGTAGAGCGAGAGCGGAATCAGCGTGAGGCCCGACTCCTTGGTCGTCTTGATGATGCGGCGAATCTCGTCCTTGCGCATCAGCAGCTTGCGGGCACGACGCGGCTCGTGGTTGGTCCAGGTGCCCAGGTCGTACTCAGGAATATGCACTCCACGCAGCCAGATCTCACCGTCATCGACGCTTGCGAAGCCATCGGTGAGCGACGCCCGACCAGCACGAAGTGACTTCACCTCGGTTCCGGTCAGCACAAGTCCAGCCTCGAACACGTCCTCGATCGAGTAATCGTGTCGGGCCTTCTTGTTCTGGGCGACGAGCTTGCGCCCTTGTTCACGAGGCATTGGTCTTCTTCATTTCAGATTCGAACGTCATCAGGGACTCAAACCCGCAGGTACTTGCGCAGGGTGAAGAACGCGGCCAGGCCGGCCAGCAGGATTCCGGTGAGCAGCAGTACTGGTGCGATCGCGAGCACTGCATCCCATCCGACGAAGGAAGTGAACTGGAACGACGGGGCGACGATCGAGTCGACCAAGACGGCCTTGGTGAGCACGAGTGCTCCGATGGCCAGCAGTGCGCCCACCCCGGCCGCGAAGGCGGCCTCGAGCAGGAACGGCAGCTGGATATAGAAGTTCGAGGCACCGACCAGGCGCATGATGCTCGTCTCCCGACGCCTGCTGAAGGCGGCGACGCGCATGGTGTTGACGATCAGCAGCACGGTGACCACGAGCATGGTCAGGGCGATGGCCAGGGCAATGGCCTGCAGTCCCCCGAGCAGCTTGAAGAACTTGTCGAGGATCTGTCGCTGGTCATTGACCTGCTCGACACCAGGACGACCAGCGAATGCCGAAGCGACGACTTCGTACTTCGTGGGGTCGCTCAGCTTCACGCGATACGACTCGGGCAGTGCGCTCTGACGTACATTCTCGGCAATGGGCGAGTTCTTGAACTGCTCCTGGAAGTGCTGGTAGGCCTCGGCCTGGGACTCGTAGTAGATGGTGTCGACCAGCGGCTTCATCGCCTCAAGATCAGTCTTGATCTGATTGCGCTGCGCCTTGGTCACCGCACCGCCAGAACACGAAGCAGCGTCACTGCCGTCGCCACATAGGAAGATCGAGACCTCGACCTTGTCGTACCAGAAATCCTTCATCGTCGACACCTGCGCTCGTAGCAGCAGAGCTCCGCCGAACAGCCCGAGCGACACGGCAACGGTGATCATCACCGCAAGGGTCATCGTCAGGTTGCGTCGAAGGCCATGCCCGACTTCGCGGGCGACGAATTGCGCGCGCATTACTGGGCGTACCCGTATACGCCACGCGACTGGTCGCGCACCAGGTGTCCGCCTTCGAGCTCGATGACTCTACGACGCATCTGGTCGACGATGTTGCTGTCATGGGTCGACATGACGACGGTCGTGCCCAGGCGATTGAGCCGGTCGAGCAACTGCATGATGCCGACGGAGGTACCGGGGTCGAGGTTGCCAGTTGGCTCATCGGCGATCAGCAGCATCGGGCGGTTGACGAAGGCTCGCGCGATGGCCACGCGCTGCTGCTCACCGCCGGAGAGCTCATCGGGACGGCGATCCTCCTTGCCCTCAAGACCTACCACCTCAAGGACCTCTGGCACCACCTTGTTGATGTGTGCCTTGGGCTTGCCGATCACCTCAAGGGCGAAGGCCACGTTCTCAGCCACGGTCTTGTTCGGCAGCAGCCGGAAATCCTGGAACACGGTGCCGATCTCGCGGCGGAAGTAGGGGATCTTCCAGTTCGACAGGTGCCCGAGTTCCTTGCCTGCCACCCAGACGGCACCCTTCGTGGGACGCTCCTCGCGCAGGATCAACCGCAAGAAGGTGGACTTGCCTGAGCCGGATGGACCAACGAGGAAGACGAACTCACCCTTCTCGATCTCGACAGAGACGTCGTCGAGGGCCGGACTCTGCTGATTGGGATACAGCTTGGTCACATGGTCGAAGAGAATCACTTAGAGAGTGTAAGCGCCAATGCTCATGAGGCCGCGGATGCTTGCTGCTTGCGCCACCGGATACCGGACTCCACAAAGGCATCGATCTCGCCGTCGAGCACGGCGGCTGTATTGCCCGTTTCGGTCTCAGTGCGCAGATCCTTGACCATTTGGTAGGGGTGCAGCACATAGGAGCGCATCTGATTTCCCCATGAGCCGGAGTTGTCGCCCTTGAGCGCGTCCATGCGGGCCCGCTCCTCCTGGCGCTGGCGTTCGAGCAGCTTGGCCTGCAGCACGGCCATGGCCGTGGCCCGATTCTGCAGCTGCGAGCGCTCGTTCTGGCAGCTCACGACAATGCCCGTGGGGATATGGGTGATGCGCACCGCGGAGTCGGTGGTGTTGACGCCCTGGCCGCCCGGGCCACTGGAGCGATAGACATCGACGCGGAGATCGTCCTCAGGGATGTCGGGGGCCTCGGCCTGCTCGACCACGGGGATGACCTCGACACCGGCGAACGAGGTCTGGCGGCGGCCCTGGTTATCGAAAGGCGAGATCCGCACGAGGCGATGGGTGCCCTGCTCGACGGACAGCGTGCCGTAGGCATAAGGAGCCTTGACCGCGAAAGTGGCCGACTTGATGCCGGCTTCTTCGGCGTATGAGGTCTCATAGACCTCATAGGGCCAGCCGTGGCGCTCGCAGTAGCGGGTATACATGCGCAGCAGCATCTCGGCCCAGTCGGCAGCATCGACACCGCCGGCTTCCGCACGAATGGTGACGAGGGCCTCGCGAGCGTCGTACTCACCCGACAGCAGCGTGCGAACCTCGAGCTCACCGATCGCCGTCCTCAGTGCGTCCAGTTCGCGCATGGCTTCCTCAGTCGAGGCTTCATCACCTTCAGCCTCAGCGAGCTCGAGCAGGATCGGCACATCATCAAGGCGACTGCGCAGCGCCTCAACCCGCCGCAGTTCCCCCTGCTGGAAGGAGAGCTTGGAGGTGACCGCCTGAGCCTTGGCCTGGTCGTCCCAGAGATCCGGTGCCGAGGCCTGCTCCTCAAGGTCAGCGATGCTGACGCGCATGGCCGGCAGGTCAAGGACCGTCTCGATGCTGTTGAGGGTGTTCGCCAACTCGGCAAGGTGCTCGGCAGCTTCGATGGATGTCACGGGTGACAAGAGTACGGGGCGGCACTAGGGGCTCGGTCGGTAGTCCAATCTGGCGGTTGACGAGACCCGGATGAGGTCCGACCTCAGCGCGCCGAGGAACGGCAGGCGCACGGGTGCACTCAGATCGACACGCGCCGTGATGCCATCACTGCTCACCCCATCGACCTCAAGCCCCTCGATCGGAGTCAGCGCCTGAGCCTCCCGAATGTGCTGTTTCGCCTTGGCGACGACCGAGGATGGCTGCAACCGGGTGCCGGCGCTGGCACCTGATGCGTAGTACGAGGGCAGATCAACAACCTGCACTGCCGCAAGTGCTGCGGAATCAGCGAGGGAGTACAGGTGGCGGCGCTGCAGGAAGGCACTCGTGGTGTCCGTGACCACGGCAACCGCGAGGAGGCAGACACCCATGAGGCCGATGCCCAGAACGAGGATGCTGCCACGTTCGCGCGCATTGCATGCAGTGCGCGCCTTCATGACTCGAGATCGGATCGATAGGCATCCACGCGAAAGACTCGCTCAGCGCTGATCGGATAACCGCGCATCCAGCCCGCAAGGGGCTGCGGCAGCCAGGGAAGTTCAACCCGCCACGACACCCTCACCAGCACCGTTGAACCGGGTGCGAGACAACGAGGACTGCAGTCGATGTTCAGTGCATTGCTGGGTGCCGCGAACCCCTGGTCCTCGAAAGCCAGATCAACCGCTGCGTCTGCCGCTCGTCGACCCTGACTCTCAGTGTCGGCCATCATCAGCACTCGTCCGGCTTCGCGCACTGCCTGCGTCGACGCCAATGCTGCTGCCTCGACCCGGGCGATGGTGAGTGCACCGTAGAGCAGTGGAACCAGCACGAGCACTCCCACGACCAGGAATTCGATGATGGCGGTGCCCTGGTCCGAGCGCAGATCGACCTTCATGAGACTTCCTGGACTGCATGCCCGGTGACGTGCATGGCAACAGGACCCATGAGCCCGACAAGGGGAAGGCGCGCATCCACCGTGACACTGGCCACGACCAAGCCTTCGCGGATCGCCTTCGCTACCCGAATTTCATCGACCGCCCCCAAGGCCAGATTCCCTTCGAGCACCTCCCTCGATCGACGTTCCGCCAGGGCAGGGGTTGCTCCGGCAAGTGCGGCGACCCGCGCGCCTTCTCCGGCTGCGGCGGCGAGCGTTGCCCGGACATGCAGAGCCAGGACCACTTGAAACACCATCAACGCAACGATGATCAGCAGAGGGGCGACGAGGGCGAACTCGACAACGGCACTGCCGCGATCATTGTTGAGTCGCTGAGACCGTCGCATGGTCTTCTAGTCGCGCACTGAGACAGAGGACAGTGCGCGATCGAACACTGAGGTCAATGCATCGTCAGCGATGAGCCAGATGGCCGTGACCAGGCCAGCGGTCATGACCGCAACCAGTACCCATCCAGGCACATCCCCTCGATCGTTGCGATTCTCCGACAACTCACTTACGCGCAGGCGCAGCGCGCAATGCGTCCGCACTGGCAGCGCGGTCAACCTCTTGATCATGACAACTCCTCTTGTGAACTAGGGAACGATCAGCTGCAGTCCTCGAACGCCTGGGAAGATCGCGATCAAGACCACGGTGGGCAGGATGAGGAACACCACGGGCACCAACATCGCGACTTCCTTGCGACCGGCAATTTCGAGCAATGCGCGGCGATCCGCTGCCCGTGCATCAGCGGCCTGAGCTCGCAGCACATCGGCCAACGGCGATCCCCGCTCCAGTGCGAGGGTGAGGGCATCAACGAAGCGCTCGACACCTGGGCTTCCGGTTCTCACGGCAACATCACGCAGTGCCGCATCCAGTGGGCTTCCGGCGCGGATGTCCGTGAGCGTCAATTGGAATTCGTCGGCAAGGTCGCCACCTGTGGCTTGCGCAACTCGTCGCAAGGCAACGACAGGCGACTCGCCTGCGGCGACAGCGAAGGCCAGGAGCTCGGCAATCAAGGGAAGCTGCTGCGCGATGCGCCTCTGTCGTCGATTGACCTGTGTCGACAGGTATTTGTCGCTCAGCAAGACTCCGGTCACCGCACCTAGGAGCAGCAGGACGATCATTAGCATCGGCGACTGGCCGGATGCCAGGCTCAGTAGGCCCATGACGATGCCGATCGATGCACCAACGCCTGCGGCGATCGACTGTTCAAGCCTGAACTGCGCCGGGCCGATGGGCCGTCCGGCGCGAGCAAGTCTCAGATCGATGGAACTATTGGAAGAGCGCCGACTCATCAATGATGTCAGGAGATCTGTCATGACGTGCAACGCACTGGGATCTGGGCGAAGCAGAGCGAGCGTGCGTCTGGATGCAGGCACATAAGGCGCTATTCGTTCCAGCACCGTCGGCCTTCGCAAGGCCAATAACCGGGACACCATGATGACTACGCCCACGGACAAGGCAAGGCCGAGAAGCGCACCGAGACCTGTTGGACTCATGAGTGAGCCAAGCGAGACTCTGAGGGCAAACGACCGATCCGGATCATCAATCGATACGCAATGAGTGAGACACCAAGTGCGACCAGCAGCACGACTGTGCCGGTTGCGGAGCTGTACGCACGAACGGTCTCAGGCCTGGTGGAAAGCAGGGCAAGCGTGACCCATGGCGCCGCAATCGCGAGTCGTGCGGCATTGACCGTCCAGCTCTGGCGCGCTTCGAGCTCTCCTCGAACGCGAGCATCCTCACGGAGCAAGACACTGAGCGCGCGCAGAACCGAGCCGAGGTCACTCCCGCCAACCTCGCGGGCAATGCTCAGGGCAGCAATGACCCGATCGGCTACGGGATCGGCAAGTTCATCGCCGAGTGACCGCAACGCGTCATTGAATGATCCTGCCGCGCGGTAGTCGGCTGAGAAATCAGCGAAGGCCGGACGTAAGGCCTCGGGACCTTTCGAAGCCAAGGCACACACAGCTTCGGGCAACGACAGACCTGCACGCACCGCTGACAGCAGCGCATCGACTGCATCGGGCCACTGCTCTCGAAGCAGTCGCTGCCGCGCCGCCACCCTGCGCCGAATGAGCACCACCGGAATGAGACTGCTGGCGCCAGCCGCGATCAATGCGACCACTGGCAACGCAGTGACCAGCAGGGTCACGACCCCGTTGAACACCGCGACCATGGCGCAAAGGCCAGCCAGACGAATGCCGGTCAGCCGTGGAATCCCGGAATTGCGTGCCATGCGGTCGAGTGCACTTGCCTTCGACATGCTCCGCCCAGGCCGTTGCTCCCCAACCTGGCTCATCACCACCAGCAGCACTCCGCCTGCAAGCAGGAGTCCCAGGATCGCACCCATCAGGCTGCCCGGCCCGCTTGGTCAACTCCCGATTGGGACAACAGGAGTGACAGGTCGAATCCGGCTCGATCGAATCGCTCAGCATGCGGTGGATAGCCGGCGCTTCGCACCAACCCGTGCCCC
>JBAYUM010000045.1:0-12705 GCA_041675125.1 Candidatus Nanopelagicales bacterium
CATCCAGGGCCTGTGCATCGGTGCTGGCATCGTGCTGTTCTACGCCGAGTGGGTCCGCTCGTGATCGCAGCCCTTGATCGCACTTCCGACTGGTCGAGCATCAGGGTCACAGTGGCTGGGATCGGCGTCGCCGGCTTCGCCGCCGCCGATGCGCTCGCCCAGCTCGGGGCCCAGGTCACCGTTGTCGATGCCGGTGATGGCGAGCGACAGCGTGAGAAGGCCGAGATTCTCGATGTGCTCGGTGTCGCGGTGCTGCTCGGTCACGATGACTCCCTGCCGCCATCAGACCTCCTGATTGTCTCGCCTGGGCTGCGACCCTCGTCCCCGCTGATCCAGGCTGCACTGGCGCTCGACGTCCCTGTGTGGGGGGAGCTGGAACTGGCCTGGCGACTGCGTGCTGCGGCAGGGGCTGCTCCGTGGCTGGTCGTGACCGGAACCAATGGCAAGACCACCACGACTTTGATGCTCGAGTCGATGCTGACGGCTGCCGGACTGCGCGCAATCTCGGCAGGAAACATCGGCAACTCACTGATCGACGTGGTCATGCACGACGATGTCGATGTGATCGCAGTCGAGGTCGGGGCACCGCAGTTGCCGTTCGTGCACTCCGTGAGCCCCCTGGCCTCGGTCTGCCTGAATGTCGCCGAGGATCACATTGATCATTTCGGAACCTTCGACGCGTACGTCGCTGCCAAGTCGAAGATCTACGAGCGTACGCAGATCGCCGCAGTCTTCAATGCTGACGAGCCCATCACCATCCGCATGGTCGAAGAGGCCGACGTCATCGAGGGATGCCGCGCGATCGGCTTCACGCTGGGCATACCCGACATCTCGATGCTCGGGGTGGTCGAGGAGTTCATGGTCGATCGTGCATTCGTCGACGATCGGCAGCGCACGGCCCAGGAGCTGGCCAGCACGGCAGACGTGCAGCCCAATGCTCCGCACAATATTGCCAATGCCCTTGCCGCTGCAGCGCTTGCTCGTGCCTTCGGCGCTCCTGCATCCGCCATCAAGCGGGGGCTCCAGGCCTTCAAGCCCGCTGGGCACCGGATTGCGGAGGTTGCAGTCATTGGCGGGGTGCGGTTCGTCGATGACTCGAAGGCGACCAATGCCCATGCCGCACTGACCTCGCTTCGGGCGTACTCGCCGGTTGTCTGGATCGCAGGCGGCATGGCCAAGGGCCAGGATTTCGATGCGCTTATTGCCGAGGCTGGTCCGCGCATGCATGGAGCAGTCCTCCTCGGCGTCGACCGCGAGGTGATTGCCGAAGGTCTGCGGCGACACGCCCCGCAGGTGCCGGTGAAAGTCATTGAGCGCATCGACACTGATGCCATGGTCGAAGTCGTCACTGCTGCCTTGGCATTCGCTGAGCCGGGCGACACGGTTCTGCTCGCCCCGGGTTGCGCATCATGGGACATGTTCCGCGACTACGCGCATCGCGGCGATGCCTTCGCCGATGCCGTGCATGCCCTTGAGCGGACGCAGCCGTGACCGATACCTCCGTTGAGCGCAAGCAGAGGCAGCCCGGCCGGATCAAGTTCCTGCTGAACCATCCACTGAGCACCTACTACCTCATCGGCGGTGCCTCAGTCCTGCTCCTGCTGCTGGGACTGGTGATGGTGCTGTCCGCCTCGAGCATTGAGAGTTTCAAGACCTTCGGGTCGTCGTACACGCTCGCGGGCCGCCAGGCGCTCTTCGGCATCGGTGGACTGGTCGGCCTGTACTTCGCGGCGCGCACCTCAGTGCAGTTCTGGCGCGGGATCGCCCGCTGGCTGGCTATCGGCGCACTGGCATTGCTCGTGATCGTTCTCGTCATCGGTGTCGCCGTGGCCGGACAGCGCAACTGGATCGAGCTCTTCGGGCCGTTCCGCATCCAGCCCTCGGAGTTCGCGAAGATCGCCTTGGTGGTTTGGGGCGCCGATCAGCTGGCTCGCAAGGAGACCTACTACCGCGAATGGAAGGAACTGCTCGCTCCCATCGTCCCGGTGGCAGGCCTGTTCATGATCCTGGTGCTGATGGAAGGCGACTTCGGCAACACGCTGATGCTCGCCGCGATCCTGTGCGGCATGCTCTTCGCTGCAGGCGTTCCTGGGCGCTTCTTCGCGCTGTTCGCCGGCATCGGCGTCCTGGCAACCTGGGCCCTGACCCTGGCTGCGCCGTACCGAATGGAGCGCATCACCTCGTGGCTGGACCAGAGCAGCGATCCACTCGGGGTGGGCTGGCAGCTGACCCAGGGGTATTACGCACTCGGTACCGGCGGCATTCTCGGGGTGGGTCTTGGAGCCAGCCGCGAGAAATGGGGTGCTCTGCCTGAGGCCCACACCGACTTCATCTTCACCGTCATCGGGGAGGAGCTCGGACTCATTGGCACGGTGTCGGTGCTGCTGCTTTTCGCAGTGCTGGCCTTCGCGATCTTCCGTCTCTCGCGTACGACGAAGGACCCGTTCGTGCGCATTTCCACTGCCGGTGTCGGCTGCTGGATCGTGGTGCAGGCGATCATCAACATCGGAGCGGTACTCGGCCTGCTGCCGATCACCGGTGTGCCGCTGCCCTTTGTCTCCTATGGCGGGTCGTCGCTGGTGCCGGCCCTGGCAGCCATCGGCATGCTGCTGTGCTTCGCACGCAATGAACCAGGTGCACGTCAGTCCCTGCGTCGCAGAGCGACTGCACGCTCACTGGCCAGGCGATGAGTCGTCCGACGCATGTGGTGCTCGCTGCGGGTGGAACGGCCGGTCACATCGAGCCTGCTCTGAATCTCGCCGATGCGCTCAAGCTCGAGGAGCCAGGCATCGAGATCACGGTGATCGGCAGTGAGCGTGGGCTCGAGACCTCCTTGGTTCCCGGTCGCGGATATGCGCTGCTGACCGTTCCGACCGTACCCATGCCGCGCACGCTGTCGGTTGATCTGGTGACTGTTGCACCACGGGTTCGCAGGGCGACCAAGCAGACCGTCCAGTACCTCAAGCAGCTGAAGGCCGACGTCGTCGTGGGGTTCGGCGGCTATGCCTCGCTTCCGTCCTATCTGGCTGCACGCAAGGTCGGGTGCGGACTGGTCATCCACGAGGGCAATGCCAAGCCGGGACTGGCGAATCGGGTCGGTGCGCGGTTCACCTCGGATGTGTTCGTGAGCGTTCCCGGCAGCCTGGCCGGGACGACCCTGGGCCTGCCACTGCGCCCGGTCATCGCCTCCCTCGATCGTGCGCAATCGCGCACGCAGGCCCGCGACTTCTTCGGACTCGATCAGGTGGGCCCAGTGCTGCTGGTCTTCGGTGGATCACAGGGTGCCCAGCACATCAACGAGGTCCTTGCCCAGGCTCTGCCCGGGTTGCTTGCAGCAGGGGTTCAGGTACTGCACGCCTATGGTCCGCGCAATGCGGCGCCTGTTCTGGCCTCGGGCTATGTGGCAGTGCCCTATCTCGATCGGATGGACCTGGCCTACGCAGCCGCAGACCTGGGGCTGACGAGGGCGGGCGGGATGACCGTGGCCGAGGTGGCCGCCGTGGGCCTGCCGACCATCTTCGTGCCACTTCCCATCGGCAATGGGGAGCAGCGACTCAATGCACTGGGCGTGGTGCAGGCCGGCGGTGGCATCCTCGTCGACAATTCGGCGCTCACTGCCGACTGGCTTGTCGGTACGATCGCCTCCCTCGTGGCCGATGACGAGAAGCTGCAGTTCATGAGCGAGGCAGCCCAGCGCGCCGGGGTCCGCGATGCGGGCCAGCGGTTGGCCATCGAGGTCTTGCGCGTCGCGCACCGGTACCGCAGTTCGATCGAAGGAGCCACTCCATGACCGATCTCGGTCACGTCTTCATTGTCGGCATCGGCGGTGCCGGGATGTCGGGCATCGCGCGCATCCTGGTTGCCCAGGGTGCGACGGTCTCGGGAAGTGATGCGAAGGACTCCCGCAGGCTTGATGCCCTGCGCGCCCTCGGGGTCGAGGTGCACATCGGCCACTCGGGCGACTGGCTCGATGGCGTCGACACCCTGGTGTTCTCGACGGCGATCGCGCAGACCAATCCCGAGCGCCTGGCCGCGGCCGAACGGGGCATTCCTGAGATGAGCAGGGCCGATGCCTTAGTTGCCGTGATGGCTGGGAGTCGCGGGGTGGCCGTTGCCGGTACCCATGGCAAGACGACGACGACCTCGATGCTGACCGTTGCACTGCAGCAGTGCGGTGCCGATCCTTCATTCGCCATTGGCAGTGAGCTCAACGAGACCGGAGCCAATGCGCACCTGGGCAGCGGCGACATCTTCGTGGTCGAGGCCGATGAGAGCGATGGCGCCTTCCTGCACCTGTCGGCTGTTGCGGCGATTGTCACCAATGTCGAGGCCGATCACCTCAATCACTGGGGCACGCTGGAGGCCATCGAGCAGGGCTTCTTGGAGTTTGCTCGCAATGTCCAGCAGCAGGATGGATTCATCACGATCTGCATCGACGATGCCGGCGGGCGCAGGCTTGCCGAGGATGCGCGTGCGATCGGCATCGATGTGCGCTCGTACGGATCAAGTCCCGACGCCGACTTCCGACTCGTTGACCCCAGGCTGGTCGGTCGTGGCTGGGAGTACTCCGTCGAGCACGACGGCTCCAGGGTCGGGCCCGTTCGGCTGCAGGTGCCCGGGGAGCACAATGCCCTCAATGCCCTGGCGGCCTTGGTCACGGGACTGGGCCTGGGCTTCTCGGCCGCTGAGCTCATCTCCGGGCTGGCCGACTTCACTGGGACTCGCCGCCGCTTCGACTTCAAGGGCGAGGCGCACGGGGTCCGCGTCTTCGACGACTACGCCCACCATCCGACCGAGATCGCCGCCACCTTGCGCGCAGCCCGCGATGTGGTGGGCGAGGGACGCCTGATCGTCGCCTTCCAGGCCCATCACTACTACCGCACGGCGCACTTCATGACCGAGTTCGGCCAGGCACTCGGACTTGCCGACGAGGTGGTCGTGCTCGAGGTCTATGCGCCTGGTGAGACGCCGATCCCTGGTGCGAGCGGTCAGACCATGGCTGCGAATGTGCCGCTGCCACCGGGTCAGGTGCACTTCGAGCCGTCGTGGTCGGCGGTTGCGGGCGAGCTGGTTGCACGGGCCCGGCCCGGCGACATCATCATGACCTTGGGTGCGGGTGACATCGGGCTGCTCGGCCAAGAGGTGCTCGAGCTGCTGGCTGGGCGGGCATGACTGATCCAGTCGTCGATCTCGATGCTCGCCGCGCGCAGGAGCCGCGTCGGCGACTGCGCATGCTTGCAGTGGTGTTCGTCGTGGTGGCAGCGATCGCCGTGGGGTGGATGGTCTGGTTCTCGTCACTGCTGACAGCAGACGCCGTCAGCGTGGTCGGAGTCCAGGGAGCATCGGCGACCCAGGTGGAGGATGCTGCGCAGGTGCCCCTGGGAGTGCCGCTGGCCCAGTTGGACGCCCAGGCGATCGAGGACCGACTGGCACCGATCACGTGGATCGATCAGGTCGAGGTGCGCCGTGGCTGGCCGCATGACGTCGTCATCGCGGTGACCCCGCGAACGCCGATCGCACTGGCACCTGACGGCTCAGGGGTCGATGCCTCCGGCGTGGTGTTCACCCCGATCGCGCCGGTCGCGAATCCGCTACCGAGCGTGAAGGGCACGGGGGTGGGCCTGGTTGCTGCCATGGGAGTGCTCACCTCGCTTCCTGCCGACCTGCGCCAGAAGGTCGACCTCCTGTCTGCGACCACCCGTGACAATGTCGAACTTCGCCTCAAGTCGGGCGCTCGGGTGCGCTGGGGGAGTGTGGAGCAGGCCGAGCTGAAGGCTCAGGTGATCAGGGCACTGCTCAGGCGCAAGGCCAAGATCTACGACGTGTCGGCCCCCGAGCTGCCGACCACCTTCAAGGAGAAGGTGTGACGTAGGTCGCTGCCCGCGATAGCCGCCTCACTTGCGCAACAGGGGTCCCACCTACTACCTTCCCGCCGCCTGGTACCGACTGCAGAATTCAGCCTCTACTAGAGGTTGAGAGTTGGTGCAGGGCACAGGGGTCGACCGACGAGGTCGATCCGACAACAAAGGAAAGGGAAGCGCAGTGGCGGCTCCTCAGAACTATCTCGCGGTCATCAAGGTTGTCGGCATCGGCGGTGGCGGCGTGAACGCCGTGAATCGCATGATCGAGGTCGGACTCAAGGGCGTGGAGTTCATCGCCATCAACACTGACGCCCAGGCGCTGCTGATGAGCGATGCGGACGTGAAGCTCGACATCGGTCGTGAGCTGACCCGTGGGCTCGGCGCAGGCGCCAATCCCGAGGTCGGCAAGAAGGCCGCCGAGGATCATGCCGACGAGATCGAAGAGGTCCTCAAGGGCGCCGACATGGTCTTCGTGACCGCAGGTGAAGGCGGTGGCACCGGAACCGGTGGCGCACCGGTCGTCGCCCGCATCGCCCGCTCCCTCGGTGCACTGACCATCGGCGTGGTCACGCGCCCCTTCGGCTTCGAAGGGCGTCGTCGCTCGTCCCAGGCCGACACCGGCATCGACAATCTGCGCGCAGAGGTCGACACCCTCATCGTCATTCCCAATGATCGCCTGCTCTCGCTGTCCGATCGCAACATCAGCGTCATCGATGCCTTCCGTCAGGCCGATCACGTGCTGCTGCAGGGCGTCTCCGGGATCACTGATCTCATCACCACCCCGGGCCTGATCAACCTCGACTTCGCAGACGTCAAGAGCGTCATGCACTCGGCCGGCTCTGCGCTGATGGGCATTGGCTCAGCACGTGGCGAGGATCGCGCGGTAGAGGCAGCCGAGAAGGCGATCTCCAGCCCACTGCTCGAGGCTGGCATCGACGGCGCGCATGGAGTGCTGCTGTCGATATCGGGCGGCAGTGACCTCGGCCTGTTCGAGATCAACGAGGCAGCCCGACTCGTCAGTGATGCGGCTCATCCCGATGCCAACATCATCTTCGGCGCCGTCATCGACGACACCCTCGGAGATGAGGTGCGTGTCACCGTCATTGCGGCAGGCTTCGATGGAGGCGAGCCTCCCGCTCGCACGGCAGGATCGCGACGCACGCCTGACGAGGATTCGTCGGCAGCAACGGGCGAAGCGCCAGTCGTGACCTCACCGACGGCACGCCCCGTGCAGCCCTCCCGCCCGACGATCGTGTTCGACGATGCGGACGATGACCTCGATATCCCCGACTTCCTCAAATAGGGAACTTCCCCAGATCCCTATGAATCCTGTTGCCGCGGGACATTTCAGGCCCGCGTCACCCTGTGGCCGTCCAGTGAACTGGGCGGCCACAGGTCGTTCGGGCGGGCGAAGTCAGGATGAGTTCGCCTCGCTCAACCTGTCGCCGACCGTGGGGGATGCCCACGACGCGGTGATCGGCAACCAGGCACGTGCTGCCGCCCTCGTCGATGCGCAGCAGTGGTGCACCTTGGACGCCAGGCATGGGGCCGAGGTCGTCGTGGCCTCCGGTGCAGGCAGCGCCACCGGCGCCGACGGAGTCGTCACGACTCAGCGCGGCCTGGCACTGCTCGCACTGGCCGCCGACTGCCTTCCCATCGTCCTTGCCGACCCCGCAGCAGGGGTCATCGCCGCTGCGCACTGCGGATGGCGCGGGCTGACTGCCGGGATCATCGCAGCCACGGTCAACAGGATGCGCGATATGGGCGCGGTGCGCATACGTGCGGTCAGCGGTCCGGCCATCTGCTGGCGCTGTTATCCGGTGCGCATCGACTGCATCGAGGCGTTGCAGGCGGGGCTGCCGGCGACGGTCTTCGAAACCTGCACGCATCAGGTCGGGGGCCAATGGTTCGTCGATGTGCGTGCGGGTGCCCACGCGCAGCTGCGTCGGCTTGGAGTCGATGTGCATGCCATCAATCGCTGCACCTTCGAGGACTCGCGACTGTTCTCCTACCGCCGCGATGGCCGCACGGGCCGCCAGGGAATGATCATCGTCCAATGAGCATTGACCGACGCAATGAACTGGCCCGTGGCCTCGTGCAGGTGCGCGAGCGCATTGCTGCTGCCTGCCTCACGGCGGGGCGATCAACAGCGGATGTGGATCTCCTGGTCGTCACGAAGACCTTTCCGGCGACCGACCTCGAACTGCTTGCCGAACTGGGCTGCACTGACGTTGGCGAGAGCCGCGACCAGGAGGCTCGGGCCAAGCGCGACACCGTCCGTGCTTCATTGCGATGGCACATGATCGGACAGGTGCAGCGAAAGAAGGCCAGGCATGTCGCAGCCTGGGCCGATGTGATCGAGTCGGTCGACCGACCAGAGCTCGCCGATGCCCTGCAGACAGCGGCCCTGGGCCTGGGCAGGACCATCGATGTCCTGCTGCAGGTCTCACTGGACCCGGTGGATCGCCCGGATCGCGGGGGAGTCGGACTGGGCGGACTGCAGGCACTGGCCGCCCATGTGCTCGGCCTGAGCGCCCTTCGGCTGCGAGGGGTGATGGCTGTTGCCCCCTTGGCCGTAGAGCCAAAGGAGGCCTTCACCGTGCTGGCGCAGGCCCATCAGGAGCTGCTCAGGCTCGCTCCGGAGGCGACGATCATGTCTGCCGGCATGAGCCAGGACCTCGAGGCCGCAATCTCCTGCGGCGCGACACAGGTCCGCATAGGGGGAGCGATACTCGGGAACCGCCCGCCTCTGAAGTAGCCTGAGGTCTTCACGCACGACGATGTAGGAGGTTCCTGGCTCATGGCTGGCGCAATGCGCAAGATGGCCGTGTATCTCGGCCTCGTCGAAGACACCGATCACGATGATCAGTTTGCCGACGAGTACGAAGATGTGCGCCAGAACGTTCGCACTCGCGATCGCCGTCCGGCACCCTCCTATGATGAGCGTGAGGATGACCGCTATCAGAGCCGCAGTGTCAAGCCGCTGCCGGACACTCGCGCTGTTCGCACCTTCCGCACCGATGCCACGCCTGACCGTCGCCCGTCGATGGCACCCATGGCCGATCGTCGTCCGGTGGCCCCGGCGGAGTTCACCCGCATAGAGACCGTGCACCCGCACAGCTACAACGACGCCCGGCGCATCGGTGAGGACTACCGCGACGGCGTGCCAGTGATCATGAACCTCACCGAGCTGGAGGACGCCGATGCCAAGCGCATCATCGACTTCGCAGCCGGCCTTGTCTTCGGAATGCACGGCAGCATCGAGCGCATCACCAACAAGGTCTTCCTGCTGTCACCTGCCAATGTCGACGTGGGAGAGGCAGCACGCGCTCAGGTTGCGCAAGACGGTTTCTTCAACCAGAGCTGATGAGTCAAGTCGGGCAGATCCTTGCCACAATTCTGTTCCTATACCAGTTGATCTTCTTCGCGCGCATCGTCCTTGACCTGCTGCAGATGTTCGCACGGAACTGGAGTCCGCGCGGCCCACTCCTGCTGCTCGCCGAGGGCGTCTATTCGCTGACCGATCCGCCATTGCGATTGCTGCGCCGAGTGATCCCACCTGTTCGCCTGGGCGGGGTCGCGCTCGACTTCTCGTTCCTGGTGCTCCTGATCGCGCTGCAGATCGCTATCAGCGCGCTCAGTCGCCTCTAGTCGTTTCGCGCAATCGCCACGGTGCCGACAACGTCGGCGATCTCCACGAGCACCTCACCACCAGTGCCCTGAGTGACGACAGTGGCCAGCACTTCTGCAGCGATCTCTTCAGCGTGATCGGCCCACATCTGCGCGGTGTCCGCATCATCGCTCGACCACCACAGCGAGATGCGATCAGCAATCTCGAAGCCGGCGTTCTTGCGTGCCTCCTGGATCGCTCGCACGACCTCGCGTGCCAGTCCGGCTCGGCGCAACCCATCGGTGATGAGCAGATCGAGCGCGATGCTCTCGCCGCCCTCCGAGGCAACAGCCCAGCCCTCGCGCGGAGTCTCGGTGACGACCACGTCATCAGCAGTGATCTCGACGGTGCCGAGCTCGCCTGCATCGACCGATGCGCTGCCGGTCGCACGAATCGACGCCTGCAAGGCTGCGGCATCGGCGGCTGCGATCGCATTGGCGACCAGCGGGGTCTGCTTGGCGAACCGGGCGCCGAGGGCGCGGAAGTTCGCCTTGATCGAGACATCGACGAGATCGGCGTCATCGGTTGCGAGCGCGGCAGTGGAGATGATGTTGAGCTCCTCGCACACCTGCTGCTGCAGTTCGGCCGACAGCGTCTGCCAGCCCGGGGCGGACACCAGTGCACGGCTCAGCGGCTGGCGCGTGCGCACGCCACTTGTCGCGCGCGCTGCGCGGCCAAGCTCGACGATGCGACGAACCAGGGCCATGTCGGTCGCCAACGACTCGTCGACAAGTGCGCTGTCGACTGATGGCCAGGCGGCCAGATGCACGGAGTCGGCCGCATCGCCTGCGGAGAACAGGTCCTGCCAGACCCGTTCGGTGATGAAGGGTGTGAACGGCGCCATGCACAGCGTGGTGATGCGCAGTGCCTCATGCAAAGTGGCAAGGGCCGCAGGGTCGCCGTCCCAGAAGCGACGGCGGGATCGACGTACGTACCAGTTCGAGAGATCGTCGATGAAGGTCGCGAGCAGGCGTCCGGCGCGCTGGGTGTCGAACTGCTCAAGGGCAGCGTCGACATCGCGATTCATCCGATTGGCCTCGGAGAGCAGCCAACGATCGATCACGGGCCGTTCGGCAACGACAGGAGCGGGCGATGCCGGATCCCAGTTGGCCAGCCGTCCGTACAGCGACTGGAAGGCGACGGTGTTCCAGTAGGTGAGCAGGGTCTTGCGCACGACATCGGCGATCGCCGCGTGCCCTACGCGGCGGGCCTGCCATGGCGAGCCGCCGGCAAGCATGAACCAGCGCACTGCATCAGCGCCATGGTCATTCATCAGGCCGATGGGCTCGAGCACATTGCCCAGGTGCTTGCTCATCTTGCGGCCGTCCTCGTCGAGGATGTGACCGAGGCAGACCACGTTCTTGTATGAGGACTGCTCGAACACCAGTGTTCCGATGGCCATGAGCGTGTAGAACCAGCCACGGGTCTGGTCGATGGCCTCGCAGATGAAGTCAGCCGGGTACTGACCGGCGAAATCGGTGTCTGCGTGCGGATAGCCGACTGCGGCAAAGGGCATGGCGCCCGAGTCGTACCAGCAGTCGATGACCTCAGGAACCCGGGTTGCTGTGGCTGCGCAGGTCGGGCAGGGGATCGTGATGTCGTCGACATATGGGCGATGCGGATCGGTGTCGGACACGTCGCGTCCGGCGAGCTCGCTCAGCTCGGCCAGCGATCCGACTGCCACGAGGTGCTCGTTCTCGCAGCGCCAGATGGGCAGGGGGGTGCCCCAGTAGCGGTTGCGCGACAGGGCCCAGTCGACATTGTTCTCAAGCCAGTCGCCGAATCGGCCATGCTTGATGGTGGCCGGGAACCAGTTGGTGGCCTCGTTCTGCGCGATGAGTGCATCCTTGATCGCGGTGGTGCGGATGTACCAGGAGGGCTGTGCGTAGTAGATCAGCGGAGTGTGGCAGCGCCAGCAGTGCGGGTACGAATGCTCGTACTGCACATGCTTGAACAGGCGCCCGGAGTCGGAGAGCAATGCGACCAGTGCTTCGTCTGCCTTCTTGAAGAAGACCCCGCCGACCACTGGAACCTCATCGTTGAAGTGCCCATCGGGACGCACTGGATTCACGATGGGCAGGCCATAGGCGCGGCAGCTGACAAGGTCATCGGCGCCGAAGGCCGGGGCCTGATGCACCAGGCCGGAGCCGTCATCGGTGGTGACGTAGTCAGCCAGGATCACGTAGTGCGCATCGGGAATCTCGACGAAGTCGAATGGAGGCTCGTAGCCGATGCGCTCAAGCGCTGACCCGGGCATGCGGTCAAGGATCTCGAAGCCCTCATCGAACAGCGATGGTGCGAGTTCCTCGGCGACGACGATCAGCTCGCCGTCGACCCTGCGCACGACGGCATAGGTGGCTGTGGGCTTCACTGCAACTGCGGTGTTCGAGACAAGTGTCCATGGCGTGGTGGTCCACACCAGCAGTGCGGCACCCGGGAATCGTGCAAGGAAGTCGGTGTCAGTCACGGGGAAGCGGACATAGACCGACGGATCGACGACAGTCTCATAGCCCTGGGCAAGCTCATGGTCAGAGAGCCCGGTTCCGCAGCGCGGGCAGTATGGAGCGACGCGGTGATCCTGCACGAGCAGGCCCTTGTCGAAGATCTGCTTGAGCGACCACCACACGCTCTGCACGTAACTGGCATCCATGGTCCAGTAGGCACTGTCCATGTCGACCCAGTAGCCCATGCGGCGCGTCATGTCGGCGAACTCGCCGACATGACGCAGCACCGACTCGCGGCACCGGTCGTTGAACTCGGCGACACCGAAGGCCTCGATGTCCTGCTTGCCCGAGAACCCGAGCTCCTTTTCGACTGCAAGCTCGACGGGCAGGCCATGACAGTCCCAGCCGGCCTGGCGGGGAACGTGATAGCCCTTCATCGTGCGATAGCGCGGGAAGATGTCCTTGAAGGCTCGTGCCTCGACGTGGTGGGTGCCCGGGGTGCCATTGGCAGTGGGTGGACCCTCATAGAACACCCAGGTCGGACGGCCCTGGCTCTGCTCAAGGGAGCGGGCGAAGGTCGACTGCTGCTCCCAGAGCTCCAGGACCTCGTGCTCCATCGCAGTGAGGTTGATCTGCGCGGGCACAGCGCGATACATGGAACTCCTAGCGATGGAAAGTCGAAGGCTGCAGGATACCGGGCCTGCGTGCTCGCCCTGCGCGGCGCGGCGCG
>JBAYUM010000046.1:0-12702 GCA_041675125.1 Candidatus Nanopelagicales bacterium
CTGGGCGTTGCCACGGGCCGTCACTCCGCGCGCTTCGAGGGCGGCTCGCCTGGTGTGCTGCATGGCGCCCGCACCTATGTCATGCAGGACGAGTGGGGCCAGACCATTGCCTCGCACTCGATCAGTGCTGGCCTCGACTATCCAGGTGTCGGACCGGAGCATGCCTGGCTGCATGACACCGGCCGAGCGAGCTACGAGTCGGTGACCGACGCCGAGGCCATGGAGGCCTTCGCGATCCTGTGTCGCACCGAGGGCATCATCCCGGCCATCGAGTCCGCCCACGGGCTGGCCGGCACGATGCGCCTGGGCCAGCAGCTGGGCCCTGATGCGGTCATCATCGTGAACCTTTCGGGTCGGGGAGACAAGGACGTCGCGACAGCTGCGCGCTGGTTCGGCATCGACCTGGGCACGACCGTCGCCAATGAGCTCTCGCCCGAGATGCAGGAGGGGCGATGAGCCGCCGAGTCGCCGAGGCCTTCGCCGAGGCCGCCGCGCAGAACCGCGCCGCGCTGATCGGCTACCTGCCTGCGGGCTTTCCCAATCCGGAGCTCTCCGTTCGCCTGTTCAATGCGATGGTCGCCTCGGGCGTGGACATCATCGAGGTCGGGCTGCCCTATACCGATCCCTTGATGGACGGGCCAGTGATCCAGCAGGCCGTGAACCAGGCCCTCGATGCCGGCACGCACACCGACGTCGTGCTCGACATCGTCCGGCAGATCACCGAGGCCGGTGCGACTGCGGTGATCATGAGCTACTGGAATCCCATCGAGCGCTTCGGTGTCGAGAGATTCGCCGCAGGTCTCGAGGCTGCCGGTGGCACCGGAGTCATCGCCCCCGATCTGACTCCCGAGGAGTCAGGCGACTGGGCAGTTGCATGCGATGCGCACGGCATCGATCGCATCTTCATGGTTGCCCCCTCGTCGACCCCGGCACGCATCGACGCGATCGTGCGGGCCACCTCGGGGTTCGTCTATGCGGCCTCGACCATGGGCGTCACCGGCGTACGCACCTCGGTGAGCAGTGGGGCAGGCGATCTCGTGGCCCGCACCCGCGAACTCACCGATCTGCCGATCGCTGTGGGTCTGGGTGTGTCGACTGCCGAGCAGGCCGCAGAAGTGGCTGCGTACGCCGACGGCGTCATCGTGGGGTCGGCCTTCGTCCGTCGCGTGCTGGACGCTCCAGATGGTGAAGCCGCAGTGGCCGCTGTCAGCGACCTGGCCCGCGAATTGGCAGCCGGGGTGCGTCGCTAGCCCAAGTGCGTCACGTACGGTGGTGCCACGGCATTCCAGTCCAACCAGGGAGTTCGACCAGATGAGCAACTCAGCAAATGATCGTCGCGCCAGTGCAGCGGCCGCTCGGGCAGCAGCAGTCGGCGGCGACAAGCGCCGTGAGCGCATCATCCGCATCATCGGTGCGGCAACGGTCGTCGTCGTCGTCATCGCGATCATCGCGATCTCGGTCATCGCGAAGAACTCGTCGAAGACCCCCGTCGTGAATCCCACGGCCGATCCGAGTGCGGCCGTTCCGGCGACCGTATTCGCCAGTGACAGCAAGTACGCCTACGGCGTGCCCTGGGGCACCGGCACATCCAAGGTACCCGTGCTGGAGCTCTGGGAGGACTTCCAGTGCCCGTCCTGTGAGGCAGTCGAGACCGCCAATGGTGCCGGCATCCGTGAGCTTGCCTCAACCGGCAAGGTCCAGCTGATCTGGCGTCCGACGACCTTCCTCGACAAGAACCTGGCCAATGACTCATCGGCTCGCGCGACTGCGGCCTGGGGCTGCGCGATCGACCAGGGCAAGACCGAGGAATACCACACCGCGGTCTATGCGAACCCGCCCTCAAGCGAGGGTGTCGGCTTCACCAATGACCAGCTCGTGTCCTTCGCCAAGGACTCAGGGCTCGAGGGTGCCAGCCTCGACAAGTTCACCGCGTGCATGGATGCCGGCACGTACCTGCCCTGGTCTGCCAACAGCACTGCTGCGTTCTACACCTCCGGGGCACAGGGAACTCCCTATGCCAAGCTGAACGGTGTCGAGGTGCCGAACACGACCCTTGCCGACAAGGCCAAGCTCGATGCGGCTGTTGCCGCTGCCACCACGAAGTAACGCGTGCTGCTCCTTCGCGCATCGATTCCCAGTCCCAGCCAGGGAGTGTGGAATCTGGGGCCGTTCCCGATCAGGGCCTATGCCTTCGCGATCATCGTCGGCATCGTCCTTGCCGTCTGGATCGGCAATCGGCGCTACGAGGCGCGTGGGGGAGCGCCCGGCACCGTCACTGACCTGGCGATCTGGGCGGTTCCGTTCGGCATCGTGGGCGGGCGGCTCTATCACGTCATCACCGACCATCAGCTCTACTTCGGCCCTGGCGGAGCCGGGTTCTCAGGAGCCATCCGCATCTGGGACGGCGGGCTTGGCATCTGGGGCGCCGTTGCGCTCGGCGCACTCGGTGCCTGGATCGGGGCCAGGCGCAAGGGCATTGCGCTGCTGCCGGTGGCCGATGCCATCGCTCCGGGCATCGCGGTCGCCCAGGCCGTAGGACGGCTGGGCAACTACTTCAACCAGGAGCTGTTCGGGTCGCCGACCTCGCTGCCGTGGGGGCTCGAGATCGATCCGGCTCATCGCCCGACCGGCTATGAGCAGTACGCCACCTTCCATCCCACCTTCCTCTACGAGGCACTGTGGATGCTGGGCGTCGCCGCCATCCTCGTGTGGGCCGACAGGCGATTCAACCTTGGCCATGGCCGGGTCTTCGCCCTGTACGTCGTGCTGTACTGCGCAGGCCGGTTCTGGATCGAGAACCTGCGCATCGACTCGGCCAATCACATCCTGGGCCTGCGGCTGAATGTGTGGACCGCGATCATCGTCGGGCTGGGCGGACTGCTCTGGTTCGTGCTGGCAACCAGGCTCCGACCCGGCCGCGAGGTGCTGGCCCAGGAGCAAGCCGCGGATTTGCCCACCGGCTGAGCCTGGGTACACTTCTTGTCATTGGGCCAACGTCGTCCCGATAGGTCAGCGTCCCTTCATGGGCTGCTGCACGGCTACGACGAATGGAATGGCAATGTTCAACAGCGACCTCCCCGGGGCCTTCGGCCTCTACGACCCGGCATTCGAGCACGATGCCTGCGGCGTGGCCTTTGTCGCCACCCTCACGGGTGTCCCCTCGCATGACATCGTCAAGAAGGCGATCACCGCCCTGGAGAACCTCGAGCACCGTGGTGCAACGGGCGCCGAGCCGGACAGCGGTGACGGAGCGGGCATCCTGTTCCGGCTGCCCGACGAGTTCTTCCGCGCCGTGGTCGACTTCGAGCTTCCGGCTGCAGGCCACTACGCAGCCGGCATGGCCTATCTGCCCACCGATGCCGAGTCGATCGCCGATGCCAAGGCGACCATTGCGGCGATCGCCGCCAGCGAGGGCCTGCGAGTGCTGGGCTGGCGCCAGGTTCCAACCGATTCCTCACTGGTGGGCTCAACTGCGCGTGGCGTGATGCCGGTGTTCGAGCAGCTGTTCGTCGCTGCTCAGAACCCTGGGATCGCTGATCTTGACCTGGAGCGCCTGGCCTTCGCACTGCGCAAGCGCGCTGAGCGCGACACCACGGTGTACTTCCCGTCGCTGTCGGCTCGCACCATCGTCTACAAGGGCATGCTCACCACGGGCCAGCTCAAGCCCTTCTACCCCGACCTGTCCGATGAGCGGGTGAAGTCGCCGCTGGCACTGGTGCACTCGCGCTTCTCCACCAACACCTTCCCGTCCTGGCCGCTTGCGCATCCCTATCGCTACATCTCGCACAACGGCGAGATCAACACGGTGCAGGGCAACCGCAACTGGATGCGAGCGCGTGAGGCCATGCTCAAGAGCGACCTCATCCCAGGCGATCTCACCCGACTGTTCCCGATCTGCACCAATGGCGGCTCCGACTCGGCGTCCTTCGACGAGGTGCTCGAGCTGATCCACCTCGGCGGCCGATCGCTGCCGCATGCCGTGCTGATGATGATTCCCGAGGCCTGGGAGAACCATCCCTCGATGGATCCGGCCCGCCGTGCGTTCTACGCCTTCCACTCCACCTTCATGGAGCCCTGGGACGGACCTGCGAATGTCTGCTTCACCGACGGCAGCATCATCGGCGCGGTGCTCGACCGCAATGGCCTGCGCCCGGGCCGCTACTGGGTCACCGACGATGGCCTGGTCGTGCTCGGCTCCGAGGCCGGCGTGCTCGATCTCGAGCCGTCATCGATCGTGCGCAAGGGTCGCCTCCAGCCTGGACTGATGTTCCTGGTCGACACCGATGCTGGACGCATCATCGAGGATGACGAGATCAAGGCCGAGCTCGCTGCCGCGCATCCGTACCAGGAGTGGCTCGATGAGGGCCTGGTGCATCTCGAGGAACTGCCTGAGCGCGAGCACATCGTGCACACCTCGGGCTCGGTGGCCCGTCGCCAGCAGACCTTCGGCTACACCGAGGAGGAGCTCAAGATCATCATCGATCCGATGGCCCGCAGCGGTGGCGAGGCGCTCGGCTCGATGGGCACCGACACCCCTATCGCAGTGCTGTCGGCGCGACCACGCCTGCTGTTCGACTACTTCCATCAGCTGTTCGCCCAGGTCACCAACCCTCCGCTGGATGCCATTCGCGAGGAGATCGTCACCTCGCTGTACGGCACCATCGGATCCGAGGGCAATCTGCTGCAGGCAGGCCCGGCGCACTGCAACCACGTCACCTTGCCGTTTCCGGTGATCGACAACGATGAGCTGGCCAAGATCCTGCACATCAACGACGACGAGGACATGCCCGGCTTCGCGGCGGCGAGGATCGAGGGCCTGTACGACGTCGCAGGAAGGGGAGAGGCACTCGAGAACCGCCTCAAGGAGATCTTCCATGAGGTCGATGCCGTCATCCACGAGGGCAAGCGCTTCATCGTGCTGTCCGATCGCGACAGCGATGCCGATCGTGCGCCCATTCCCACCCTGTTGCTGACCTCGGCCGTGCATCACCACCTGGTGCGCACCAAGGCGCGCACGATGGTCACCCTCATCGTCGAGGCAGGCGATGTACGCGAGGTGCACCATGCGGCACTGCTCGTCGGCTACGGCGCGGCTGCGGTCAACCCGTATCTCGCGCTCGAGACGGTCGAGGACATGGTCCGTCGTGGTGTCATCGACGACATCACGCCGGAGAAGGCCATGCGCAACCTGATCAAGGCCCTGGGCAAGGGCATCCTGAAGGTGATGTCGAAGATGGGCGTCTCGACGGTCGCCTCCTATCGCGGCGCGCAGATCTTCGAGGCGGTCGGCCTCGGCGCCGATCTCGTCGATGCGTATTTCACCGGCACCAGCTCGCGCCTTGGCGGAGTCGGCATCGATGTCATCGCCAAGGAGGTCTCCGACCGGCACGACATCGCCTTCCCGCCATCAGGCATCTCGCCCTCGCACCGAACGCTCAATGTCGGTGGCGAGTATCAGTGGCGTCGTGAGGGTGAGCTGCACCTGTTCAACCCAGAGACGGTGTTCCGCCTGCAGCACTCGACTCGCAACAAGCGCTATGACGTCTTCAAGCAGTACACGAGCGCAGTGAACGATCAGTCGGAGAAGCTGATGACCGTTCGTGGCCTGTTCACCTTCCGCGAGGGTGTTCGGGAGCCGATCTCGATCGATGAGGTCGAGTCCGCATCCGACATCGTCAAGCGCTTCTCCACCGGTGCCATGTCCTACGGCTCCATCTCGTCCGAGGCGCACGAGACTCTCGCGATCGCCATGAACCGGCTGGGCGCGAAGTCCAACACCGGCGAGGGCGGCGAGGATCCCGAGCGCTTCGTGCCGATGAGCAACGGTGACTCCAAGCGCTCAGCGATCAAGCAGGTTGCATCCGGTCGCTTCGGCGTGACCAGTGAGTACCTCGTCAACTCCGATGACATCCAGATCAAGATGGCGCAGGGGGCCAAGCCCGGTGAGGGCGGCCAGCTGCCCGGCCACAAGGTCTACCCGTGGGTGGCCAAGACGCGGCACTCGACACCCGGGGTGGGCCTGATCTCGCCGCCGCCGCATCACGACATCTACTCGATCGAGGATCTCGCACAGCTGATCCACGATCTGAAGAACGCGAACAAGTACGCGCGCGTGCACGTGAAGCTCGTGTCCGAGGTGGGCGTCGGCACTGTTGCAGCAGGTGTCTCGAAGGCGCATGCCGATGTGGTGCTCATCTCCGGCTTCGACGGTGGCACCGGTGCCTCACCGCTGACCAGCCTCAAGCACGCAGGCACTCCCTGGGAGCTCGGCCTCGCCGAGACCCAGCAGACACTGATGATCAATGGACTGCGCGATCGCATCGTGGTGCAGGCAGACGGACAGTTGAAGACCGGTCGCGACGTCATCATCGCCGCCCTGCTCGGTGCAGAGGAGTTCGGCTTCGCAACCGCACCGCTCGTCGTCATGGGCTGCGTCATGATGCGCGTCTGCCATCTTGACACCTGCCCGGTCGGCATCGCAACGCAGAACCCCGTGCTGCGCGAGCGCTTCAGCGGCAAGCCTGAGTTCGTGGAGACCTTCTTCGAGTACATCGCAGAGGAAGTGCGCGAACTGCTTGCACAACTTGGCTTCCGCACCCTCGATGAGGCCATCGGCCAGGTCGAGATCCTCGACACTCGTCGCGTGATCGATCATTGGAAGGCCGATGGGCTCGACCTGTCGCCGATCCTGTCGATGCCACGAGTTGCTGAAGGATCACCACGCCGCTCGATGATCGAGCAGGATCATGGCCTTGATGCGGCTCTCGACAACGAGCTCATTGCGATGTGCCAGCCTGCCATCCAGAACGCCGAGCCGGTGCGCGCCCAGTTGCGCGTGCGCAATGTGAATCGCACCGTTGGCACGATGCTCGGTGCCGAGGTCACGCGCCATTACGGTGGCGAGGGCCTTCCCGAGGGCACGATCGATCTCACCTTCCTGGGGTCTGCCGGGCAGTCCTTCGGGGCCTTCGTGCCCAAGGGCGTGACCCTGCGACTCGAGGGCGATGCCAATGACTATGTCGGCAAGGGCCTGTCGGGCGGTCGCATCGTGGTGCGCCCCGATCGACAGGCGCAGTTCATCGCGCAGGAGCAGATCATCGCCGGCAACGTCATCTGCTACGGCGCGACCAGCGGCGAGGTCTACCTGCGCGGACGTGCGGGTGAGCGCTTCTGCGTGCGCAACTCCGGTGCCATCGCAGTGGTCGAGGGCGTCGGCGACCATGCGCTGGAGTACATGACCGGTGGTCGCGTGGCCATCCTTGGAGCCACCGGCCGCAACCTCGGTGCTGGCATGTCCGGTGGCGTGGCCTATGTGCTCGACCTGGACCCGGTCAAGGTCAACCCCGAGATGATCGATCTCGATCCGCTCACCTCGACCGATGCCGATGAGTTGCATGCCATCGTGCAGAAGCACTTCGAGGAGACCGACTCCGCTGTGGCCCAGCAGTTGCTCGCGGACTGGATCACCGCCCTGGGCCGGTTCACCAAGGTGATGCCCAAGGACTACAAGCGGGTCCTGCAATTGACTCAGCAAGCAATCGACGAGGGACTTGATCCACTCGTATTCGTGATGGGAGGCGGCCGTGGCTGATCCAAGGGGATTTCTCAACGTCGGTCGTGAGACACCGACCCGGCGTCCGGTCGACATTCGCCTGCAGGACTGGAATGAGGTCTACGAGGAGTTCGATGCGGCCAGGCTCGAGAAGCAGGCGAGCCGTTGCATGGACTGCGGCATCCCGTTCTGCCACAACGGCTGCCCACTTGGCAACCTGATTCCTGAATGGAATGACCTGGTCTACCGGCAGGACTGGGAGGTTGCCATCGAGCGCCTGCACGCCACGAACAACTTCCCTGAGTTCACTGGCCGCCTGTGCCCAGCGCCATGCGAGACCGCCTGCGTGCTCGGCATCAACCAGGATCCGGTGACGATCAAGCAGGTCGAGGTCTCGATCATCGAGCGTGCCTGGGACGAGGGCTGGGTCCAGCCGCAGGTGCCCGAGAAGGTCAGCGGTCGCACCGTTGCCGTCATCGGCTCCGGGCCATCAGGCTTGGCGGCCGCGCAGCAGCTCGCCCGTGCAGGTCACACCGTTGCCGTCTATGAGCGGGCCGACCGCATCGGCGGGCTGATGCGCTACGGCATCCCCGAGTTCAAGATGGAGAAGAAGTTCCTCGACCGTCGCCTGGAGCAGATGGAGGCCGAGGGTGTGCGCTTCCGTGCTGGCGTGGAGATCGGCATCGACATCACCGGCCAGGACCTGCGCCGGCGCTATGACGCCGTGGTGCTCGCAATCGGGGCCACCAAGTGGCGTGACCTCGATGTTCCGGGTCGCGAACTGCGAGGCATCTACCAGGCCATGGAGATCCTTCCCCTTGCCAATCGCGTGCAGGAGGGCGACCTGGACTCATCTCCCCTCGACGTCGCAGGCAAGCATGTGGTGATCATCGGCGGTGGCGACACCGGTGCTGACTGCCTTGGCACCTCACATCGCCAGGGAGCTGCCTCGGTCACCCAGCTCGAGATCCTGCCGACCCCGCCGGCAGAGCGTCCGGGCACCCAGCCGTGGCCGACCTATCCGATGATCTACCGCACCTCGAGCGCCCATGAAGAGGGTGGCGAGCGACTGTTCGCGGTGTCGACGACCCACTTCGTCGATGACGGCGCCGGCCAGGTCAAGGCTCTTGCCCTGGTCGATGTCGAGCCCTTCGAGGGCGGGTTCCGTCCGGTTCCCGGCTCCGAGCGCGAGATCCCGGCAGATGTCGTGATGCTTGCGATGGGCTTCGTCGGCCCGGAGGCCGAGGCAATCGTCGAGCAGTTCGATCTCACGCTTGATGGCCGCGGCAACATCAATCGCGATGCCGACTATGCCACCGAGGTCGAAGGCGTCTTCGTCGCCGGCGACGCCGGCCGCGGTCAATCGCTCATCGTGTGGGCCATCGCTGAAGGGCGTGCGGCGGCGGCGGCAGTCGACGAGTTCCTGACCGGCAGCACTACGCTCCCGGCACCGATCCCGTCGACTGCGCGGCAGGTGCTGGCCTAGCCGTGATCGATGGCATGACAACGGTTACAACCCCGGCGAGTACGATGAGCCTCATGCGCCGCGCCAAGATTGTTGCCACGATGGGTCCTGCCACCTCGGATCTCGAGGCGCTGCGCGGACTCGTGGCAGCAGGCATGGACGTGGCCCGGCTGAACCTGTCGCATGGCACCCACGAGCAGCATGCCGAGATCTACCAGTTGATCCGGCAGGCGGCTGATGAGTCCGGTCGCGGCATCGGAATTCTCGCCGACCTGCAGGGACCGAAGATCCGTTTGGGCAAGTTCGCCTCCGGCCCCGTGCTGCTCCATGAGGGCGACGAGTTCGTCGTCACCACCGAAGACGTGCCCGGTGATGCCGCCATGGTGTCGACCACCTACAGCGGCCTGCCCGGCGACGTGCATCCCGGTGACTTCGTGCTCGTCGACGATGGCCGTATCGCGCTCGAGGTGGTTCGGGTCGAGGGACCTCGGGTCGTGACCAAGGTCATCGAAGGCGGACGGGTCTCCGACAACAAGGGCTTCAACCTTCCAGGTGCGGCCCTGAGCGTCACTGCGCTGTCGGAGAAGGACGGCGACGACCTGCGCTGGGCCCTGCGCGCCGGCTGCGACATGATCGCGCTCTCATTCGTGCGCAGCGCCGCCGATCTCGACGATGTATTGGCGATCATGAACGAGGAGGGCATCCGGATCCCGGTGCTGGCCAAGGTCGAGAAGCCCCAGGCCGTGGAGAACCTGCAGGAGATCATCAATGCCTTCGATGGCGTGATGGTCGCTCGCGGTGACCTCGGCGTCGAGCTGCCGCTCGAACAGGTGCCGCTCGTGCAGAAGCGTGCCATTCACATGTGCCGCGAGGCAGGCAAGCCGGTCATCGTGGCAACCCAGATGCTGGACAGCATGATCACCGCGAACCGGCCCACACGAGCGGAGGCAAGCGACGTCGCCAATGCGGTGCTCGACGGTGCCGATGCCCTGATGCTGTCCGGTGAAACCAGTGTCGGCACGCATCCGTCGGTGGTCGTCGAGACGATGGCTCGCATCATCACCCATGTCGAGTCCGAGGCTCTGAGCAAGCTGCCGCAGCTCGAGGAGCCCCGTGCCGGCTCCACCAATCGCGCGCTGACCCACGCCGCAGTCATGGTTGCCGATGATGTCGCCGCAACCCATCTCATCGCCTTCACCGAGACCGGGCTGTCCGCGCGACTGATCGCTCGTTGGCGCAGCCAGACCAAGCTGCTCGCCTTCACTCCGAATCAGCGCGTGCGCAGCCAATTGGCGCTGACCTGGGGAGTGGAGACCTTCCTGGTCTCGCAGGTCGCCCACACCGACGACATGGTCGTGCAGGTCGACAAGGCACTGCTCGACATCGGCCGCGCCACTGCAGGTGAGCGAGTGGTCATCGTTGCCGGCGTGCCACCGGGCGTTCCCGGCACCACCAACGGCATGCGCGTGCACCGCATCGGCAGCTCAGGTCACGGCTCCGGCGTCTAGCGCGAGGGCTTCCGCCTCTTTGGCTTAGGGGCCGGCAACGCGGCAGTCGTGATGTCGATCAGCCGCTCCAGCCACTCGACATCTGCCAGCCTGGCCTTGGAGATCTTCAACGCAGGCTTGGCACCGGGATAGGGCTCTGCGCGAGCGATGCGTCCGGCGAAGGCGATGCCGGCATCGGTCGGCTTGATGAACAGGGTGCTGTCACAGATCAACCCGATGACCTTGTCCTGGCAGTACAGCCCGTACTCGCCGAACATCGGGTTCGCACGCATCTCGCGTGAGGCAAGTTGCTCGAGTACGTAGTCCACGAACGCACGGTCAGTGCTCATGGCTTGACGCTATCAATCTGCGAGAGGGACCACACGAAGCTCTTCGGCTATCTCGGGAACGTCAATCACTCCGACAGCTGCACTCATGACCAAGTCGAAGGCCTGCTCATGGGTGCAGTCCGATCGGCAGCCGTTGAGATCCAGAAACACGATTGCAGCCAGCCATGCGATGCGCTTGTTGCCGTCGACAAGTGCGTGATTGCGCACGAGTGAGTGCAGGAGCGCTGCGGCTTTCAGCGGAAGGCCCGAATACGCGTCCTGGCCGAAGACACTTGATCGGGGTCGCGCAATGGCTGAATCCAGCAAACCGAGATCTCGCACTGGTCCTGCTCCGAGTGCGCGGACCATGCCGAGCAGATCCTCAATAGTGAGGTAGATCGGCTCGCTCATACCTTGCCAAGGCGATCGAGGACGTCGGCCCATTCGAGCATCAGGCGTGAGGTGGATTCCTCGACGGCACTGGTGTGCTGGGAGTGCTCGAGACGGTCGAGCACCGCGCGGCGGATGACCTCCTGTCGGGAGATGCCCTCGGCCGCAGCAAGGGCAGCCAAGGCGGTATCCAACTCTTCATCAGTGCGCAGGGTGAGTGACATGGAAGAATAGTATCAAAGTGATACCACTAAGGCGATTTCTGATGCGACCTCAGATCAGAGTCCTGTGCAGTATTCGCATGGAGCAGCCAATTCGTTGAGCCCGGTCCTAGGCACTAGAGTCAGCACTGCTCGACAACCTTTAAGTCCGTCCTGTGAGGCGGGGAAGGGGGTCCTCTTGGACGCTGCACGCGCGCACGGATTCCGCACCGTGCTCTCCAGCGACGACATTGCCCGCGCGACTCGGCGCATCGCCCACGAGATCGTCGAGAAGGCCAAGGGGGCATCCGATCTCGTGCTCCTGGGCATTCCCACCCGCGGGGTCTTCCTGGCCAACCGCATCGGTGCGGCGATCAGCGAGATCGAGGGCATCGAGGTTCCGGTGGGCTCCCTGGACATCACCTTGTACCGCGATGACCTGCGCCTGCGCCCGACCCGAGCCCTTGAATCCACGTCGATTCCCGCTGTGGGCATCGACGGCAGGACCGTGGTGCTCGTCGACGACGTGCTGTTCTCCGGCCGCACCATCCGTGCCGCGCTGGATGCGCTGAACGACGTCGGCCGGCCAGCAGCGGTGCGCCTGGCGGTGCTCGTCGATCGTGGTCATCGCGAACTGCCGATCCGGCCGGACTATGTCGGCAAGAACATCCCCACTGCAGTCTCCGAGCAGGTCAGCGTGCGGCTGGTGGAGTTCGATGGAGTCGACGCGGTCGAGATCTCCAACGGCGGTGAGCAGTAATGCGACACCTGCTCTCGGCCGGGGATCTTGATCGCGATGCAGCCCTGCTGATCCTCGACACCGCTGCCGAGATGGCTGCCCTGTCCGATCGCTCGGTAAAGAAGCTGCCGACCCTGCGCGGTCGCACGGTGGTGAACCTGTTCTTCGAGGATTCCACGCGCACACGCATCTCCTTCGAGCTCGCGGCCAAGCGCCTGTCGGCCGATGTCATCAACTTCGCGGCCAAGGGCTCCTCGGTCTCCAAGGGTGAAAGCCTCAAGGACACCGCACTGACCCTCGAGGCCATGGGTGCCGACGCCGTGGTGATCCGCCACTGGGATTCAGGTGCGCCGTACCGACTGGCCCACGCCGACTGGATCGGCGGTTCCGTTGTCAACGCCGGTGATGGCACCCATGAGCACCCCACGCAGGCCCTGCTCGACGCCTACACGATGCGACACCACCTGCGCGATGGCAAGGGAGCCCTCGAAGGGGTGCGCGTCGGCATCGTCGGCGACATCCTGCACAGTCGGGTCGCTC
>JBAYUM010000047.1:0-12584 GCA_041675125.1 Candidatus Nanopelagicales bacterium
ACGGAAATGAGCTATCCCCAGCGCCGCACCGCGGGCCTCGGCAGGGACGGCTGTTGCGGGGAGCAGAGTTGCTCCCATGCCAGCCGAGACCAGCTGAACGATGGTGGCCAGCGATGATGCCCGCGCCGGGTCGGCTCCTGCATCGCGTGCGCCCGCCTGCATGCACACCTCCAGGGCCTGGTCGCGAAGGCAGTGTCCTTCATCGAGAAGGAGCAGGTGCAGGTCCTGCAGGATCTGGGGATCGACGTCGATGCGCCCGGCAAGATCACTCTTGGCCGGCAGCGCGAGGACGAAGTCCTCGACATACAGGGGGATCTCCGCAAGCCCTGGCTCGCTGGTCGGCAGGGCCAGGATCGCCAGGTCGAGTTCGCCACGCTTCAGGGCCTCGATGAGTCGCCAGGTCTGATCCTCATGCACGGCCAGCTCGAGATCGGGTGCCTCACGCCTGAGGGTGCGCAGCACCGAGGGCAGCAGGTAGGGGGCGATCGTCGGGATGACACCCAGGCGCATGGGTCCACTCAGCCAGCGTGCCGGGGCTGCCGCCTCAGCAACGGCATCCACAGCTGCCACCGCCTGCCGGGCAAGTGGCAGCAGTCTGGTGCCCGCCGGGGTGATGAGCACCTGGCGCGGACTGCGCTCGACCAGTTGCACATCGAGATTGGCCTCAAGGGTGGAGAGCGCCTGGCTCAAGGTCGGCTGCGACACCCCGATCAATGCCGCCGCGTCCCCGAAGTGCTGGGTTTGGGCAATGGCGACAAAGGCTCGCAACTGAACGATCGTGATGGCCGCCATAGGCAAACACTATGACGAGAAATCCCCCAGACACGACACCCGATCATGGAATTCGGATCTACCGCAATACTTTCGATACGCCCTCCAATCGAGCGAGTGTCCAGTATGTTCCTTCACACAGCACTGCCCTCGTGACGGGCAAAGGAGAGGACCCGATGGAAGACGAAGGCGCGCCAGGATGGCAACGCAACAACTATGCGTCAATGCTCGCGGTGTTCCTCCTTTGCGTCACGTTCTCCTTCACCATTCCGTTCCTGCCGCTGTTCCTGAAGGAGCTCGACCCCACCTTGACCGGCCCGGAGGCCGCCCTGTGGGCTGGTGTCGCAACCGCCCTCGGTGGCGTGGGCTCATTCGTCTCCGGACCCATCTGGGGAATGCTCGGTGATCGCTACGGACGCAAGCCCATGCTGATCCGCGCCTGTTTCGGCGGAGCCATCGGCCTGACGCTGTTCGGCTTCGCGACCAATATCTGGCAGGTCGTCGCGATTCGCACCTTCATCGGGATCATGGCTGGCGCTCCTGCCGCAGCGATGGCGCTGATCGCCGCAGGCACTCCCGCCAAGCGCCTTCCCAAGGCCCTCGGCCAGTTCCAGGGCGCAACCCTGGGCGGTATCGCCATCGGACCGGTCATCGCGGCAGTGTTCATTGCGGCCTGGGGCTACCAGACCACCTTCATCGTTGCCGGTCTGCTGATGTTCTCAGGCGCACTCGTGACGGTGTTCATGATCAAGGAGCCCAAGCAGGCACTCGCTGCGAAGCCAGGGGCCGGCAAGCAGGGCTTGAGCACAGTCCTGCATTCACCGCTTGCCTGGGCTGCACTGATGCTTGTCCTCCTGCTCAGCTTCGCAGCCCCCATGGTCCAGCCGATCCTGCCTCCATACGTGATCTCGATCCTGCCAACAGGCGCCAACGGCACGGTGATCATCGGCTGGCTGTTCTTCGGCATGTCCGCGGCGAGCGCCGTCGCAGCCGTCTACGCTGGCAAGCTCATCTCCAAGGCTGGGCATCAGCGCATGCTCCTGATCGCCGCGATCGGCGTCGCGCTCTTCCTTGTCCCGATGGCCTTCGTCAACACCGTGTGGGCATTGGCCTTCTTCGCAATAGTGATGATGCTCTTCCAAGGGCTGCTCACCACGAGCGCGGTCTCACTCCTGCCGACTGTCGTCACTGCTGCGGCATTGAGCTCGATGTTCGGCCTCTACCAGAGCGTGCAGGCACTCTCCTCGCAACTCGGACCAGCACTAGGTGGCATCGTCGCGGTTCATCTTGGCTACCAAGCGGTATTCGTCATCGCAGCAGCAGCACTGGTGCTTCTAGGCCTGCCGATGTTCATGGTGTTCAAGCGTGTTGCCGCGTCCTACAAGGTTGCAAGCGAGCCTGAGGATGAGGCCCATCAGATCGAGAAGTCAGTGGACTCCCAGACCCCATCAACTGGTCGGTAGATCCCGTCAGCGGACGCCTTGCCCGTGACTTTGGTCTCGAGTCGCTCAACTCGCGCAAGAAGCGCCTGGACTGCGCTGCCGACGGGGTCAGGAGCGTTCCGATCCTGCGCGTCGTACTTCGGGCGCGACGTATGAACACCGGCGCGAGCCACGACCTGGCCTGGAACTCCGACCACCACTGAATCAGGATCAACCGAGCGCACCAGCACCGCATTGGCACCGATGCGCGAGTCCGCACCCACCTCGATATCGCCAAGCACCTTCGCGCCCGCACCGATAGTGACACGCTCCCCGATCGTGGGATGGCGCTTGCCCTGATTCAGGCTCGTGCCGCCAAGGGTCACGCCGTGGTAGATCGTGACATCGGCCCCCACGATCGCAGTCTCTCCGATGACAACCCCCATGCCATGGTCGATGAACACCCGAGCGCCGATGGTTGCAGCCGGGTGGATCTCGATGCCGGTCACCGCCCGCGCGACCTGCGACACCGCCCGCGCCGGAAGGAAGGCGCCCGCCTTCCAGAGCTGATTGCTCAGGCGATGCGCCCACACCGCATGAACACCTGGATACAGCAGGGCGACCTCAACGGCAGTGCGGGCAGCAGGATCACGCTCAAGAACTGAGACGACATCCTCTTTGGCCTGCTCGATGAATGACACAAGACCCTGGGGAAGGAAGGACATGAGCACCAATCAGAGAGTCAGTCGCCCAGGCCGGCGAAGAGCGCAGTCGAAAGGTAGCGCTCGCCGAAGGAGGGAATGATCACGACAATCAGCTTGCCAGCATTCTCAGGCCGCTGCGCGACCTGGACTGCGGCCCACAGCGCCGCACCCGAGGAGATGCCGACGAGCAGGCCTTCTTCTGTGGCCGCACGCCGGGCCGTCGTCAGGGCGTCCTCGGCCTCGACCTTCACGACCTCGTCATAGACGCTGGTGTCGAGCACTGCAGGAATGAAGCCAGCGCCGATGCCCTGCAGCGGGTGCGGCCCCTTCTCTCCACCCGAGAGCACTGGTGAGGCAGCGGGCTCGACGGCGATGATCTGGACTCCTGGCTTGCGCTCCTTGAGCACCTGACCGATTCCGGTGATGGTGCCGCCCGTGCCCACGCCCGCAACGACGATGTCGACCTCGCCATCAGTGTCGTTCCAGATCTCCTCGGCGGTCGTCGCACGATGGATTGCGGGGTTCGCCGGATTCTCGAACTGCTGGGGCATGAAGTACTTCGGATCGGAATCGGCGAGTTCCTTGGCCTTGGCGATCGCACCACCCATGCCTGCAGGGCCCGGGGTGAGGATCAGCTCGGCGCCGTATCCGCGCAGCAGCATGCGTCGCTCGATGCTCATCGTCTCGGGCATCGTCAGGACGATCTTGATGCCGCGCGCTGCGCAGACCATGGCCAGCGCGATACCGGTGTTGCCGCTGGTGGGCTCGACCACGATGGTGTCCGGACCGATCAGGCCGGCAGCCTGTGCCGCATCGATCATGGCAGCGCCGATGCGATCCTTCACGGAGTTGCCCGGATTGAAGAACTCCAGCTTGGCCGCGAGGGTTGCCGGTGCTCCATCGGTGATGTTGCGGACCTTGACCAGCGGAGTGTTGCCGATCAACTCGGTGATGTCATTTGCAATGCGCATGGCCAAATCATGCCCTGCCCGAGGGTCGGTTCGCACCACAGTTGATCAACTGGGGCGCAGATCACGTCCGAAGACCATAAATTGGGTCCATGACCGACCCAGGCCGACTGGCGCTGCCGAACAGAGTGCGCAAGCTGTCGGTCGCTGAGCGGGTCGAGGCCGGCAAGGCCGCCCGCAAGGCCCATCCTCGCGGAACGCTGGGCAAGTGGGAGCCTGACGTTGATCGCCCGGATCCTGTGCAGACGCTGATCGGCCAGGAGACAGCACGTGTCCAGGACCTTCTTCCGATCCGTCACGCACGGATGTCGGTCAGCCCCTTTGCGTTCTATCGAGGAACAGCGGCGGTCATGGCCGATGATCTGGGCAGCCTTGCGAACTCCGGATTGGTGACGCAGATCTGCGGCGATGCCCACCTCTCGAACTTCGGACTCTTCGGCAGCCCTGACCGATCGGTGATCTTCGACATCAACGACTTCGATGAGACCAATGCGGGCGCATTCGAATGGGATGTCGCTCGCATGGTGGCGTCGTTCTATATTGCCGCTACAGACAATCAGTTCACTCAGGCCGAGATTGCGTCGGTCACCCTCACCGCAGCAGCCTCCTACCGGCAGTCCATAGCTCAATACGCGGCCATGAATGACCTTGACGCGTGGTACTCGCGGGTTGATGCGGCATTCCTCATCGAGCTGGCGCAGACCGAGGGCGGCACCAAGGCTGCGAAGAGCATGGATCGCAATCTGCAGAAGGCACGCAGCCGCGATCGCTGGTCGGCCATCGGGAAATTGACGCAAGAGGTCGACGGGCAGCGTCAGTTCGTCAACGACCCGCCGCTGCTGGTCCGCCTGCCGACCGACAGCCACACGGCGCGCATCCTCGACGAGGTGTTCGGGACGTATCGCACGACCTTGCATGACGACCGTCGTGAACTCCTGCGTCGGTACCACATCATCGATTTCGCGCACAAGGTGGTTGGTGTCGGCAGCGTGGGGCTGCGTGCTTTCGTCGTACTGCTGCAGGGGCGGGACCCAGACGATCTCCTCGTGCTCCAGGTGAAGGAAGCGGTCAACAGCGTCTTCGAGCCGCACACAGGTGCTTCCCCCTACACGAATCAAGGTCATCGCGTTGTTGCTGGTCAGCGCATGATGCAAGCAGCGAGCGACGTGTTCCTCGGCTGGCTCACTGGCCCCGCCGGACGACAGTTCTATGTGCGCCAGCTTCGCGACATGAAGTGGTCGCCGGAGATCGCAGCACTTGCCCCCAAGACGATGGCAGGCTATGCCCAGTTGTGCGGCAAGACCCTGGCACGCAGTCATGCCCGATCAGGCGATGCGGTGAAGATCGCCTCATACATCGGCACAAGTGACACCTTCGATCGGTCGCTGCTGGCGTTCTCTGAGCGATACGCAGCGCAGGTGAACCGGGACTTCGCAGCATTCAAGGCAGCCATCGAGGCAGGCATCCTGCCCTCGGCTTCCGATGAGGCCGGCACCGTGGAGACCAGCCTGGGCAATGAGTCACGGCTCGGTGCGCAACTGCACGCCGATATCCACTCCACGCCTGCGCCCGCGCCCGAAGACGGCTAGGTATTGACGACGACCTCGCTCGGCTGACGTCGCCTCCCGAGCGTGGCTGCCAGAATCGGGAACACCAGCACCGAGAGGGCTCCTGCGCCGACGATTGCCGCACCAGTACTCGGTCGCATCACTCCATTGGACACTTCGAGGCTGGTGATTGCCACCAGCAGTGGCAGGCCAGTGGCGACAAGGAATGAGAACCGCAGGCGAATGACCACATCGGGGATTGCCCTGCGGTAGATCACCAGCTGCGGCAGTCCGCGAACCATGAAGAGCAACAGGAAGAACACCAGCATCTTCAAGGGACTGGCGATGATCGAACGCACATCAAGTCGGGCGCCGGATACCACGAAGAACAAGGGAATGAAGAAGCCGAATGCGATGGCCTCCACCTTGTGCAGCAGCCCTGACCCCGCCTCAAGTGGCGCAAGTCGCCGGGCGATGATGCCGGCGATGAAGGCACCTAGCACCGCGTCGATGCCGAATGATCCCGCCGTGAAGATCAACAGGATGAGCAGCAGCATGATGAGCCGCACAGCAGTCTGGGAACTCGTGTGGTTTCCACGATTGATCACGGCAGTGACGGCTGGAAGGCTCAGCCGAGCAGGGATCACGAGCACCAGCAGGGCGAAGCCCAAGAACAGCGCAAGGAACAGCAACGAGGCCAGTCGCGAATCTGATCCGAGGAGGATCGCGATGGCAACGATAGGGCCGAGCTCACCCCAAGCGCCTGCACCCAGGAAGAGCCTTCCGAAAGGAGTGTCCAACTCGCCGGCATCACGCAGGATCGGCAGCAGGGTGCCCAGCGCAGTTGTCGTCAGCGCGATGCTCACGCCGACGAAGTCCTGCACGACACCGAACAGCGAGAGCAGACCTGTGAGGAGTCCAGCAAGCAGCAAGGCGCAGCCCCAGCCGACAGCTGCAAGCCGACCGGCAGTGCCGGTAACCGCACGCCGGTCGATCTCCATGCCTGCGAGGAAGAACAGCAGCCCCATGCCGAGTTCCGCGAACACGTCTATCGACTCGGTGACGTGAATCGTGCCGATGAACTGTGGGCCGAACACCACTCCAAGTCCCAGGAGCAGCACCACTTCCGCAACCCGGATGCGCAGCAGTCCCACGACGAGCGGCACGAATGCCGCGATCATCGCGATATAGAGCAGAGACCTGAACTCTTCATGCATGGGCCAATCTTATTGACGCCCTAGAGTGCGGAGCGTGACCAGAGAAAGCGGAAGTGACGCCCGACTCGGCGAGCATCGACTGCCGATGGCACTCGCGGTCCTTGCCACAGGCGGCCTATTCTTCGTCGTGCCAGAGGAGTTCCGGCTCACAAATTGGTGGCACACCTTCTACCTCGTATTCCTGGTCGTGCTCCTGGCAATCCTGGTGCTCGGCGATCCTGGGCGCATTGACCGCGAATCACGGGTGATGCGCGTCGTCACGGGCATCATGCTCGGTCTGATCACGATCGTCACTGCATTCTCAGCGCTTCGACTCGTCTATGGACTGCTCACCGGATCCGACTTCTCAACCCCCGGGCAATTGCTGGCAATCGGCGTCGTCATCTGGGCGACGAATGTCATCTCGTTCGCTCTTTGGTACTGGCATCTCGATTCAGGCGGACCTGCGGCCCGGGCTCATGGCACTCTCACAGCCAAGCCGGCGTTCCGCTTTCCGGAGCAGAACCTCCCTGAGGTTGTGGGGGCCGGCTGGTATCCCCAGTTCATCGACTACCTCGCACTCTCCTTCAATACGGCTACAGCATTCAGCCCCACCGATGTGGCCGCGATTCGACGTTGGCCCAAGCTCTGGATGATGTTCGAGTCATCCATCTCGCTGATGCTCATCGCGTTGGTCCTGGCTCGTGCGGTCAACGTGCTCTGAGGAGTGGGCTTCCCGCAATAGGCTCCGAATATGTCGGATGACCACGACCACGATCAAGGTCACGAGCATGGACACGAACATGTGCATGACATCTCGCTGCTGGGACGCATCAGAGGCATCGCACGCCCCCACAGCCATGACGCCTCGGACTCCATCGACACTGCACTCGAGTCGAGCAAGGCAGGAATTAGGGCGGTAAAGATCAGCCTGCTCGCACTCGTCGCCACGTCACTCGCTCAAGCCGGCGTCGTGGCATTGACCGGTTCGGTGGCACTGCTGGCAGACACGATCCACAACCTCTCCGACGCCTTGACTGCCATCCCGCTGTGGATCGCCTTCAGCCTCGGGCGCAGGCCGCCAACACGTAGATATACCTACGGCTTCGGTCGAGCAGAGGATCTCGCGGGCGTCTTCATCATCCTGATGATCGCCCTGTCAGCGCTGCTGGCCGGCTACGAGTCGGTTCGAAGGCTCTTCAATCCGCAGCCGGTGACGCACCTGCTCGTCCTGATGGCTGCCGGGCTCATCGGCTTCGCCGGCAACGAGATCGTCGCCGTCTACCGGGTTCGGGTCGGTCGACGCATCGGCTCGGCAGCGTTGGTCGCTGATGGTCTCCATGCACGAACCGATGCGCTGACCTCCCTTGCCGTGGTCGTCGGAGCAATAGGGATCGCGGTAGGGCTCCCGATCGCCGATCCGATCATCGGCCTTGTTGTCACGTTCGCGATCCTCTTGGTGCTTTGGAAGGCCATGCGCGATATCTATCGCCGACTCATGGACGCAACCGATCCAGAGCTCATTGACGAGATCGAGAGCGCACTGAAGCAGACACCTGGAATCACATCAGTGGACAGGGTGCAATTGCGCTGGATCGGTCACCGGCTCAGAGTGGAGATCGCTGTCGCTGTCGACCCGGCGCTGAGCCTGGTTGACGCCCATGCCATCGCGCATGAGGCAGAGCACCGGCTTCTTCACGAGTTGGGCAAGCTCGACGAGGCACTGGTGCATGTGGGTCCTGATGAGTCCAAGGGCCCTACGTATCACTCGATCATCGAGCATCACCGAGCCGATCCGAATGGATCGTCAGGCTCCTGAACGATCAGTGGCTGCCGCGGAGCCGAGGCTTGCGCTACAGAGTGGTCACGGCCTCGTGGTGCTCAAGGCGTGGATTGCGCGGGAACGTGCCGTTCTTGGCCGCATGCCCGATATTGACAATGAGAAATGACTTCTGCGCCGGGTCGGTGAAGAACTCGGCATCGATGCCAGCAGTGTCAACCCCACCCATGGGGCCGGCATCAAGGCCGACGGCACGAACGGCCAGGATGAAATATCCGGCTTGGATCGCGGCATTGAACGATGCTGCCTTCGTGCGCGCCGCGTCATCGGAGAACATCTCCTTGGCTTGCGGTGCCTGCGGAAGCACTCGCGGCAGATGCTCATGAAAATCAGTATCAGCCGCCAGGATGGCGATCACGGGGGCGGACTGAGCCTTGGCCCGGTTGCCCTCGGCAAGATGCGGAAGCAAGCGGGCTTTTGCTGCTTGCGAGGTAATGAAGGTGATCCGCAACGGCTGGGAGTTCATGGCCGTCGGCGCGTGGCGGACCAGGTCGTAGATCTCCTCGAGCTGCTCACTGCTCACAGGCGTGCCGTCGAAGGCATAGGCCGTGTGGGCCTCACGGAAGAGGACATCGGATGAGCGCTCATCGATCGCGCGCGGATTGGTGACAAGGGTTGCGGTCACAATGAACTCCTTCAGGTTTCGGCCTTGTGAGCCGAGTTGTTTAGTTGATGTTTCAACTATATAGTAAAGTTGAATGTTCAACAAACTGACGAGTAAGTGAGGGACCAGCCATGGCGCATCAGTCCAACCGAGCAGGCGCGGCCTTCGATGCCTTTCTTCCCCAGGCGATCACCCGCTCCACGGAGCAGGCTGCCTGGGACCTGGCCGACGGTGCCCTGCCCTCGATCTTCCTGAGCCACGGAGCCCCACCGCTGTTCGACGACGAGCCCTGGATGACCCGACTGCTCACCTGGGCATTGAGCATGCCCAAGCCCCGTGCCGTGCTCATGATCAGCGCGCATTGGGAGGCAGCCCCGCTAGCGCTGTCATCGCCACGAGCAGCCACTCCCCTCGTCTACGACTTCGGCGGATTCGATCCCCGGTACTACAACATGAAGTACGAGACCCCGGATGCAACCTCCTTGGCCGACCTGGTGACCGCACTGATTCCCGACAGCCATCGCCTTCATCAGCACCCCTCACGCGGACTCGATCACGGCGCATGGGTGCCGCTGAAGGCGATGTATCCCCTCGGCGATGTGCCGACCATTCAACTGAGCCTGCCAACACATCGCCCAGACCGACTACTGGACCTGGGCAGGCGGCTGCGTCCGCTGCGTGAGCAGGGCGTACTGATCATCGGCTCGGGATTCATGACCCACGGCCTTCCGTACATCACCGCGGACATGATGCATGCGAACAAGGTCCCCGGTTGGTCTCGCGACTTCGACGCGTGGGCACTTGACGCTGTGACCCGGCTCGACCTCGACTCGCTTGCGAACTATCGCGACGCCCCTGGCATGCCGTATGCGCACCCATCCGCCGAGCACTTCTCGCCCCTGTTCGTCGCCCTGGGCGCAGGCAGCCCAGGGGTCTCCCCCGACTCGACCATTGACGGGTACATGTGGGGACTGGCAAAGCGCTCATTCCAGATTGCCTAGCCTTGTGTTGCGCGGAGGAGATGAGGAATCAGCATGACGGCACAAGTCAGTGACAACGCCGAGCAGCATCGCTATGAACTCGCGCTCGACGGTTCAGTGATCGGCGTGAGCGACTATGTGATGCAAGGCGGGGATATCACCTTCACCCATGTCGAGGTCGACCCTGCATATGCAGGAAAGGGCCTCGCCGCCCAACTCGTGCGAGAGTCGCTGGAGGATGTCCGCTCAAGGGGCCTGTCAGTGCTCCCACAATGCCCTTACGTTCGCAAGTTCATCAGCGACAATCCCCACGAGTACCTCTCCTTGGTTCCGCACAAGGCGCGCAACGACTTCGGTCTTCCCCTGGAGTAGGCCTGCATGCTGAGACTCAGCGGCGTTCACGACTCGCGATCAACAACGAGCAGCAACCAGTGCCGCAGTCGACTTCACGAGTTCTGCGAGAACCTCGCCCAATGGGAGGCTCAACTTGATCGCAGCAAGATCATCGCAGCGAGTGAAGCCATCATTGACAATCGCGATCGGAATCCCTCGTTCTGCCGCGCGCACCACGAAGCGCCTGCCCGAATAGACAGTCAGCGATGAGCCCAGGACCATGAGCGCCGCCGCTCGATCGATCACCGCAAAGGATGCATCCACGCGGTCACTCGGCACCCGTTCGCCGAAGTACACGACATCGGGCTTCAGCACTCCCCCGCAGCGCAAGCAGTCGACGACGCTGAACCCATCGACTGCTGTGTCACTCAACTCGACATCTCCATCGGCGTTGACTGCCACGGCAACCGCCAGCCAATCAGGATTGGCCGCATGAAGTCGCGCATTCAGCGATTCACGCGTTGTGCGCTCGTGGCAACCAAGGCAACTGATGCGGTCGAGCCGCCCATGAAGGTCGATCACGTTTCGGGTCCCAGCTGCACTGTGCAGCCCATCGACATTCTGCGTGATGACTCCCGCGAGCAGACCCTGCTGCTCGAGTTCAGTGACAGCCCGATGACCGAGATTCGGCTTCGCCGACGACATCCGGGTCCAGCCCGCATGACTGCGTGCCCAATAGCGTCTTTGCGGCTCAGGTCCGCTGATGAACGCCTGGAAGGTCATCGGCGTGCCACGACGAGCCAAGCCCAAAGGCCCTCGATAGTCAGGAATGCCAGACTCGGTCGAGAGCCCCGCTCCACTCAGGATGGCAACATCACCGGAAGCCACCAGACTCGCGAGGGATTGGACCGCGATGTGGTGGCCGACCGTCACTCCGCAATCATGCCTTGTTGGTGCGCAATCCGAGGATTCGGTAGATCGGGCAGAATCCGACCGCAGCCGTGACAAGCATGATCGCGGCCACGACGAACAGGATGATGCCGAACACTGATGCGGCTCCGACGGCGAATGCCACACCTGTTGCCGCGATCGCGATGATCACGCGAATGAGCCGGTCGATTGAACTTTCATTGCGAGACATGATCGTCATTCCCTTCACTTCTCCTACTGGTATTTCCACGATACCCCCTATGGGTATAATTTGGCGCGTTGAACCGCTACCCGATCAAGGAATGGAAATCACATGTGCCAACAGGCGACCTGCCGCAACTGCGGCAAGAGGACATGGACCGGCTGCGGCGCCCATGTCGACCAGGTCATGCGCGGAGTGCCCAAGAACGAGCGGTGCACCTGCACAGCAGCGCAGAAGGCTGCCGCCAGGAGCCAGGGCGGCTTCCTGTCTCGACTCCTCGGCCGCTGAGATTGCCGTCGCCCACCCGCTAGCGTTTGGGCGTGACCGCGTTCTCCTGTGCCTCGGGTAGCGGACCTCACGTAGCCCTGGTGACATGCGCGGCCTATGCGGAGCTTGATGTCGATGATCGAGACCTGATTCCCGCGCTTCGGGCACAGGGCGTTGCTCCCCGGATCGCTATCTGGAACGACCCGCAAGTGCCATGGCACCAATGCGACTACGTCATCTTGAGATCGACCTGGGACTACTCACAGGATCTTCAGGCATTTCTGGCCTGGGCAGGATCACTACAGGGAGTGACGACCCTGGCCAACTCCCTCGAGATCATCGAATGGAGTGCAGACAAGCACTACCTGGGTGATCTCGCGAGCGCCGGGGTGCCTGTCGTCGACACCCAGTTCATCGAGCCGGGTGATCGATACGCGCTGCCGAGTCGCCAATTCGTGGTCAAACCGACCGTCTCAGCCGGTTCACGCAATACCTACCGCTTCAGCCCCGATCGGATCGCTGAAGCGGCCTTGTCCATCAACGACATCCATGCGCTTGGCAAGACCGTGATGATTCAGCCTTATCTGGAGTCCGTCGACACGAGCGCAGAGACCGCCATGGTGTTCTTCGACGGTTCCTTCTCGCATGCCGCACGCAAGGGAGCCCTGCTCGGTCTCGACGACCAGGACCACAACTACGAGAACGGGCTGTTCATCCGCGAGCACGTCACCGCGCGCGAGCCTCGGCCTGATCAGCTCGAAGTGGCACGAGCAGCCCTCGGCTGTGCCCCATCGGGCTGGCTGTATGCCCGCGTCGATCTC
>JBAYUM010000048.1:0-12196 GCA_041675125.1 Candidatus Nanopelagicales bacterium
GCGAACGCCCTGATTATCGAGCGTCTGTAAGCGTGATTCCCCATGTGAGGTGCCGCTCACTTTGGGGGATCGTCTAGCGACGCCAGTCCTGACTACCGTAAGGTGACGTACTTGCGGAATGCTGTGCGATTACCCTCGCCTGCTTCCGATCAGGACCGTGCCGGACACCCTCCGTGTGCACGGTTCTGGCCGTAAACACCCGTGTTTCTTTTCAAGGAGTTGCTGTGAACTTGCTGACGCTGTTGGAAATGGTTTCCGGTGGGTATGACGACCGCGTTGCGGTCGGAAGCGCCGCCGATGGCATGACCTACGCCCAACTGCGTGCCTCTGCCGCTCGTGGCGGGCAGAAGATCAAGGACTCAGGCGCCCAGAGTGTGATCTTCTGCGGCGAGAATGGTCCAGCCTTCCCGATCGCTTTGTTCGCAGCCTCCTTCGCCCAGGTGCAGTTCCTGCCCCTGAACTACCGCCTTGCTGAGGAGTACATCCACAAGGCCATCATGGGTATGCCTGCCCCCTACATCGTCACGGACAATCCCAGCATCGTGCCTGACGGCGCGGCTCAGGTAGTGGTGACCTTCGACGAGTGGATCGCGGCAACCGCAGCCGGCGAGGTGCCGTTCTTCGACTCCGAGCCCGATCCTGAGGACATCGCGATCCTGCTCCAGACCAGTGGCACCACTTCAGCGCCCAAGAGTGCAGTCCTGCGTCACAAGCACCTGGTCGCCTATGTGCTGGGCTCAGTGGATTTCGCAAGCGCAGAGCCCACGGATGCCATGGTTGTCTCCGTTCCTCCCTACCACATCGCAGCAGTCGCGAACCTGCTCTCGAACCTCTACGCAGGTCGTCGCGTCGTCTACTTGGATCGCTTCACGCCCGAGATCTGGCTCGACACCGTCGAGCGCGAGGGCGTGACCAATGCGATGCTCGTTCCGACCATGCTGTCGCGCATCGTCGAGTTCATGGAGGCCACCGATCATCAGGCCCCGCCCACCCTGCGCAGCCTGAGCTACGGTGGAGCTCGCATCGCCCAGGCAACGCTTGAGCGTGCCCTCGGCCTGTTCCCCGAGGTGGGCTTTGTCAATGCCTACGGGCTGACTGAGACCTCGTCGTCAGTCGCCGTCTTCGGGCCAGATGATCACCGTGACTCGTTCAACAGCACCGACCCCGAGGTTCGAGCCCGCCTCGGCTCCGTCGGCAAGGTCCTGCCGAACGTCACCATGCAGATTCGCGATGGCGAGGGGCACCAGCTTCCTGTCGGTGAGCCTGGCGCGATCTGGGTCAGTGGTGAGCAGGTCTCCGGCGAGTACCTCGAAAGCGGTCGAGTCGTCGACGATGAGGGCTGGTTCAACACCCGCGATCGCGGGTGGCTGGACTCCGGTGGCTTCCTGTTCATCGAGGGCCGTACCGACGACACGATCATTCGCGGCGGCGAGAATATCGCCCCTGCCGAGATCGAAGAGGTCATCCACCGTCACCCAGCCGTGCTCGAGTGCGCTGTCGCAGGTGTGCCGGATGACGAGTGGGGTCAGCGCATCGCAGCATTCGTGGTGCTTCGCGAGGGCATGACGGCGAGTGAGGAAGAGATCAAGGACTTCTGCCGGGAGAAGCTGCGCTCATCCAAGACTCCTGACTATGTCCGCTTGCGTCATGAGCTCCTGCCGCAGACTGCAACCGGCAAGCTGCTGCGCCGCAACCTGGTCACGGAGTTCGCCCTGCACGCTGAGAACAACTAGGAGCACGACGATCTAAGGAGTTTGCCTTGGCCATCGATCTAGACATCTTGACGGTGCGGATACCGCCGCAGGACGATCCAGAGACGGCGTTCTTCTGGGCAAGTGGAGAAGACGGCAAACTTCGCTTCAAGCGCTGCCAGTCGTGCGGGTACTACTCGCACCCCCCGACGCCGCGCTGCCCGAAGTGCCTCTCGGGTGAGATGGTGCCGGAGGTGGTCTCGGGCAAGGCCACCGTCCTGAGCTACACCGTGAATTATCAGCAATGGGTTCCCGGCCAGGAGCCGTACATCATCGGACTTGTCACGATGGACGAGCAGGACGACCTGCGGTTGACCACGAATCTCGTTGGCATCCCAATCGATGCTGAAGGCATCATCGGGATGAAGGTCGAGGTCAGGTTCCTGGCACGCGACGATATTTGGTATCCACTGTTCGTGCCGGAAGGGGCGTGACATGAGCAACCCAGAGCGCCTCTCATTCATCAGCGGAGTCGGTCGATCCGCGTCCGGTCGTCGACTCGGACGTACGGCAATGGATCTCACCCTCGATGCAGCACTCGAGGCCATCGCTGATGCCGGGCTCACGCGTGACGACATCGACGGCATTGCCACCTACCCCGGTGGCGACGCCGTCGGGTCCAACGGCTTCGGCGGCCCGTCAGCTGCTGCAGTGCAGGATGCTCTCCGTCTTGACCTGAACTACATCTATGGATCGGGTGAGGGCTCAGCTCAACTGGGCTCGATCATCGAGGCGTCGATGGCCATCTCTGCCGGCCTTGCCAAGCATGTGCTGGTCTTCCGCACCGTCACTGAATCCACCATGCAGGGCACCAAGAATCGCAATCCCGGGGCGAGCATGCAGCGCGCCGGTGGCTTCACGCAGTTCCTGGCGCCCTTCGGTGCGATCTCGGCAACGAACTGGTTCGCGCAGGTAGCTCAACTGCATATGCACAAGTACGGCACCACGCGAGAGCAGCTGGGCCAGATCGCCCTGACCTGTCGCACGAATGCGGGTGTGAACCCGCGGGCTGTCTATCGCGATCCCCTGACGATGGACGACTACCTGAACGCACGCATGATCTCTTCGCCTCTGTGCCTGCTTGACTGCGACGTACCCGTTGACGGATCCACAGCCATGGTGGTCTCGCATGTCGACTATGCAAAGGACGCCCCGCACGTCGCGGCGCATATCAATGCCGTGGGCTCTGCGCAGTACGGCCGACCTTCGTGGGACCAATATGAGGACATGACCTCGATGCTGGCGCAGGGTGTCTCCAAGCACCTGTGGTCTCGCACTGATCTCAAGCCATCGGATGTCGACGTTGCCGAGCTCTACGACGGCTTCAGCATCATCACCCTTGCCTGGCTTGAAGCCCTTGGCTTCTGTGCCCAGGGTGAGGGCGGCGCATTCATCGAAGGCGGTCAGCGCATTGCTCGTACGGGTGAACTCCCCATCAATACGCATGGCGGCCAGCTGTCTGAGGGACGTCTCCATGGCTATGGGCATGTCTATGAGGCTGTCGTGCAACTGCGCGGCGACGCTGGCGAGCGGCAGATCCCGAATGCTGAAGTGATCGTCGCAGCCAATGGTGGAGGACCGATCGCCGGAGCCATGCTGCTCACCAAGGGAATCTCGAACTAGTTCAGGGAGCGTGTTGCGATGAGCGAGACAGTCCGCGTCGGATTCATCGGAATGGGCAGCATCGGCAAGCCGATGGCCGAAACGCTCGAGGCCTCAGGCATGCCATTGACCGTCTGGGCCCGACGCCCCGAGGCCCTTGAATCTTTCGGTGCCGCCGTCGTGCGCGCTTCGACCCCCGCTGAACTCGGTGAGCGCTGCGATGTCGTGGGAGTCTGCGTCTTCGATGATGCATCGGTTGAGGAGGTGCTGTTCTCTCGAGATGGTCTGCTCGAAGGGTTGGCGCCTGGATCGGTGATCCTGATCCATAGCACTGTGCCTCCGCAGTACGTGGTCAATGTAGCTGCTCGCTGTTCTGCCGTGGCCGTTCACGTGGTCGATGCCCCGATCAGTGGGGGACCGCACGTTGCGGCACTCGGCGAGCTGACAGTGATGCTTGGCGGCAATCCAGCAGTGATCGAACGCGTGCAGCCCGTACTCGATGTCGTCGGGTCCTCGATGTTCCATCTCGGTGATGTTGGGGCAGGCCAGCAGACCAAATTGCTGAACAACACGATCTTCACGGCCCAACTCGGACTCGCTGAGTCCCTGTGCGCGGTTGCTGCCGACTTGGGTGTTGACGTCAAGGCCATGCTGGCTGCGATTGCGGTGAGTTCGGGACGCAGCTTCGCCGCGGAGATGTATGGCAATGCGGGTGGGGTCGAGCAGATCGCCGCTGGTGCAGCGCGTCCCCTGTTGACCAAGGACGTGCGGATTCTGCGTTCACTGGCGCGCACCGACGCAGAGGTGATCAGAGTTGCCGAGCAATTCGTGGATTCCATGGAAAGTGCGGCCTCCGCAGGCAACGATGGGACCTTGCCGTAGAGAGGAACAGCATGAGCAACGCAGGTAAGGTCGCTTTCATCACCGGCGGGGCCATCGGCTTCGGGTACGCCTTTGCTGAGGCGCTGGGCGCCGAAGGCGCCTCGATCGTCATCGCTGAGATCAACATGGCCGCCGCTCATGAAGCGGTTGCGAAACTGCAGGCTCTGGGGGTCAGCGCACTCGCTGTCGAATGCGACGTTGCCGACGATGCAGCCGTGGACGGCGCCATCGCCAAGGCCGTAGCCGAGTTCGGCGGCATCGACATCCTGATCAACAATGCAGGGCTCCACCTCACCAAGTACAACCAGCCGTTCTCCACCCTCACTCGTGCAGAGGTGCGTGCACTCTTCGACGTCAATGTGATCGGCATCGTGAACTGCTCCGTGTCCGCCCTCGAGTCCATGCGCACCCGGGGTGGCGGCAATATCATCAACATCTCGTCGATGGCGGGCAACATGTCTTCCTCGCCCTACGGCGTCTCCAAGCTCGCAGTTCGCGGGCTGACCATTGCCTTTGCCAAGGAGTTCGCCGACGCAGGCATCCGCGTCAATGCGATCTCGCCAGGCCTGATCGCCACTGACAGTGCCATCGCGGACCTGCCGAAGGAAATGGTGACATCCATCATCAACGACATGCAGGCGATCCATCGACGCGGAGAAGTGCCTGACATCGTGAACATGATGCTGTTCCTCATCTCCGACAAGGCAAGTTTCATCACAGGTGAGACTTTCAAGGTCAGCGGTGGCGCCGCACTGTCGGTCTAGTCGAAGGTTGGATGCATGACGGATTTGCTGGCGGCCGCCACAGTTGTTCTCGTCAGAGAGGGCGATACAGGGCTCGAGCTACTGCTGTTGAAGCGACCGCAGCAGGGTGCATTTGCGAATGCCTGGGTCTTCCCTGGCGGTCGCGTCGAAGTCGAGGACGTGGTTCGCGATGACGACACGGAAGTCGACGTTGCCCGGCGAACGGCTGCGCGCGAGACGCTCGAGGAGACAGGGCTCGTGGTGCATGCCGAGGATCTCTCGCACTTCGCGGTGTGGCTTCCGCCACCTCAGGCCCCCAAGCGCTTCCACACCTGGTTCTTCATCGGCGCAGCACCCATGAATGCCGTAGTGAAACTTCCGGACGGCGAGCTGGTGGAGCATGCCTGGATGACTCCGGTAGAAGCCATCGAGCGTCACCAGCGGCAGGAGATCGATCTCATGCCACCAACCTTCGTGACGATTCAGAGCATTGCCGAAGCCGTCTCGATCGAAGCTGCGCTTGAACTTGCGAATGTGGAGGAGACCCCGCTCTTTGAGAGTTTCGTCGTGCAGATCGTCGAGCGGCCCACAGTGGTGTGGGTCGGCGACGAAGAGCATCCGAACTCCACAAACGCCAACGGCCGGCACCGCCTCTATATGGGGGACCGGCCGTGGACGTTTGAGAGGAACTTCTAGCTAGAGGCCGCTCTTCTCGAGGATGTGCACGCCGCACGATGAACCAAGTCCGATGACATGTGCCATGCCGACCTTGGCGCCCTCGATCTGACGAGGTCCAGCCTCGCCACGCAGGTGTGTTGCGATCTCCCAGACGTTGGCAACGCCGGTTGCTGCGATGGGGTGACCCTTCGACTGCAGACCGCCTGAGACGTTGACCGGCATCCGACCATCGCGCCAGGTTGCGCCCGAGTTGAAGAAATCGATCGCATTGCCAGGCTCGCACAGCTTCAGGTTGTCGTAGTGCACCAGCTCGGCAGCTGCGAAGCAGTCATGCAGTTCGACGAGGTCCAGATCATCCGGACCGATGCCAGCCTGCTCGTATGCCTGGTTGGCTGCGTTGCGGGTGAGACCGTTGACATCGGCCAGTTCCTGGCATGCCTCACTCCACGGATCACTCGTGAGGATCGAAGCACTGATCTTCACGGCGCGGCGCTGCTGCTCCTGGGAGAGCGTGCGCAGCTTGGTCTCGCTGACGACCACAGCTGCAGCCGCACCATCGCAGTTGGCTGAGCACATCGAACGGGTATGCGGGTAGGCGATCATCGGGTCATTCATGATCTGCTCGAGTGACATCTTGTTCTGGTAGGCCGCATTCGGGTTCAACGTCGAGTGCGAGTGGCTCTTCTCAGCGATGCGTGCGAACAGCTCGAAGTCGGCCCGTGGGTCGCTGTCGTTGTACTGGAGGCCGATCTGGGCGAAGAGTCCGGCCATGCCGTTCGTGCCGATGCGCCCATCGAGGGGCATGATCGCGCCATTGCGGCCCTTCGGGGTCCAGTTCTCGGGCCCATCGCCGACCGTGTTGCCGGTGAGCAGGCCTGCTCCGGCGATCTTCTCGACACCGACTGCCAGGCCCATATCTGCCTCGCCGGCCTTGATCGCCATGATCACGGCACGCAGTGCAGTGGCGCCAGTTGCACAGGCATTCGAGACGTTGAAAACGGGAATGCCTGTCTGGCCGATTTGCTTCTGCAGGCTCTGACCATTGGTGCCACCCATCAGGTTGCCATAGCCCATGATCTGCATGTCCTTCATGGTGACGCCGGCATCCTTGAGTGCCTCGAGCGCCGCCCAGGACGAGAGGTCCAGGACGTCCTTGTCAGCATGCTTGCCGAACGGCGTCATGTAGATGCCGAGAATCCATACGTTTTCGCTCATCAGGTTTACCTCGCGTCCTTAGACCGGCTCGAAGCCGAAAGCAATGGCCTCGACGCCGGAAGCGTCGTTACCGAGTGAGTAGGTGGAGAGTTGAACTTCCATGCCCCGGGTGATGACCTCAGGAGTCGGTTCGATGCCGACGATGTTGCCGCAGACGCTCATGCCGCCACAGTCGACGATGGCCGCGCAGTAGGGCACGGGAACACCCTTGGCTGCGAACTGCACGATGGTGAAGGTCTTGAGGATGCCCTTGGTGGGCACATCGACCTCGACGAAGTCCTGGCCGAAGCAGTTCGGGCAGGCGTTATGGCGTCCGAAGACCTTGGCCTTGCATGCGGTGCATTCCTGCGCAACCAGATGCGGCTGCGGTTCGAGCACCAAGTAATTGACGATAGGAATCGACAAAGCTCCTCCTTGGCTGATGGCTTTAAGGAGAACTTAGGCAAAAACACCGTGCTTCGCAGGGCACTTCGACCAATTGGTCACATGAGCGAGCGCAGTTGCTCCACTGTCGCAAGGGGATCGACTCCTGCAGGGACTGTGATGTCGAGGCTGGTGACGCCGGACTCCCGAAATGCTGCCAACCGCTCGGCAACGAAGGATGCCGGACCGACCAGGGTTGCCTGGTCCAACCAGGCCTGGGGCACTGCGGCGGCAGCCTCCTCCCTCTTGCCTGTCAGGAAGAGCTCCTGGATCGCCAGCGCTTCATCGACCCATCCCATGCGCTGGGCCAGGTCGTTGTAGAAGTTCGCATTGCGCGCACCCATACCGCCGACATAGAGGGCGATGTGATTGCGCAAACCCGCCAGCAGCGCCTGGTTGTCGAGGTTCTCACCGATTGCCACGGTTGTATTGGCGACGATGTCGAGGGCAGGGAGTTCAGCGGAGCGCTTGGCAAGCCCAGGTTGCAGCGCTGCGCCGAAGACCTCCTGTGCCTTCTCCGGCACCCAGAAGAACGGCAGCCACCCCTCGGCGATCTCAGCAGCCGTCTCGACCGACTTGTCGCCCAGGGCGGCGAGATAGATCGGCACTGCTGGCCTGTCGGGCTTGTTGATGAGCTTCAGCGGCTTGCCGAGTCCTGTTCCGCCCGCTTCCTTGGTCAGCGGGACGCTCACGGTATCGCCGACGAACTCGACCACCTCACGGCCCACGACCTTGCGGACGATCTCCACGACCTCCTTGGTGCGGGTCAGCGGCTTGGAGTAGGCCATGCCATGGAACCCCTCGACCACCTGCGGGCCTGAAGCGCCGAGCCCGAGATGGAAGCGACCACCGCTCAGGTGATCGCACCCGGCTGCCGTCATGCCGAGCACTCCTGGTGTGCGGCTGTAGACATTGAGGATGGCTGTTCCCAGACCGATGGAGGTGGTCTTCGCGGCCAGGTAGCCGATCGCGGACACGGCGTCGAAGCTGTATGCCTCCTGGAGCCAGAGCAGGTCGAGGCCGGCCGACTCGAGATCCTGGATCAGGGGGGTCAGTGCGACGACATCCTTGGTGTAGTCCAGCGTGTAGGACAGGCGCATGGTGAAGCCCTTCTGCGTAGGTGGGTGAACTCTAGACTCCGAAGCCGAGGCTGTTCGAGCGATGCTCGACGCGGCGCAGGGCCGACGGGCGCAGCGTCCACAGGACGATCATGGCGACTACGCACCCGTAGGCGAGCACCACCCGGATGGAGGTCGCCTCAGCGATCGCTCCTGAGAGGAGCAGGCCGATCGGCACAGTACCGCCGAGGGCTGTCATCCACAGGCCCATGAGGTGGCCGCGTCGCTCGAGGGCGACGTGGGTCTGGGCAGCGGCGTTGAGCGAGATCAGCACTAGCTGGTAGGAGATGCCGAGCAGGAAGATCATCGGGTAGGCCATGGCGGGGACCTTGGCGAACAACAGCAGGGCGAGCATGACCACGACCCCGGTGAGGCCGGACGCGATCACCCGGAACTGGTCGCGCCTGACCAGGAAGGTGCTCATGGCGACGGCGCCGGTGACCGCTCCGCCGCCCAGGCACGCATAGAGCCAGCCGTAACTCGGGGTCTTGACGTCGATCCCGAAGTTCTGGCCGGCGATAGTGGGGAGCTGGTACAGGAACGTGAACGTGAGCAGCGCGAGGAAGAAGATGCTCAGCACGATGCGGCGAACGTAGGGATCCTCGCGCAGCATCTGGATGCCGCCGAGCACTCCGGCCTCGCCGTCCTCCCGCTTGCGACGCGGGGGGAAGCGCACGAGGAGCACGGCGGTCATCACGAACGAGAAGCTCATGGCGTTGAGGAACATGACGCCCGCAGCGCCGATGATCGGGAACAGCATGCCGCCGATCGCCGGGCCGATCACACGCGCCATGTTCATCTGGGTCGAGTTCAGCGACACGGCAGCGCGCAGGTTCTCCGGGCCGACCAGGCTCGGCACCGACGAGCCCCATGCGGGCCCGATGAGGGCGTTGCCGATGCCGACACCAAGGACGCAGGCGAAGACGGCGGGGAAGTTGAGCGTCGACCCGCGCAGCGAGAAGGCCAAGGCGAGCACGCACAGCACCTGCCAGCTCTGCAGCACCAGGATGTACTTGCGCACATCGAAGCGGTCGGTCAGCCAGCCGCCCACGATCGGCAGGAACAGCATCGGCCCGAGCTGGGCGAACGTGATCAGGCCGACATAGAGCGGTGAGCCCGTCTGGCCGTAGATGTACGCGCCCAGGACCACCGTCTGCATCCAGGTGCCGATCTGGGACAGGAACGACCCCAGCAGCATGTAGCGAAAAGCCCGCACCTGCAGTGCAGACCGGGCGGTGCCGGTCTGCTGCACATGCGGGCTTTTCGTCTGCCCCGGGGCTTCTGAGCTCAACGCAGAAGCGGATCTCTTGGCATTCCGAGGATGCGCTCGGCGATAACGTTGCGACTGATCTCGGAGGTGCCGCCGGCAATCGTCAGGCAGCGGTTGAAGATGTACTGGAACGCAATGTCATCACGCTCGCCATCGACTCCGGCATCGCCGACGAGCTTCATCGCCAGTTCGGTTGCACTCTGGGCCAGTTCGGAGACCAGCACCTTGGTGATGTTGCCCTCAGCACCGGGACCAGCGCCGACGACTGCTCGTGCGGCAGCGCGGAGGTTCAGCAGGCGAATGACCTGCTCCTGTGCGATCAGCTTGCCGACCTCGCGGTCATGCCCGAGGTCCGCCCCGACGCCGCCCGGAAGCAGCTCGATCAGCTCGTAGGCATCGATGCCATTGCGCGCCTGGCCTCCGATGGTCACGCGCTCGTTGCCGAGTGTTGCGCGGGCAACGGCCCAGCCATTGTCGACCTCGCCCACGACATCCTCGTCTGCGACGAAGACGCCGTCGAAGAAGACCTCGTTGAACATCGCCTCGCCCGTGTTCTCACGGAGTGGTCGAATGGTCACGCCGGGGGCATCCATCTTGATGGCCATGGCGGTGACACCCTTGTGCTTGGGCGCATCGGGATCCGTACGCACGGTGCACAGGCCCCACTGGGCGTACTGAGCGCCAGAGGTCCAGACCTTCTGGCCGTCGACCTTCCAGCCACCGTCGACCTTGACGGCCTTGGTCGCAACGGCCGCGGCATCGGATCCGGCACCTGGCTCGGAGAACAACTGGCACCAGGTCGTCTGCATCAGCAGTGCCGGTCGGATCCAGCGAGCGATCTGCTCCGCATTGGCAACCTGCGAGAGCGTCAGGCCGACCCAGCTGGTGATGCCTGGGTTCTCGATCTTGATCCCGGTGAACTCCTCCTCGATGACGATCTGCTCGACCGCAGAGGCCTCGCGACCCCAGGGCTTGCCCCAGTGAGGGACGAGGTAGCCGGTCTCGAGGAGCACCTCGCGACGATCCTTCTCGGCAGCGGCGTGGTACTTGGCCACTGCCGCCTTTGCCTCGGCTCGGAAGCCCTCTGCCTCAGGCGGAAGCTCGAGCGCGTAAACGCGGTGATTGCCCCCCGAGCTCAGCTTGGTGAGTTCGGCGGCAGCGTCGTCGGAGTTGCCGAACAGCACCACGAGTGCTGCTGCGCGCTTGAAGAAGATGTGAGCATCGTGCTCCCAGGTGAAGCCGATGCCGCCATGAATCTGGATGTTCTTGCGCGAGGTGAATTCGAAGGCAGGGAGTGCGAGCGCTGCAGCGGAGGCTGCTGCGATCTCGCCGTGGACTGGATCCATGCCCGTGCGTGCACCGTCCCAGGCGAGGGCAGTTGCCATCTCCGTCTGGATGATCATGTTCGCGCAGTGATGCTTGATCGCCTGGAATGTTGAGAGTGTGCGTCCGAACTGCTCGCGGATCTTGGTGTAGGCAACCGACATCTCCGTGACGGCACGTGAACCGCCTGAGGCTTCCGCTGAAGCGAGCACGCGACCGATGCGCAGTGCCATCTGCGCACCGCCGACGATGACTTCGCCGTCGACATCCTTCAGGTCGACTGTGGCATTGCGTCGAGTCGAGTCGATGGACTTGTTGGCGGTGATGGTGACACCCGCGGCGTTGGCAGGAACGATGACGAGGTCGTTTCCGATGACCAGTGCGAGATGGGTCGCAAGCTCAGCCGAGGTCACTGCCTTAACGGTGCCGCTGACCTTGTTGCCCGCGAGGCTCGCGCTGGTGCGCAGGGCGAATCCCGCGACGGAGGTACCAGCGGCGAACCCTGGCAGCAGGGCGCCCTTCTGGGCGTCCGTGCCCGCAGCGTTGATGGTTGCGGAGGTCACGACTGAGGGAACGAATGCACCTGGCGCGACCACGCGTCCGAGTTCTTCCACAACGATGGCGAGTTCCTCAAGACCGAAGCCCTGGCCACCGACGTTCTCGGGAAGGTGCAGACCGAACATGCCGTTGTCCTGGAAGGCTGACCAGAAGGCAGGGAGCACCTCGTTCTTGGCATCCAAGGTGGCACGGGCTGCGGCGAGGCCGCCGTTGTCGGCGAGCAGCGAACGGGCTACGTCCGAGAGTGAGCGATGCTCCTCGGTGAGCGCAAGTGACATGTTGATTCCCTTCGAATTCCTCGGATCAGACTCCGCCGAACAGTAGTCGAATGATCTTACTCTTTATCCCAAATGGTGGAGGCGGGTTCAGGAAAATGAGCGGGGCCCGATCCGAAGGATCGGGCCCCGCTCATTTCATGCCGTGGATCAGGTGACGGCACCGGCGATCTTCAGCTCGATCTGGCGCTCGAGGTCGAAGCCGAGTTCACCCAGGATCTCGTCGGTGTGCTCAGCGAACTGCGGGGCACGCGTGAGGGTGGGGTTCTCCTCGTCGAAGAGCACTGGGCTGGCGATCAGCTCGCGCTCGACGCCCTCGGCATCGGTGACCTTGGCCACGAGGCCATTTGCTCGCAGC
>JBAYUM010000049.1:0-12152 GCA_041675125.1 Candidatus Nanopelagicales bacterium
AGGTGTGCAGGTCGACCGTCATCAGGCGATCGGCCCCAGCCGTCTTGAACAGGTCAGCGATGAGTCGGGCCGAGATGGGCTCACGACCGCGATGCTTCTTGTCCTGGCGCGCATAGCCGTAGAACGGGAGGATCACCGTGATGCGCTTGGCCGAGGCGCGCTTGAGCGCATCGACCATGATCAGCTGCTCCATGATCCACTTGTTGATCGGATCGGTGTGGCTCTGCAGCACGAAGACATCGCATCCGCGCACCGACTCCTGGAAGCGCACGAAGATCTCGCCATTGGCGAAGTCGTACGCCAGGGTGCGCGACAGCGGGATGCCGAGGTTCTCGGCCACTTCCTGCGCGAGCTCGGGGTGTGACCGCCCGGCAAGCAGAACCATCCGCTTGCGACTTGGAAACTCCTGCGGGTTCACACATCCTCCTGTGCTCGTTGCGCTGCCTGTGCTGCTGGAGTGCCTGGGCGACGGCGCAATACCCAGTCCAGGACATTTCGTTGCTGACCTCGAGCGATGGCGATCGCTCCAGGGGGTACATCTTCGGTGATGACCGATCCGGCCGCGGTGTAGGCCCCGTCTCCGACGGTGACAGGTGCCACCAGCATGGTGTCGCTGCCGATTCGCACGTGCTTGCCGATCACCGTGCGGTGCTTGGCGATGCCGTCGTAATTGCAGAAGACCGTGGCTGCGCCGATGTTCGTGCCCTCGCCTATGTCGCCGTCGCCGACATAGCTCAGATGCGGAACCTTGGCGTCATCGCCGACATTGGAATTCTTGATCTCCACGAATGCGCCGGCCTTGCTGTGCGTGCCCATGACCGTGCCTGGACGCAGGTAGGTGAATGGCCCGACATTGGCATCAGCTCCGATGACCGCGAGCTCGGCCCAGGTATGAATGACGGATGCATTGGCTCCGACCTCACAGGAGGCAAGGGTGGTACCCGGGCCAATGTGCGCTCCTGAGGCTACCGAGGTCGGCCCGCGCAGAGTCGTGTTCGGTAGGATCGTGACATCAGGCTCGAGCTCGACATCGACATCGAGCCAGGTCGAGGCACTGTCGAGAATCGCCACGCCAGAGCGCATCCACTGGGCATTGATGCGATCACGCATCAATGCCGCTGCCTCAGCAAGCTGGTACCTGTCATTCACGCCGAGGATCTCGTGCGAGTCGACGCACAACGAGGCTGCGACCATCGCGCTCTCTGCGCGCAGCAGCCCGACGACATCAGTGAGGTACTCCTCGCCCTGTGAATTGTCAGTCGTGACCTTCGCCAGGAGCCGGTCGAGATCATCAGCCGAGAAGCAGTACATGCCCGAGTTGATCTCGGCCACATTCAACTCATCGTCAGTTGCGTCCTTGTGCTCGACGATGCGCAGGACTGAGCCCGCATCATCGCGAATCACGCGTCCGTAGCCTGTTGGGTCGTCGACGAGTGCGGTGAGCACCGTTGCATGCGCAATGGACTGCGCATGCTCCTGAACCAGACGGCGAAGGGTGTCACCGGTGAGCAGGGGCGTGTCCCCCGTCAGCACCACAACCGGACCATCAGCCAGCGAGATGCCGCGGGCAGTCATATCGGACAGTGCGATGCGCACCGCGTGGCCGGTTCCGCGCTGCTCCTCCTGGACCACCGTGAGGGCCCAGGGTGCTATCTCCTCGACATGGGCCGCAACGCCCTCGCGGCCATGGCCGACAACGACAATGACATGCTCAGGGTCGATCGTGGCCGCTGCCTCGAGCACGTGGCCGAGCAATGAGCGGCCGGCGACCTGATGCAGCACCTTGGGGGTTGCAGAGCGCATGCGCTTTCCCTCGCCGGCGGCGAGGATGACCACGGCTGAAGGTCTCATCACGACATCGGAGCGTATCTGCTCCCAGGGGTCGAAGGGTGCAAGCCCTTGAATCAGGACCGGACCGACCACAGGGTCGCGTAGGTGTCGATGACCTCCGCGCAGATCTCCGGATGCGACAGGGGCACATGGTGGTGCGCATCGGGCACGGAGGTGACCGTGGTTCCCTCAGGGGCGAAGCCCAGCAGGAAGGGCACGACCTCGGGCTTCACGACCATGCTGGCCTCGGCGTGGACATAGTGGAATGGCACCTGGAGCGCGGCGATGCTCGCGTTGAACCGCTCCTCGTCGATCACTGGCGCCACGACCTGATCGAACTTCCAGGTCCAACCCTCGTCGACCTCCTTGACTCCGTACGACGCGATCCGGGCCAGGATGTCGGGATCGACATCCTCCTGGGTCGGCATCAGCCGGAAGCGCTCCTCGCCGGCCTCACGCGATGGGTAGATGCGCACCGGGCTCGAGGCGGCAGCGCCGATCGGACGGAAACGACCCTCGCCCTCGATGAACGTATCCATGATGATCACGCCAATGGCGCGCTCGGGCGCGAGCGTGGCCGCCATCACCACCGATGTACCACCAAGGCTGTGCCCCACGAGCAGTGCGCGATCGATGCCCGCGTCGTCCATCACCGCATTGACCTCCTGGCCCCACAGATCGATCGAGTACTGATCGCGATGCCCGCTGTCGCCGCTGCCGCTCAGGTCGATCTGCACGACCCGGAACTTGTGCTCGAGCAGCGGGGCCACCGCTGCCCACCACAGGTGATGCGCGCGGAACCCATGGGTGAGGACGACCGTGCTCTCCCCCTGTCCCAGGACGCCATAGCGAATGGGGCAGCCGGCAACTTCGATCTCGTGCTCAAGAACGTCCACGGGTGGGGGCCTTTCGACTAGAAACGAGCTCCCGGGGGTGGGATCGAACCACCGTTGACGGATTCAAAGTCCGCTGTCCTGCCGCTAGACGACCCGGGATTGGTTTGGCGGCACACGATAAAGGTGCGCGCTCGCTTTGCTTCCGGGTGCGGGTTACGGTACCGTAACTTACGCAACCGTAGGTCCTCGGATTTACGACCACCTTCGAGCCAAAGGAGCTCGCATGTCCGTGACGCCCGCCGTTGATCCGATTGACCAGTTGCCACCCGAGGGCACCCCTGAACCGATGCAGTACCAGCCACTGTCGATGCGCATCACCATCGGAGTCTTCGTCGCTGTGCCGTTCCTCGCCGTCCTCGCCGCCATCCCTGTCGCCTGGGGCGGCTGGCTGTCCTGGGTCGACGTAGCCCTGTTCGTGCTGTTCTGGGCGATCACCGGCCTTGGCATCACCGTCGGCTACCACCGCTTCTTCACCCATGGCTCGTTCAAGGCCAACCGCGGCATCAAGCTCATGCTCGCAGTGATGGGCTCCTACGCCCTCGAAGGCTCGGTCGCCCAATGGGTCGCCGACCACCGCAAGCATCACAAGTACTCCGACGTGCAGGGCGATCCTCACTCACCTTGGCTCCAGGGCGAGGGCCGCGGGGCGCTGCTCAAGGGCTTCTGGCACTCGCACACCGGTTGGCTGTTCGACAAGGAGCAGACACCGACTGCGCAGTACGCACCCGACATCGAGAACGACCCCGATCTTCAGCTGCTCACCAAGTGGTACCCGGCACTCGTCGCGGGCTCCCTGCTCCTTCCGGCCGTTCTCGGCGGCCTGATCACCTGGTCCTGGCTGGGTGCGCTCACGGGCTTCTTCTGGGGCGGGCTGGTGCGCGTGGCATTCATCCACCATGTGACCTGGTCGGTCAACTCCGTCTGCCACATCTGGGGCAAGCACACGTTCAAGTCGCGTGACCGCTCGACCAATGTGTGGTGGCTGGCCATCCCTGCCTGCGGCGAGTCCTGGCACAGCCTGCACCACGCAGAGCCGACTGCAGCACGCCATGGCGTGCTCAAGGGACAGGTCGATCTTGCAGCCATCTTCATTCGCACCCTCGAACGCCTGCATCTTGCTCGAGACGTGCGCTGGCCCAAGCCAGAGCGCATCGAGCGCAAGCTCGTCGATCCCTCCATGGCACATCGCATCCGTGGATACCAGAAGGCTGCGTGACCATGGCGGTGCCTGAAATTGTCTTCGATCCCGATGCAGAGCCTCCGCCATCGCGTTCACATGCACCGCGTGAGCGGGTACGCATGACCGGGAACGAGCGTCGTGAGCAGTTGATCGCCATCGCTCGGCGGCTGTTCGCTGCCAAGGGCTTCGAGTCCGTCAGTGTCGAGGAGATAGCGGCCAAGGCCGATGTCTCCAAGCCTGTGGTCTACGAGCACTTCGGCGGCAAGGAGGGGCTCTACGCCGTCATTGTCGATCGGGAGATGAATGACCTGCTGCTGGCGATCAGCGAGGCGCTCGCGCCCACTGACGGTGCACCTCTGAACGCACGCATCCTGCTCGAGCGTGCGGCAATGGCCCTCTTCAACTACATCGAGGCCGATCCCGACGGCTTCCGCATCCTGGTGCGCGATGCTCCGACGATGCGCGATGTCGACAGCACCACGATCGGCATCCAGCACTCGCCGTCGTTCGCCAGCGTGATCAGCGACATTGCGGCACACGTGCAGGACCTGCTCGCTGCTCAGTTCAAGGCGCACAAGATCAACACGAAGCTCGCACCGATGTACTCGCAGATGCTCGTCGGCATGGTCGCACTCACCGGTCAGTGGTGGCTCGATGAGCGCAAGCCCAAGAAGGACGAGGTTGTCGCCAATGTGGTCAACCTGGCCTGGAACGGCCTTGGCAACATGGACTCCAAGCCACGGTTGATCAGCAAGTCGCGCTAGATCACCCTGGCGCCCAGCGCTGGGCCCGATGATCGCTTGACCGACCTCACCAGCCCGGTGGAGGTGAGGCTCACTGCGATATCCAGAGCATGCACGGCATCTCGGGCGACGAAGGCACAGGTCGGCCCACTGCCCGACACGATGCCGCCCAGGGCCCCGCATTCCTCGCCTGCCTCGATCACGCGCTTCAATCCGGGCCGCAGCGAGAACGCCGCCTGCTGCAGATCATTGTGAAGCGACTTGCCCAGCAGCACCGGGTCGCCGGCGCGCAGCGCCTGCATCAACATGTCCGAGACATAGGGGTCAGGGATCTGGCGATCATCCCTGAGGCGATCGCATTCCGCGTATACCGCTGCAGTCGACAATCCCTGATTGGCCAGCGCGAAGACCCAATGGAATGACCCTCGGGCAAGGACTGAGGTCAACTGCTCACCACGACCGCTGCCGATGGCGGTACCGCCGTGCAGGGCGAAGGGCACGTCAGAGCCAAGGGTCGCCGCGAGCCCATGCAGCACGTCCTTGGGCGTGCCCAACTGCCAGAGGGCGTCACAGGCAACCAGCGCTGCTGCTGCGTCGGCACTTCCACCGGCCATGCCGCCTGCGACGGGAATGTGCTTGTCGATCCGCACGTCGACATCAGGGGCGACGCCGGCCGAATCGGCCAGGAGTCGAACCGCCCGCCACGCCAGATTCGTGTCATCGAGCGGCACCTGGTTGGCGCTCTCGCCCTTGCAGGTCAGCGCAATTCCCGAACCAGCCGGCCGGACCGTCGCCGTGACATCGTCGTGCAGGGCAACGGCGTGGAACACCGTGGCCAGCTCGTGGAACCCATCGGCCCGGCGCGGTCCCACTGACAATTGCAGATTGACCTTCGCGGGGACGCGAACGGTCACAGCATCGATGGGCACAGCACAAAGGCTAGGTCCTGATGACCGCTCATGCCCACCTGGCATCAGGCCAGAGCTTCAGCCAATCTGGCGAACGCGGCGACATCAAGAGTCTCACCGCGCGCTGATGGATCGATATGCGCGGCGCGAAGTGCAGTCTCGGCCCGATCGGGTGACCCGGCGAATTGGGCCAGGGCTGCTCGCAAGGACTTGCGCCGCTGGCCGAAGGCCGCGTCTACCACTGCGAAGACCTGCTCGCGCGTTGCACTGCATGGCGGAGGCGTCCCACGTACCACGCGAACCAGGCCTGAATCGATATTCGGCTCCGGCCAGAAGACCGTGCGGCCAACCGTTCCCACCAGATCGACCTGTCCGTACCAGCGAGCCTTGACGCTCGGGGTTCCGTAGACGCGGCTGCCCGGCGGCGCTGCCAACCGATCAGCGACCTCCTTCTGCACCATCACGAGCATCTGCTCGATGCCAGGAAACCGCTCGAGGAAGTGCAGCAGCACGGGAACGGAGACGTTATAGGGCAGATTCGCCACCAGCGCCTGCACCTCACTGGGCAGGTCGGTCACCGCCAGTGCGTCCGCGCTGATCACGGTGAGCGCATCGGCTCGCTCAGGCAGTCGCTGGGCGACGGTGATGGGCAGTTGATCGGCCAGGAGGGTGTCGATCTCGATGGCGACCACATCGTGTCCGGCATCGAGCAGGGCCAGGGTCAGGCTTCCGAGTCCGGGGCCGATCTCCAGCACCCGGCATCCGGCGGGAAGCTCGGCCAGGCGCACGATGCGCTCAACGGTGTTGGGATCGATGACGAAGTTCTGCCCACGCTTCTTGGTCGGGCGCAGTTCGAGGGCTGCAGCAAGTTCGCGAATATCGCGAGCGCCGAGAAGTGCGCTCACCAGGCACCGAAGGCCCGCTGTGCATTAGCCCACAGATGCGAGGCCATCGTAATCTCGTCGACTCCGCGCAGTTGGGCGAGCATGCGAACGGTGTAGGGCATCAGGTACGAGGCATTGGGCTTGCCGCGATTCGGCACCGGCGTCAGGTAGGGCGCATCGGTCTCGACAAGGATCAGCTCGTCAGGAACGATGGCCGCAGCTGCTTGCAGGTCAACAGCCGACTTGAACGTCACGACCCCGGCAAATGAGATGAACCAGCCCTGCTCGGCGCAGAACCTGGCCATGCCTGCATCCCCGCTGAAGCAATGGAAGATCACCCGTTCCGGAGCGCCTTCAGCGATCAGGATGTCCATCACATCCTGATGCGACTCGCGGTCATGAATGACAAGGGTCTTGCCCACGCGCTTGGCGATATCGATGTGCCGCCGGAAGGACTCCTGCTGCACCGGTCGCCATTCCTCAGTGGTGCGGAAGTAGTCGAGCCCGGTCTCGCCGACTGCGCGGACGACTTCCTCACCGGCCATTTTCTCGATCTCGGCATAGGCATCGTCGAGTGCCGTACGGCCACGCTGCTGGAGTATCCGTGGCGCCTCATTCGGATGCAGTCCGACGCCTACTACCAACGTGGGTCGAGTCCTCGCGAGTTCAATGGAGAGTCGGGCCGCCTCGAGATCGCACCCGATCTGCACGATGCGCGTAACACCCACCGAAGCGGCCAGCGCGATCAAGGTGTCCGGATCCGGCAGGTTCCCTCCATGCAGGTGCCGATCGTGAATATCGAGATGGCAGTGGGTGTCGATGACCGGAGCAGCCAAGACCTCTGGCGGTGCGATGGTCATTCGCCACCTTCCTCCAGCCGCGGGAACAGACCCGAGCCCTTGGTCACTGTCGCCCCCGAGGGCAGCTGGCCCCAGCGTGCGACGTCGGCAATTCGCTGATCCGCAATCGGGCCCAGGGTGTCCGCAGCACCGAGCTGATCCCAAAGATCAGTCATCGTCTTCGGCATCAGCGGGTGGTACAGCACTGCGATAGCCCGCAGTGACTCGCAGATCGTGTAGAGGACCGTATGCAGTCGCTCACGCTGTGCCTCATCCTTCGCCAGCACCCACGGCTCCTGCTCGGTGACATACATGTTCACTGCATCGACGAAGCCCTTGACCTCGACGATCGCTGTCGAGAATTCCAGTCGCTCCATCGCGCTGTCGGCCTCGGCGACAACGTGCGCCAATTGCTCTGCCAGGGCGGTCTCGGCTGCGGTCGATGCACCGGCTGCGGCCAGTGTGCCCTCGCAGTAGCGATTGACCATTGCCGTGCCACGTGAGGCCAGGTTGCCCAGGCCGTTGGCGAGCTCGGCTGTGTAGCGCGCGCTCATGTCCTCCCACGAGAACGAGCCGTCCTGTCCGAACTGGATCGCACGCAGGAAGTAGTAGCGGAAGGCATCGGAGCCGAAATGATCGATGATCTGCGAAGGGGCGATGCCCGTCAGCTTGGTCTTGGACATCTTCTCGCCCCCGACGAGCAGCCAGCCGTGGGCGAAGACCTTCTTGGGCAGGGCCAGCTCAGCTGCCATCAGCATGGCTGGCCAGTAGACAGCGTGGAAGCGCAGGATGTCCTTGCCGACCAAGTGCACATCAGCGGGCCACACCTTCGCGAACTGCCGACCGGCCTGCGAATCGGCCGGTTCGCCATAGCCGATGGCGGTGAGGTAGTTCAGCAGGGCGTCGAACCAGACATAGACCGTCTGCTTGTCATCCCACGGCAATGCGATGCCCCAGCCGACGCTTGATCGCGACATGGAGATGTCCATGAGTCCTTGGCGCAGGAAGCTCATGACCTCGTTGTAGGCACTGACCGGCGCGATCGCATCCGGATTGGCCTCGTAATGCGCGATGAGCTGCTCGCCGAAGGCCGAGAGCCGGAAGAACCAGTTGTCCTCGCTCAGCTGCTCAGCCGGCCGGCCATGCACGGGGCAGACCTGCTGTCCTTCGTACTCCCCGGTCCCTGCGACCAGATCGCCAGGGAACTTGAACTCCTCGCAACCCACGCAGTAGGGGCCTTCATACGGAGCGGCGTACACGAATCCGTTGTCGCGAACCGCCTCCCAGAAGCGCTGAACTGCAGCGACGTGACGATTCTCTGTAGTGCGGATGAAGTCATCATTGGCGGCGTCGACGGTCTTGAGCACCGGCAGCCACTCAGACTCGACGAGTCGGTCAACCCATTCCTGGGGGGTCACTCCCCCGCTGTCGGCTGCACGCTGCACCTTGGTGCCGTGCTCATCTACACCGGTCAGGAACCAGACATCCTCACCGCGGGCGCGATGCCAGCGGGTGAGGAAATCCCCCGCAACAGTGGTGTAGGCGTGCCCGATGTGCGGGGCATCGTTGACGTAATAGATCGGCGTGGTGACATAGAACGAAGCCGAAGGGTCAGACGAAGCCATGGCGCGATACTACGGTCGAACGGACTTGGCCTGAACGACCGCGTCGTATACCTCGCGTCGCCCGACCCCGACCTCGCGCGCGACCTCGGCGATGGCCGCCTTGCGGTCCGTGCCGCCAGCCTCGCGGCGCAGCACTGCGGCAACCCACTCGGCAGGAGTCACCAGCCCGCGCGCGGCCCTGAGCTCATCCGGCGAGGCACCGGAGATGACAACTGTGCATTCACCTCGCACCCCCAAGGCCGCCCACGCAGCCAGTTCGTCGAGACTGCCCCGTACGACCTCCTCGTAGGTCTTGGTCAACTCACGACAGACGGCTCCCTGGCGTTCACCGCCAAGGCCCGCGGCAAGCGCCGTCAGCATTGCCTCCATGCGGTGCGGCGCCTCGAAGAAGACCATGGTGCGCACCTCGCCTGCGAGTTCGTGCACCCGCGCCTGCCTCTCCCCGCCCTTGCGCGGCAGGAAGCCCTCGAAGCAGAAGCGGTCGACCGGAAGACCGGAGACCGCGAGAGCCATCAGGACAGCCGACGGTCCGGGGGCCGCTGTGACCGGCACATTGCGTGCAACGGCCTCGGCGACAACCCGATATCCAGGATCACTGACCGACGGCATCCCGGCATCGGTCACGACGACGACCACAGCGCCCGCAATGGCGGCATCGACGAGTTCGACTGCTCGCTCGCGCTCATTGGCGTCGTAATAGGAGAGCACTCGACCGCCGAGCTCGATGCCAAGCGCACCCGCCAAGCGGCGCAGCCGGCGGGTGTCCTCTGCTGCGACGACATCGGCGGTTGTCAGCAGCTGCACGAGACGGGGCGAGGCATCCTGCATATTGCCCAGTGGAGTGGCTGCAAGAACGATGCGCCCGATCTTGGGTCCATCGCCGGTGGTCACTGCGCCATCCTCGCACCCGCTTACGATGACCATGTGCCTGTGGCCCGCGACACCGCTTCGCTTCCTGCGCGGCTACTGCCTGCGATGCCGCGCACCTCCGGTTGGATCAGTGCATTCATCGTTACTGCCATCGCAGCGGTGCTGCGCCTGTGGGATCTCGGCCAGCCGCACGCGGTCATCTTCGACGAGACCTACTACCCCAAGGACGCCCTCTCGCTGCTGCGCTTCGGGGTCGAGCAGACGACTGTCAGCGGTGCCGATGCGAAGCTGTTGGCTTCAGACGGCAACTGGCATACCGTCGACATCTTCGCCGGCACTGGCTCATTCGTGGTGCATCCGCCCCTTGGCAAGTGGGTCATCGCCCTGGGCGAGATGGTCTTCGGTGCAACCCCCACGGGATGGCGCATCAGCGTCGCCATCATCGGCATCGTCTCCGTGCTGCTGACAGCGCGCATCGCACGCCGCTTGACTCGCTCGAATCTCGTCGGAGCCCTCGCAGGACTCTTCGTCGCCCTGGACGGCATCCACATCGTGATGAGTCGCACCGGACTGCTCGACATCATGCTGGGGTTCTTCGTGCTGGTGGCCTTCGGACTGCTGCTCATCGACCGAGATCGCAGCCGCGCGAGGCTGGCCCGGCTGGTCGGGCAATCCGGACTCGAGACCGCAGCGACGAAGTGGGGCCCAAGGCTCGGGATCCGTCCCTGGCGCTGGACCGCTGCCTTCGCCCTGGGACTTGCCTGCGGGGTGAAGTGGTCGGGCATCTACTTCGCGCTGGCCTTCATCGCCATGTCCTTGGCCTGGGACATCTCCGCCCGTCGGGCCGTGGGCGTTGAGCGGCCCTGGCGCGCGACCCTGCTGCGCAGTGCTCCGTCGACGATCGCGCTGAGCGCCGTGATCATCGCTGTCACCTATCTGGCGACCTGGACCGGCTGGTTCCTCAGCGACACCGGCTGGGATCGCACCTGGGCCGCCGGCACCGGCATCACTGCCGCGTTGAGCTCGCTCTGGCACTACCACTCGGAGATGTGGAACTTCCATGTCGGACTGACGACAGAGCACGCCTATGCCAGCAATCCGTGGTCGTGGCCCTTCCAGAGCCGACCCACGTCGTTCTACTGGCTGGACATCAAGGACCACAGCCAGGGCTGCACGAGTGACTACTGCGCATCCGAGGTGCTGGCCGTCGGCAATCCGATCATCTGGTGGAGCGCGATCATCGCCGTGGTCTACCAGGTCTGGCGCTGGCTCGGGCGACGCGACTGGCGCTCGGCTGCGGTACTGGTCGGCATTGCCGCGGGCTGGCTGCCGTGGATGCTCTACCTCAACCGCACGATCTTCACCTTCTACACCGTGGTCTTCGTGCCATTCCTGGCCATCGCCCTGGCAATGTCGGCTGCCGCCCTGCTCGGATCGCAGGACGCGAGCCCACGGCGACGCCGCAATGGCTCGATCGCAGTAGCGGTGCTCGTTGCCGCAGTGATCCTGGCTGCCTGGTGGATGTATCCACTCTGGTCAGGCGCAGTGCTGCCGTACGACCAGTGGCAATTGCGCATCTGGATGCCGACCTGGGTCTAGCGCACAAGCCTCGGTGGAGCTGAGGGGATTCGAACCCCTGGCCTTCTCATTGCGAACGAGACGCGCTACCAACTGCGCCACAGCCCCTAAAGCGGTAGAACAGTAGCAGGGCTTGGTCTAGCCGTTTGCGGCCCGAACCACCGGCAACTCGGCGGTCTCGGATCGATGATCAACCACCATCGGTTCTGCAGCAGCCGCCTGATGGCGTCGCATCTGCGCTGCAGCCTCGACCATCGCAGTTCCGTTCCACTCATCAGGGCGGGCCCGATCAATGGGACGAGGGATCACCGATGCACGCGGTGAATTGACGTAGGTCGGAAGCGTCGAGGGCACCGCCTCCCATGACTCCTCGTCATCCCAGGCGTTCCAGTCCTCCCAGTCATCGACAACCGGCGCTGCAACCGGCGCGATCACCCGAGCAGGTGCGGCAACTGGTCGGGGTGCCGGTCGACGGGCTGCCGCGGGAGCCGTGCGCACCCGTGATGAGGCTTGAGTGCGCTGGGATGCGGTCATCGCGGTGGCCACCACAAAGGCTGCGACCAGCACCGCGGAGATCATCGGCAGCCACTTGGGCGCCATCGAGGCAACGGCCAGAAGAAGGGTGATGGCCAGCAGAGCGGTCAATGACCCAAGGATGATGGTGCGACGCTGCGCAGCTCGCTCATGCGCCGAGGATCGAGGACTCTGATCGTTCACATGCGGATTGGCCATGGATTCCCCTGAACGCTGGCTTCCGAGCGAACGCATCGCCGTGCTGAAGCGGGTGGTTGAGCGCACT
>JBAYUM010000050.1:0-11888 GCA_041675125.1 Candidatus Nanopelagicales bacterium
AACTCACCCTGGGCAGCGCTGTCGAGGCGAATGTTGATGAAGCCCGGGCCGGCAATCTCGGTGGCGCTGATCCCTGGGACCTCATTGAGCCGACGGGAGATCGCCTCAGCAAGAGTTCGTGGCGGCACTCCTGCGGCTCTGGCCAGCGTGAGTGCGATATTGGTCGCGTAGTCGCCGTGATCGCGTGAGCGCGGACGTTCAATGTGAACCGTCTCAGGCACGTCGATTGCGATCTCATCGGAATCCGCGACCTCGAACAGCACCAGGCGAATAGCGGCAGCAAGGGCGTCAGGAGTCACCGCGCGAGCGTACCGAGTCGCAGGTCCGGCCTGGCACAGCGAACTGGCCCGACGCGTTTCCAGTCGTGACCGAGCGGCCCTGTACCGATGTGATCTCAACCACTATGATTTTTGCAGGCAAGGCCGTATCAAGCACCAGCGTTCGACCGTGCCCAGTCGTCTCGGCGACGGGCACAAGGTTTCTGAGCACCAGCGAAGGACAGAACAAAGGGTTGAAGGGCTAGCCCCATTTTGAACGAAGTGTTCAGAATGCAGTTCTGTTAGGAGAAAGCGCATGGCTCAAGGAACCGTGAAGTGGTTCAACGCTGAGAAGGGCTTCGGCTTCATCGCCCAGGCCGAAGGTGGTCCGGACGTGTTCGTCCACTACTCAGCAATCCAGTCCGACGGCTACCGCTCCCTTGAGGAGAACCAGCTCGTCGAATTCGAGATTGTTCAGGGTCCCAAGGGCCCGCAGGCTGATTCAGTCCGCGCGATCTGATCTCAATCACCACGAGTGGCTCCCGCAGCAATGTGGGAGCCACTCGTGTTTCGACCCTCATCCCCCGATTCGAGTCGTAACCATCCTCACTGCTCCGCCACGGGCATTCCAGCCCAAGACCCGTCCCTGTGGATACTGCACCTACTCGCCGTCGAGGTGCTCGCGAGCGGCCATGAGCTCTGCACGGGTCTGGGCATCGACTTGCGGATAATGGGGGTCGATCACCTCGAGCGCATGCAGGATGATCGCGCTCGTGATCAGCCGCGTTGCCCATTTGTGATCGGCTGGCACGACATACCAAGGTGCCCACTTGGTACTTGTGGCACTGAGCATGTCCGAGAAGGCACCGCGGTATTCATCCCAACGCTCGCGCTCATGCAGATCGGCCGGCGAGAACTTCCAGTTCTTCTCCGGCTCATCAATGCGCTGCAGAAATCGCTCCCGTTGCACATCCTTCGAGAGATTCAGGAAGATCTTTACGATCGCAGTGCCACTGTCGACGAGATGGCGCTCCCATTCATTGATTGCGTGATAGCGACGCTCCCACAGCTTCTCCCGATTAACGTGCTGGTCCGCGGGTGGCCAGATGAGCTCTGGATGCACCTTGGTTACCAGGACGTTCTCGTAATGCGAGCGGTTGAAGATCGCGATCCTCCCCAGTTCGGGAAGGGCGACCTGATGGCGCCAGAGAAAGTCATGAGCGGCCTCAAGATGTGAGGGAGCCTTGAACGAATGCACTTCAACGCCCTCAGGATTCAACCCACTCATCACATGCTTGATAGTGCCGTCCTTGCCAGCAGCGTCGGTGGCCTGGAACACGATGAGCAGTGCGCGCGAACTCTCCGCATAGAAGCGGTCCTGTAGGACGATCATCTCGTCGATCACCTGACTGAGCACCGGAGCGCTGGACTCCTTGTCGTACTCCTGCGGCTTCTGGGCAGGGTCATAGTCGCGGTTGAGGTCGACCTTCCTTCCTTCAGGCACCATGCAGTTGGTGACGACACGACGCCATGTCTCCTTGGTCAGGAGTTCGTCCTGCCTTGGCGCTTGCTTCTTATCAGTCACTTTCGCTCCCCCTCAATCCGATGAGATTCATCTGCGCCTCCGCACCGATGAGCACGCCCATGAACGACAGATACAGCCAGAGAAGAACCACCATCGGAGCGCCGAATGCGGCGATGGCAGCACCGATCGTGCTCGAGAATCCGACATATGCACCGACGCCAGCGCTGACCCCGAGCAGCCAGATCGCGACGGCCAGGGCAACGGGCGATCTCCAGGTGACAGGCGCGCGACGACTTGGCACCCAGCGATAGAGCGCCAGGACCAGCCCCCAGGCAAGAACGCCGAAGACCAGCCAGTCGATCCAGCCGATGCCAGTGGTCACATGGAAATCGGTGATCCCGGCAGCCCTCAGGATGCGTGGCAGCAAGGTCAGGACCAGCATGAGGGTCACGACGACCAGCAGTCCGACCAGCGTCAGCACAGCATCGCGCAATCGACCGAGCAGGCCATGGCGCACGCCCACGAAGTCGAAGGCCGCATCCAGGGCAAGACGCAGGGCCATGATCGCCTTGGACGCCGCATAGATCGCGATGAGCAGGCTCACGATCGACGTGACCGTGACCGCACCCGCGGAGGCAGTCGTCATGACTTTGAGCAGCGCATCTGCTGACGGCTGGAATTCCGGCCCGAGGGCAGGCACGCGGATCAGCAGAGACTCGATGGCACTTCGGGCGTCCTCCGGACCGATCAGTGCGCCCGCGACGGCGCCGATGAAGACCGCGGCAGGGGCGATCGCCAGCAGGACGAAGTAGGCCATGCCACCGGATGCAAGCGAACCGCGGTGCGCGGAATAGTCGGTGAAGATCGTCCGTGCCGGATTCACCACGGCAGGGACGTAGGTGCGCACCTGCCTATGCTCTCAGTTTCTCGCCGCGCTGCTAGCCTGACCCTCGTTTGCCTCCGTAGCTCAGGGGATAGAGCGCCGGTTTCCGGTACCGAAGGTCGCAGGTTCGAATCCTGCCGGGGGCACTACGAATGAAAGGATTGACGTGACGATCGACACGCAGGAGCGCGTTCACTTCGCTTCGGTGACGAAGAGCTACTACCCCATCATCGTGGGCGTCTTCGTCAGCATCCTCATCATCTCCAATATCGCGGCTACCAAGCTGATCGTGTTCGGACCCTTGATCGTCGACGGTGGGGCCTTCCTGTTCCCGCTGGCCTACGTCATCGGCGACGTGCTGAGCGAGGTCTACGGCTGGCGCGCAGCGCGACGTGCGATCGTGCTGGGCTTCTCCATGGCGATCCTGGCCGCAGTGACCTTCTGGGTGGTCCAGCTGTCCCCTTCGGCCGATGGCTACGAGAACCAGGCGGCATTCGAGGCTGTCCTCGGATTCGTCCCCCGTATCGTCCTCGCAAGCGTCTGCGGCTACCTCGTGGGCCAACTGCTCAACTCGTACGTGCTGGTCAAGATCAAGGAGCGCACCAAGGAGCGCCATCTCTGGGCCCGGCTCATCGGTTCAACGGTCGTCGGAGAGTTCGCTGACACGCTCGTGTTCTGCACCATTGCCTTCTATGGCGTCATCACCGGCGCTGAGTTCGCGAACTACGTGATCGTCGGCTATGTCTACAAGACCCTGCTGGAAGTGGTACTTCTTCCGATCACCTATCCGATCATCGGACTCATCAAGCGCCGGGAGCCCACCTACCATCTGGAATCAGCTGTCTGACCCAGGCCCTTTCGCGCCGCTTTGGAACCTTCCGAGGAATTCGTCTCGGAGCGCGTAGAACTCTCCTACGGGAATGCTCGCCCGGATCTGATCGATCAGTTTGACGATGAATCGCTCATTGTGGATCGTGGCCAGAGTCGCCGACAGCCTCTCCCTGGCCTTGAACAGGTGATGCACATACGCACGCGAGTAGTGCGCACATGTATAGCAGTCGCACTCCTCATCGATCGGCCCGAAATCTCTCTTGAACCGCGCATTGGTGACGTGGAAGCGACCATCGGGATGCAGGACTGTGCCATTGCGCGCCATCCGTGAAGGCGCGACGCAGTCGAATGTGTCCACCCCATGCTCCACTGCAGTGAAGAAGTCAGTCGGGTCTCCGATGCCGAGCAGATGGCGAGGCTTGCCCTCTGGCAATTCCTCGTTGACCCACCGCACGATGGTGCCGAGATTGTCCTTCTCGAGCGCCCCGCCGATGCCGAACCCGTCGAAGCCCAATGACGCCATCTGCCGGGCTGCCATGCGGCGCAGGTCCTCGTATTGCGCGCCCTGCAGCACTCCGAACAGCATTTGACGCGGATGATGCGCCCGCTGCTCGGTCAGCCGCTGATGCTCGACGACGCACCGCTCCGCCCAGGCGAAGGTTCGCGCAAGTGAACGCTCCTGGTACTCGCGCGTATTCATCAGTGTCGTGCACTCGTCGAAGGCGAAGATGATGTCGGCGCCGATCTGATGCTGCACACGCATGGAGATCTCAGGGGTGAAGCGATGCATGCTTCCGTCAATATGCGACTTGAATGTCACGCCGTCGTCATCGACATGGGCCAGCCTGTCCTTGCCAGGCGCGATCACCTCATCGGATCGAACCGTCTTCGCATCCATCGCGAGGATCTTCTTGAAGCCGACACCGAGCGAGAGCACTTGGAACCCGCCGCTGTCGGTGAATGTCGGCCCCGACCAATGCATGAAACTGCCCAGTCCACCAGCCGCCTCGATGACATCGGGTCCCGGTTGCAGATACAGGTGGTACGCGTTCGCAAGCACCGCCTGTGCACCGAGCTCGACCATTGACTCGGGAAGCACGGCCTTCATGGTGGCCATCGTGCCGACTGGAATGAATGCCGGAGTCTGGATCTGCCCATGCGGTGTCGAGATGACGCCTGTGCGTCCAAGCGCGGGCTGATCGCCGTGGTCGGCCAGTCGCGAACTGACTTCGAATCCACGTGTGGTCACCGCGTCATCTAAGCAAACGCGGTCAACGGTGCTTCGCGTGCCTGACATGACGTACCGTGGTCGGGTGATGCGCATTGGGCTGGTTGCAGCTGTTGCCACGGGAGCCCTGCTGCTGTCGGGTTCACCTAGTTCTGCCGCCGGTGCCCTGCTTCCCTATCAGACACAGACCCTCCAGTGGCATTCGTGCTCGCAGGGCGACTGCGCAAGCCTGCGCGTGCCCCTGGACTACAACGACCTGAGCCTCGGCGATATCAGTGTGGCGCTGAGCCGCGTGCGCCACACCGGATCAACCTTCCAAGGCGCCATCGTGGTGAATCCCGGTGGCCCAGGTGCCTCGGGTCTGGACTTCGCCAAGTACATCGCTCGCGATGTGGCACCTGCCGTTGCTCGCGAATTCGATTTCATCGGCTTCGATCCGCGCGGAGTGCAGCACTCAGCACCAGTGACCTGCATGACGCCGAAGCAGACCGCAGCTTGGCTGGCGATGGACTCGACTCCCGATTCACCTCGCGAGACCAAGCAGGTGATGTCAACCGCGGCCAAGATCAGCAAGGGCTGCCTGAAGTACACCCCCAGGATCGCTCCACGAGTCGGCACTGCGTTTGCCACCCAGGACCTTGACATCCTGCGCTCTGCCCTGGGCCAGGAGAAGCTCAATTGGCTCGGCTTCTCCTATGGCACGGCGCTGGGCACTTCATACATCGCGGCATTCCCTGACCGTGTCGGCCGTTTCGTCCTCGACGGAGCCCTGGATCCGTCCCTCGACGGAATGGAGCTGTCCTTCGGCCAGTCGCAGGGCTTCCAGCGAGCCTTTCAGAATTACATCGATGACTGCCTGGCGCACCAGCCCTGTGCACTGGGCAGAACGCGCTCAGCCGTCATCGCCAAGGTCAACCTGTTCCTTGCCCGTGTGGATGCGCGGCCACTGCGCACTCGCCAAGGCACTCCCCTGACCCAGTCCCTGGCGATGGGCGGAATGCTCACGCCGATGTACTCGACCGACATGTGGGAAGCCCTGACCGATGCCCTGAGCACGGCCTTCAAGGGCGATGGCACTGGGCTGCTGGAGCTCGCGTGGATGGGCACCGAGCAAACCGGGCCAACGACCTTCGCCTCGAATATGCAGTCCGCCTACTACGCGATCGACTGCTGGGACCTTCCCGCGACACCCAACAGCGCTGGGCTCGCAGCAGCAGCCAGGCGATGGGCCGTGGGTGCAGCAGTCCCGGAGATAGCCAAGTCCCTTGCCTGGAGCAATGCCCCATGCACGTCCTGGTTCGCACACGACCCAGTGCGCCCGGCGCCTGTATCCAGTCCGACAACAGCGCCAATGCTCATTGTCGGAACTCGGTTCGACCCGGCGACTCCCTACGCCTGGGCGCAGGCGCTGAACCGACAGTTGCCGACAAGCACCCTGCTCACGTATGAGGGCAACGGTCACACAGCCTTCGGCTCCGGCTCGAGATGCATCGACGCAAGCGTCAGCGAGTACCTGCTGCGGGGCACGCTGCCCGCCGCTGGGGCACGCTGCTCGGTCTAGTTCTCGGACTTGCCTTCGTCAGCATCGAGCTCGCGAAGGAATGACTCCAGCGCGGCGGCGATCTCATCGCCCGTCGGCACATGATCAGGCTCGTTTACCTGATCTGCTCCACCGGGCCCACGCGTCTGGTCGTACTGGTGCTCAAGAGCTGCGACGACGGTCCCGAACTCCTCGTTTCCGTCGAGCTGCTCATCGATCTCCTTGCTTGCCTGGGCAGCGAGCCCATCAAGTCCCCCGGACGGAAGTGCCAGGCCGGTGATCATGCTCAGTCCGTTCAACAGGGTCTGCGCGCCCTGCGGGTACTGGAACTGCGACAGGTAGTGCGGCACCTGCGCAGTGATGCCCATGGAGTCAAAGCCCTCCTGGGCCAGGTGGAATTCGAGCATCGCACCCATATGGCCGGGAACGTCGACGTCACCGACCATCGACTGAAAGCCCTGGACGAGCGAGGGATCCGAACCGTGGACAGTGATGCCCAGAGGCCGCGTATGCGGGGCTGGCCACGGAATCCCGGAGATCGCCACGCTCAGCCTGATGCCGAATTGGTGTCCCAGGCCAGCAACCGCACTGATGAATCGCAGCCATTGGTAATCGGGCTCTGGTCCTGCGAGGAGCAGAAAGGTCGTGCCCTCCGCGTCGATGACCTCATGCAGGTGGATCGCGGGGATGTCGACACCTGTGAAGTGGTCGACTGAGTACGACAGCACGGGGCGGCGGGCCCGGAAATCCATGGCCTCGTCGACATCAAAGGTCGCGATGAGTCGATGCTCGCACGTTTCGAGTATGTGGTCGATGGTCATGCGCACCGCGCCGCCTGCGTCGACATATCCCGTGAACGCATGAATGAGCGCCGGAGCCTCGGTGAAAGACGGCATCGAGTGAACGGCGTACATGTCTTCCGGCGATCGCACGAGATCCTCCTCCTGTGGGTTCTCTAGTCAATCAGACTAGGCACGCTTTACGACGCGACGAAGCAGAGATGCACCTGCGCTGGGGTTCTGCTTAAAGAAAACAAGGAACTGCTCCGCCACCGCCCCACTGGCCCAGAACCGGTCTCGCTGCTGGTCATCCATGCCCAAGGCAAGTTCGCATACCTGGCTCCAGGCCAGACCCACGGCCTTGGTCATGCTCGCCGCCACCGTCGCCGAGATCGCAGAGCCTGCCACTGCCCCACCGGGAATGAACTTCAGCAGATTGGTCACCGCATAGCGACCAGCCATGGTCGCCCCTCCCGTGAGCACGATCGATCCGGCCAGGGACATCGCGCGCGAACGACTCGGCGGCAGTCCGTAGGCAGCAGTGATCCTGGCGATCATCGTGATCTGATTGGGAATCAGCAGAGCAGCGTCGGCAAAGGGAATAGGGGTCGCACCGATACCTGCGGCTATCGTCGATGCCTGATTAATGATCGAGTCGACCGCTTTTTTTTTACGTCCGAAGTCGATCTTCTGCGCAGCTGTCAACGCCCGCTCGGCCACTTCGGGAACGACACGATAGGTGGCATCGAGCAGATCCTGCAGTCCGAAGACAGGTGCGGAGCTGAATGCATCCGCCTGTGCGTTGGTCAGGATCGTGGGACCGGCAACGGGCAGTTCGAGGCTGTCGATGTACTCGGCGAACTCTCGCGCCTCCGGGTGCACCTGCCCATCGCGTGTCGGAACCTGGGTGAGCACGATGACGACGGGCAGTTGCATGCGGGCAAGCTCGCGCACGAATGAGACCTGCGCCTGCTCGAAGCGCCGGTCCGACCAGCGCACGAGATACCAGGAGGCATGGATCTGCTCCTCGGATGGCCGCTCGGCATACCTGCTGACGAGGGCACGCAGGCCGTTGAGAATCGCGTCGCCCGCAACGCCGGTCTCGAATCCCTCGGCGTCGTACAGCCCCAGGAAACTGTCGGGAATCCGGTAGTGCACCAGCCCCTTGGTCACCGGCTCCCCGAGGCCAGTCCTGGCAACCTCGCTGCCGAACATCGCATTCACCAAGGTGGACTTGCCGACACCCGTCTTGCCGACGACCAGGAGGTTGAAGACCCCGAGCGCCGCGAACGCTGCGGCCAGGCGCTGCTCGAAGAGGGACTCCACCTCAGGTCGGGAGAGATCCGGGACCCTCCTCGGTGCGTCGCTCGCCACTGGACCACCGTACGCGTTCTGCTCGGCTTTCGGGTTACCGTGGGCCAATGCCTGCCCGACACCGCCTGCGCTCACTGGTCGTCCTGACCTTGGTGATAGCTGTTGCCGTGGTCATGATCGGGCTCGCCGTGAACACAGCGAAGAGGTACGGCCTGCTCGGTCCCGTTGCTGTTCCACAGCAGTATCGAGCTCTCGTGCTGAGCGCAGCTGAACGCTGCCCGAAGATCCCCATCGAGATCTTCGCAGCGCAACTGGCCAATGAGAGCGGGTGGGACGAGAGGGCTCAGAGTCCCGCAGGCGCCCAGGGCATCGCACAGTTCATGCCCCAGGTCTGGGAGCAGGTCGGTCTTGACGCCAATGGCGACGGCCGGGCCGATGTCTGGGATCCCGCCGATGCGATTGCCTCGGCAGCCGAGTTCAACTGCCGCAACCGTCAGTTGGTCAAAGGCGTGAGCGGCAGCCGCTTGAAGAACACACTGGCTGCATATAACGCCGGGTTCGCCGCTGTACGCCGGTACGACGGCATTCCGCCATACCCAGAGACGCAGGACTACGTGCAGCGAATACTCGCTGACGCCAAGTCGATCAGCTGGTGAGGAGCACTACGAATCTGCGTGAGTCTCCTCTGCGACCAGGTTCGTCTGCGCTGAAGCGACGAGTTCCTTCCACACTTCATCACTCACCGCACCCGGGTCCTCAGAGGTGCCCCAGGACTTCATCTCGCGCAGCAGTGCTTCCTTGGCGCGTGCCACCTGCTCTGTGACCACTCGCCGCTGGGCCCACTGCAATTCGCGTTCACGAAGTGCCGACTCGATCTTCTCCAGTTGCTCCGGGGCGCACGGCAGGTCGTAGATCGACGACACGAAGCGCGCAATGTCCTCGCGGTAGTCATGCCCACGCCGTCCGAATGTGCCTGGCACGACATCCATCGCATTGATCAGGTCGACCCCGGTGAGCACGAAGGAGATGCCCGGCCGCCAATGGGTGGACTTCGGGACTCCGGCCGGACGCTCATCGACGGGACCCAGCCACCAGGGACGACGCAGTAGCAGGTTGGTGCCGAATTTCGGGATGGGATCGTCGTAATGACTGAGCAGCAGGTGGCGCACGCGGGCGCGCTGATCTTCAGGAATATCGAGGTACTCGCCGAAATTGTCGATCTCGATCATGATCCCCTGCGGATCGATGCGCTCCTTGTCAATGCGCCAGGACTTCGCGAATACCGTGGCTGACGGAGTGCCAAGGAAGATCGAGGAGTGCACGAAGTCGCGCTCGATGGCCTCGACTGTGCGATGACGCCAGATGTCCTGCATCGTCAAGGCACCCAGGCTCTCCCCGAAAAGGACGAACTTCGGCCTCTTCTCAGGCGCCAGGCCGCGAAGATATCCAGTGATGCCGTACATCACCGCACGGTTCTGCTCGACTGCCAGTCCGGTGCGCGTCAATGACATCGACGACGGGAGCATCGAGTACTGCATGGTGCAGATGGCACTGTTGCCCAGAGTGAGGTACTCGAGGGCCTCGGCCATCACGTAGTTGATGTAGCCCGACCCAGTCGGCGACGCGAAGACGAGCACGTCGCGATCGAATGCGTTCGTGCGCACGAGCTCGTCGATCAGGAGCTCCACTCGCTCCTCGATGACATCGGACGTGTCGAGCCCGACGAAGAGCCGGATCGGGTCATCGGTTGCCGGCATACCCATGACACCCTCGATCTCATCGCGAGTGAGCACCATGTTGGTGAAGCGACGACCCTCACGTGACAGGGTCGTGAACGGCACCAGGCTGTCAGGACTGCCTGAGACATAAGGACTGGTGGGCGGGGTCTGGTAGGCAGGCTCGACCGCAGCGCCGCCCTGCTCAACGCGACGCGTTGCGTATTCATAGCCGGCGCCGAGTACTCCGCCCAGGATGCCCAGGGCAACCAGATGCCCGATCGGATTGGCCACCTCGTCATAGGCGGGGGCAATGCGGGTCAACCCGTTGGAGACCTGCTTGGCCAGCTGACGCTCGCCGCCTTGCAGAGCGATCACTCCCGCACCTACCCCGAGGGCGATCAAGACCGAATTGCGCGTCGACACAGCAGCGATGGTCGTGTCATTGAACTTGGCCGCATTTCGATGCACCCGCTGGATCTCGAAGGCAGAGGCGGCGATGCCCGCTGGAAGCGCGACGGGGATGTCGGCCGCCCAGCGCCAGGTATTGCGACGCTGAGCAAGGACATCGAAGGTTCCGATGGCCGCGCTCAATCCGGCGCCGGCCAACGCGACCTTCGACGAGCGTTGGGCAGCAACTCGCGCGAGACCACGCCGGAGCTTCTCGTCCTCGCGAGGTGGCAATGCCCGTGCAACCCCCTCGGTCACACCAGCCCACAGCAGATTCGTGCCGACGGTGAAGAGCAGTTTCGTGGCCGACGACGGTCCGTCATCGCCGAACTTCCGAGCCCGCAGCAGCAAGGTGCCAAGCGAGTCAATCGTGCTCTGGGTCGCGGTGACCAAGGAGAGCGTCGTCGCCGAGATGACGCCGGTCGCGATCGCCTGGTCGACGGTCTTGCGCGGCTGCAGGCCCGGTTCGAAGGAAGGGCCTACTGAGGCAGCCGCCGCGAAGAGCGCGACTCGCTCGGCCAGGGAGCGATTCGGTCCGAGCGCGCCAACGATGCGATTGAGTGAACCCATGGCGCAATCCTGCCAGTAGATCGCGTTATGTGCTCACGGTTGATGCGCTTGGGGTGGGAGTCGGCGTCGGAACTGCAGTCGGGATGGGAGCAGGAACCGGGGGCACCGGCACCGACTTCAGTGCCGACTTCTTCACCCAATTGGCCCACGAGACATTCCACAGCCCACCGGCACCATTGCCCGGCTCGGCGAGATTGCCCTGGGTATTGGTGTAGATGAAGACATCACCTGGGATCGTGTTGTCGAAGATCCACTTGGCATCGCCCTCATACATGTTCGTGCAGCCATGGGAGCCGTTATAGCGACCCAGTCGCCCTGTCGCCCAAGGTGCCGCGTGCATGAACTCGCCGGACGGGGTCAGTCGGGTGTTCCACTTGGCATCGAGTGAGTACTGCTGCTTGGGATCGGTGATCCCAAGGGCTTGACTGGTGTAGGTCTTCTGCGGCTGCTTGGCGGTGCTGACCACCTTGACGCCATTGCGAGTGCGCCAGTCTGGTCCGCCCAGCGAGATCTTGTAGGTCTTGACCTTCTTGCCATCGACGTAGACGTTCATCAGGTCCGTGCTTCCGTCAACGCGTCCGATCAGCGAGCGAGCCGTCTTGAAGGTGTAGGTGCGACCCAGGGATGAGGTGCCAACCAGGGTCGAACCACCCGAAACGCCCAGGTTGGCCGAATCAAGAGTCGAGGTGATCGTGATGGTCGAACGGCCTGGCCAGAAGTTGGTCGGCCGGAACATGACCGATCGGTCGCTCTGCCATGCCCAACGACCCGGAACGACCTCGGTCACGCCAGTGGC
>JBAYUM010000051.1:0-11770 GCA_041675125.1 Candidatus Nanopelagicales bacterium
GCAGTTGGGTGTGCAACACTCCAGCGCGATCAAGCTCACCGAGAATCGCCATCACCCCACCAGCGCGGTGCACATCCTCCATGTGGACCAGCTGACTGGCCGGCGCAACCTTCGAGAGATTGGGCACCTTGTGCGACATGCGGTCGATGTCCTTCATCGTGAAGGGGACCCCAGCCTCATTGGCAGCGGCCAGCAGGTGCAGCACGGTGTTGGTCGAACCGCCCATGGCGATATCGAGGGCAATGGCGTTCTCGAAGGCCTCGAAGGTGGCGATTGACCGCGGCAGCAGGCTCTCATCATCCTGCTCGTAATAGCGCTTGGTGATCTCGACGATCAGACGACCTGCCCGCAGGAACAGTTCCTTGCGATCGGCATGGGTTGCCAGCACCGAGCCGTTGCCCGGCAGGGAGAGTCCGAGTGCCTCGGTCAGGCAGTTCATCGAGTTGGCAGTGAACATGCCAGAGCAGGACCCACAGGTCGGGCAGGCCGACCGCTCCATCGCCTCGACCTCGGCGTCGGAGTTCTTCTCGTCGCCGGCCTCGACCATGGCATCGATGAGATCGACCTTGCGGGTGAGCCCGTGCCAGGTGACCTTGCCTGCCTCCATTGGGCCACCGGACACGAATACCACTGGGATGTTGAGGCGCATTGCAGCCATCAGCATGCCTGGGGTGATCTTGTCGCAGTTGGAGATGCAGATCATGGCATCAGCGGTGTGCGCATTGACCATGTACTCGACAGAGTCGGCGATCAGGTCCCGGCTCGGCAGCGAATAGAGCATGCCCGCATGTCCCATCGCGATGCCATCGTCGATGGCAATGGTGTTGAACTCCTTGGCGATACCGCCGGCAGCCTCGATCTCACGGGCGACCAGCTGACCGAGGTCCTTCAGGTGGACGTGTCCGGGAACGAACTGGGTGAAGGAGTTGACCACTGCGATGATCGGCTTGCCGAAGTCGCCGTCCTTCATGCCGGTGGCTCGCCAAAGGGCGCGGGCACCGGCCATGTTGCGGCCGTGGGTTGACGTGCGGGAGCGATACATCGGCATGACGAACCTCACGAATCTCGTTTGTCGAACTGAACCTGCCCACTAAGGCTATGCGCAAAGGGGCGCGCTGCAATCCCTTGGTCGACTATTCGCTGACTCCGAGGCGTTCAAGGAGCAGGGTGCGCACCTTGGCTGCGTCGGCCTGGCCCTTGGTGGCCTTCATCACCGCGCCCACGATCGCACCCGCAGCCTGGATCTTGCCGTCCTTGATCTTCTCGGCGACATCGGGCTGGGAGGCGAGCGCCTCATCGATGGCGACCAGGAGCGCGCCATCGTCACTGACCACAGCGAGCCCGCGCTCGGCGATGATCTCCTCGACAGTGCCCTCCCGGGCGATCAATGCCTCGAACACCTGACGCGCCAGCTTGTCATTGAGCGCACCATTGGCGATCAATGCCTCGACCTGCTTCACATGGTCTGGTGTCACGTTGAGGTCAGCGAGCTCGACCCCGCTTTCGTTCGCAGATCGCTGGAGCTCGCCTGTCCACCACTTGCGCGCCGCTGCAGAGTCGACACCGGCATTGATGGTCGCCTCGACCAGTTCCAGGGCACCGGCATTGACGATGGTCTGCAGCTCGAAGCCATTGATGCCCCACTCCGCCTTGAGGCGATCGCGCTTGTCCGAGGGCAGCTCTGGCATGGTCGCGCGGAGTTCCTCGATCCAGGCCTCACTGGGAGCGACCGGCACCAGATCAGGTTCTGGGAAGTAACGGTAGTCCTCGGCCTGCTCCTTGGAGCGACCACTGGTTGACCGTCCGGTGTCCTCGTGGAAGTGCCGCGTCTCCTGCACGATGCGGCCACCACTGCTGAGCAGCGCGGCCTGCCGTTCGCTCTCGCTGTGCACTGCGCGCTCGACCGACCTCAGCGAGTTCACGTTCTTGGTCTCGCTGCGGGTGCCCCAGCCATCACCCGGCCTGTTCAGCGACAGGTTGACATCGCAGCGCATGGAGCCTTCCTCCATGCGCACATCGGACACGTCAAGTGCTCGCATGAGATCGCGAAGCTCAGCGACATAGGCCTTAGCAACTGCTGGGGCGAGGTGTCCGGTGCCTTCGATCGTCTTGGTCACGATCTCGACCAGCGGAATTCCCGCACGGTTGTAGTCGACAAGCGAGTAGTCCGCACCATGAATGCGGCCGGTCGCTCCACCCGTGTGCAGCAGCTTGCCCGTGTCCTCCTCCATGTGCACTCGTTCGATCTCGACACGCACGACCTCTGGCCCATCCTCGGTCTCGACCGTGACATCGAGATAGCCGTTCGAGCACAGCGGCTCGTCGTACTGGCTGATCTGATAGTCCTTGGGCATATCGGGGTAGAAGTAGTTCTTGCGGGCAAAGCGACACCAACTGGCGATGGTGCAGTTCAGCGCCAGCCCGATGCGGATAGTCGACTCGATCGCAGTGCGGTTGACCACTGGCATGGACCCGGGAAGGCCGAGGCATACAGGGCATACCTGCGTGTTCGGATCAGCGCCGAACACTGTCGAGCAGCCGCAGAACATCTTCGAGCGGGTGCCGAGTTCAACGTGCACCTCGAGCCCGAGCACGGGCTCAAAGGTCTTGAGCGCCTCGTCGAAGGCAATGGTCTCGTGGTTGGTGCTCATAGTCCGGGAGCCTCCTCAATCAGCAGGTGGCCCCACTGGTCGTGCAGTGCTGCCTCAAGTGCTGCACCGACGAGATACAGCCGATCATCAGCCATGGGTGGGGCCATGATCTGAAAGCCGACGGGCAGGCCATCCTCCGGTGCCAGGCCAGCAGGCAGCGACATCGAGCCCAGTCCCGCCAGGTTGACCGGGATCGTTGCAACGTCATTGAGGTACATAGCGATGGGATCATCCAGCTTCTCGCCGAGCTTGAAGGCAGTGGTGGGTGCCGTTGGCGACACGAGGACATCAGCCTGGGCGAAGGCTGCCGTGAAGTCACGCATGATCAGGGTGCGCACCTTCTGCGCCTGGCCGTAGTACGCGTCGTAGTAGCCGCTGGACAGGGCATAGGTGCCAAGGATGATGCGTCGCTTCACCTCGGCCCCGAATCCCGCCTCGCGGGTCAAGGACATGACCTGCTCAACTGAGTTCCGGCCATCGTCGCCTGCACGCAGCCCGAAGCGCATGCCGTCGAAGCGGGCCAGGTTGCTCGACGCCTCGGATGGCAGGATCAGGTAATAGGCACCGAGGGCATAGTCGAAACTCGGGCAGGAGACCTCGACAATCTCGGCACCGAGGTGCTCCAGATGCGTGAGCGCCTCGGTGAATCGCTGCGAGACACCCGCCTGGTAGCCATCGCCTGACAGCTGCGAGACGATGCCGATCTTCATGCCGCGAACATCAGCCCTGGTTGCCGCTGCGACGACATCAGGCACCTCCGCATTGATCGAGGTGGAGTCACGATGGTCATGTCCGGCAATCGCCGCATGCAGCAGCGCTGTGTCCATCACCGTGCGAGCGCAAGGGCCGACCTGGTCGAGGGATGATGCGAGCGCCACCAGCCCATAGCGCGAGACTGCGCCATAGGTGGGCTTGACGCCGACCGTGCCGGTGACAGCAGCCGGCTGACGGATGGAACCGCCGGTGTCTGATCCGATGGCCAGTGGCGCCTCGAAGGAAGCGACCGCAGCGGCCGAACCGCCACCGGAGCCGCCAGGGATGCGCTCGAGGTCCCACGGATTGCGGGTTGCGCCGTAGGCGGAATGCTCTGTCGAGGAGCCCATGGCGAACTCGTCCATGTTCGTCTTGCCCAGGATCACGACATCATTGGCGCGCAGTCGCTCGACGACAGTTGCGTCATAGGGCGGACGCCAGCCCTCCAGGATCTTGGAACCGCAGGTGGTCGGAACTCCGCGCATGGCCAGGTTGTCCTTGAGCGCCAACGGCACTCCAGCCAGGGCGCCCAGTTGCTCCCCAGCACTGCGGCGAGCATCGACGCTCGTTGCATGCGCGATGGCTGACTCACCCTCGAGATGCAGGAACGCATGCACGCGGTCGTCGACTGCAGCGATGCGGTCAAGGTGCGCCTGGGCGACCTCCACGGCCGACACCTCGCCCTTGGACATGGCGTCGGAGAGATCAGCGGCGCTGAGCTTGATGAGGTCCATCGCTACTCCTCGTCCAGGATGCGAGGAACGCGAAAACGGTCATCCTCATGAGCGGGAGCGCTGGCAAAGACCTCTGACCGGTCAACACCCGGCACCACCACGTCTGCGCGATAGACATTCTCCATGGGGACCGGATGAGAGGTGGGCGGAATATCGTCGGCAGCCACCTCGGAGATCCGGGCGACAGCGTGCAGGATCACGTCGAGCTGGGTCGAGTAGTGGTCCAGTTCCTGCTCGGTCAGTTCAAGTCGGGCTAGGCGTCCCAGATGTGCAACATCGGCCCTGCTGATTGTCATTGCCCAATTCTATGAAGCGAGAGCGGCAGCCAATCCCTGGGTAAGCAGGGTTGCGAAACGCTCGGGCCCGACGACGGGAACCCCGAGGGATTCCGCCTTGTCCAGCTTCGAGCCCGCACTGGCGCCGGCGACCAGCACATCGGTCTTCTTGGAGACAGAGCCCACCACCTTGCCACCGGCGGCCGTCACGGCCTCCGCGGCAGAATCACGGGTATAGCCCTCGATCGAGCCAGTGATCACGACGCTGACTCCCGAAAGCGGACCTGCTCCTCGATCGACCATCTCGTCCTCGAGTCGCACTCCGCCACGACGCCACTTCTCAATGACCTCGCGGTGCCAGTCGACATCGAACCATTCGTGGACCGCATCAGCGATGACCGAGCCCACACCCTCCACGCTGGCAAGGGTCGACGGATCGGCCTGTGCGATCGCGTCGATCGAGCCGAACTCGCGGGCCAGGGCCTGCGCAGCAGACGGACCGACGTGGCGAATCGACAGCGCCACCAGCACACGCCACAGCGGGCGAGAGCGTGCCTGCTTGATCTGCGTCAGGATCCCCTTGGCGTTCTCGCTGAGTTGATCGCCATCACGCGTGAAGAACTCGCATGTCAGCAGCGCATTGTCGTCGAGCAGGAAGACATCGCCGATGTCCTGGACTATCCCGCAGCCCAGCATCGCGGTGGCGGCCTTCGCGCCGAGGCCCTCGATATCGAGTGCGCCCCGGGACGCCACATGGAAGAGCCGTTCGCGCAACTGCGCTGGGCAGCGTCGCGCATTCGGGCAGCGAATGTCCTTGTCCCCCTCCTTCTCTGCTCGCAGTTCGCTTCCGCATTCAGGGCAATGGGTCGGCATGACGAAGGCGCGCTCGTCACCCGTGCGCGACTCAACAACGGGCCCGAGCACCTCGGGAATGACATCGCCTGCCTTGCGAAGGAAGACCATGTCACCGATCAGCACGCCCTTGCGGCTCACCTCGAAGCCGTTGTGCAGTGTCGCCATCGACACGGTCGATCCGGCGACCTTCACCGGTTCCATCACGGCGAATGGAGTCACGCGGCCTGTGCGGCCCACATTGACCTGGATGTCGAGAAGTCGCGTGCGTACGACCTCTGGCGGGTACTTGTAGGCGATGGCCCAGCGCGGCGCCCGTGAGGTCTCGCCCAGTTCACGCTGCAGGGCCAGGTCGTCGACCTTGATGACGATGCCATCGATCTCGTGCTCGACATCGTGCCGATGCTCGCCGTAATAGGCGATGTAATCGCGTGCGCCCTGCGCATCCGGGTGCACTGCGAACCGATCGCTCGTCGGCAGGCCCAGGCTGCGCAGGACTTCATAGGCATGGCTCTGGCTCGTGAGCTCCAGTCCGGTGACCGCACCTACGCCATGCACCGTGAGACGCAGTTGCTCGAGGCGATGGGTCGACCGCCTCAATTCAGCCTCCAGCCGCTCGACTCGACTCAATTGCCGTTGCGTCGATGCATTCGACCTGACCGAGGCGAGTTCATCCTCACGACGATCAATGCGCTGGCGCAGGCTTCCAGCTGCCGCATTGCGTGGATTGGCAAACGGTGACAGCCCTTGGTCCATCTGATCCGCATTCAGCGCATCGAAGGCTGCAACGGTGAAGAAGATCTCGCCTCGAATCTCAATGAGGTCGGGCAGTACCGCGCCTTCGGATGCCCGCAGCGAATGCGGGATCGCGGGTATGAATCTCGCGTTGTAGGTGACGTCCTCCCCCACGCGCCCGTCCCCACGCGTGGCAAGGGACTTGAGTCGACCACGTTCATACACCGCGTCTATCGCAAGGCCGTCGATCTTGAGTTCGCAGAGCAATGGCGTGTCGCCTGTTGCCTTGTCCAGTCTGGCGAACCAGGCGTCGAGCTCTTCGTCATCGAATGCGTTGTCAAGGGAGTACATGCGCTGCAGGTGCTCAACGGGCGTGAACATGTCACTCGCGGCACCGCCTACGGCCATCGTCGGCGAGTCCTGCGTCTGCAGGATGGGATACGCCTGCTCGAGGGCAACAAGCTCGGCGAAGGACTTGTCGTACTCCAGATCATCGATCGTCGGCCTGTCGTGCAAGTAGTACGCCTCGCGAGCACCCTCGATCATGCCAACCAGCTCTGACCAGCGTGCTCGCGCCTGCGATGGAACATCAGACATAGCGCTCCTCGTTTCGCAGCACCCGCCCAGCCCTCACGCAGGCGTCATACGCCGCGCGAACCTGCACCCAAGTTGCGCCTGCGCATCCGCAGGTCGGCGTGACCACGACCGACGCCATGTGCTCAGTATCCTCGAGTCCGAGATGATGCGCGAGCGCGCGAACAGGTGCGCTTGCCACCGTGTCGCTCACCCGCTGGTCGATCACGAGCGGGTTGACCGTTCCGGCCCACAGGCCGATGCCCTGCTCCCATGCCTCGCCCATCGCATCCTCGTTGATACGGCCAAGGGTGAGGTCGATGCTGACGAACCGGGCACCGGCATTGACCAGCACGGCAATCGGCGGATTCTTGGCACAGCAGTGCACACCGCTGAAGGTACCGGGGTCGACAGCGAGAACCTGGCGAAGTGCGTCCTGCACTACTTGCGGGTCGACGGGATCGAATCGCGAGAGCCCACTGACACTGCCGATGCTCCCCTCCAGCACGGCGCAAAGACCGGGCTCGTCGATCTGCAGGATCAATGTGGCCTTGGGGAACCGTCGCCGCAGGTCGGCGAGGTGCAGTCCAGTCGCCTCGGCGAGCGCGCCTGCCAGGTCGCGGCAGGCACCGGCATCGCGCAGCATCCGCTCTCCACCTGCCAGCTCGATGCTCGCAGCCAGGGTCCACGGCCCGGCAATCTGTGTCTTCAGCGGCCCGGAGTAGTCCTGGCCGAACTCCTCGAGCGCATCGAGATCCTCACCAATCCACGAGATGCCGCGCTTCATGATGCGGCTCACGCCACTGGTGATTCGCCAGCCATCCGATGTGGTCTCAAGTCCGAAGTCAGCACCCACGGCGTGCAGCAGCGCCCCCGTCCTGCCGATGAGATCGGCGCCCGGTCCGCGATTGGGAAGCTCGGGCACATGGAGGAAATCCGGCAGCGCGTCCACGACGATGCGTGCAGCATCGCGCGATCGCTCACCCGGCAGGGATCCGATTCCAGTGGCATCGGCTGGCTGCCACGGGAAGCTCACTCGCACACGACCCGGCGCGTGCTCTCGATCGTCGCCGACCCGATGACTCGCGTTCCGTCGTAGATGACCACGCCCTGGCCGGTCGCGAGTCCGCGAATGGTCTCATGGAGGTCCACGACCAAGACGCTCTGCTCGACCCGAGCACTGGCCCGAACCGGCGTGCCGTGCGCTCGCACTTGGGCATTGCAGGCGACCGGCTCCGCCCCAACGGGCTGATTGGCCCAGGTGGGTCGCACAGCGATGATCTGGTCGACATCGAGCAGCCCTGGGGGTCCGACGAACACCTTGCGTTCCTGGATGTCGATGTCGACCACGTATCGCGGCCTGCCATCGGCCGCAGGCACCTTCAGGTCAAGTCCACGTCGTTGTCCGATCGTGTAGCCGAAGGCGCCGTCATGCTCTGCGATGACCACGCCTGTCTCGACATCGCTGATCTCCCCGGGATTGTCGCCGAGCCTGCGTCGAAGGAAGCCTGCAGTGTCACCATCAGGGATGAAGCAGATGTCGTGGCTGTCGGGCTTTCTCGCGGTCAGCAGGCCGCGCACCTCGGCCTCAGCGCGCACCTGATCCTTGGTGTCAGCGCCCAGGGGAAAGAGCGAGTGATCCAACTGCCAGCCCTCGAGCATGCCCAGCACATACGACTGGTCCTTCTCCGGATCGACTGCGCGATGGAGCTCCTTGCCATGCGGACCGTCAACGACCTGCGCATAGTGGCCTGTGGCAACAGCATCGAATCCCAGAGCCAGCGCTCGTTCGAGCAGTGCCAGGAACTTGATCTTCTCATTGCAGCGCAGGCACGGGTTGGGCGTGTTTCCGAGTTGGTACTCCGCGAGGAAATTGTCCATGACCTCCTGCGCGAACTTCTCTGACAGGTCCCACACATAGAAAGGGATGTCGAGCCGGTCGGCAACCCTTCGGGCATCCCGCGCATCATCGAGTGTGCAGCAGCCACGTGACCCCGGGATGGAGGAAGCCTTCGAGAGCGCAAGATGCACGCCTGTGACCTCGTGCCCTGCGTCAACCATGCGAGCCGCCGCAACCGATGAGTCGACCCCGCCGGACATCGCAGCCAGCACCTTCATGATCGGCTCCGGACTGAGCCCGCTCGCCTTGCTCGATCCACCGCGGCCGGAAGTACGTCGAGCAGATGATCGACATCGGACTTGGTCGTCTCGCGACCGAGGCTGAATCGCAGCGATCCGCGCGAGGCCTGCGGTTCGGCTCCCATGGCAAGGAGCACGTGACTTGGCTCAGGGATGCCCGCGGTGCATGCTGACCCTGTCGAGCAGTCGATGCCGGCTGCATCGAGCAGGAGCAGCAGGGCGTCGCCCTCACAGCCAGCGAAAGTGAAGTGCGCATTGGCAGGCAGTCGATCAGGGCCATCGAGATTCGGCTCGCCGTTGAGCTGCGCGGCCGGCACTTCGAGCAGCACCCGTGAGATCAGGTCATTGCGCAGGTCCATCATCTCGGCGGCGAATCGCCCCTGGTGCGACACGGCTTCTCGAACGGCCACTGCGAATGCGGCAACACCAGCGGCATCCAGGGTCCCTGAGCGGATCTCGCGCTCGTGCCCACCGCCATGCAGGACCGGAGTGAGCTTCAAGTCGGGATCGACGATCAGGGCGCCAACGCCGAACGGACCACCGACCTTGTGGCCGGAGACGGTCACGGCAGCTGCACCGAGTTCGCCAAGATCCATCGGCAACTGCCCGAGCACCTGCACGGCATCGGTGTGGAATGGCACGCCATAGGACCTGCACAGGGCTGCCAGGGCTGCCACCGGCTGCACGGTGCCCACTTCATTGTTCGCCCACATCACTGTGCACAGGGCAACCTCATGCGCGGCCAAAGCCGATTCGATATCGGAAGGGTCGACACGACCTGCGGCATCAACTGCCGCCCAGTGCACGCGCGCGCCCTCATGCTCGCCGAGCCATTTGACCGGATCGAGTACTGCATGGTGCTCGATCGACGATGCGATCACGCCGTTCCTGCCCTGGGTCTCGCCCAGCCAGAACAGGCCCTTGACTGCGAGGTTGTCGGCCTCCGTGCCACCACTGGTGAAGATCACGGCACTGGGGCGGGTGCGCAGATCGGCAGCGATGCTCTCGCGAGCCTCTTCGACGATGCGACGCGCGCGCCGGCCTGAGTCATGCAGAGAGGATGGGTTGCCCATCAGCGAACTGACCTCAAGCCAGCGCTGCTGGGCCTGCGGGAGCATGCGCGTCGTCGCAGCGTGGTCCAGATAGCTGCGCTCAGTCACAAAGGACCATGGTAGTGCCCTGCTATCGACCCGTGAACGTTGCTTTGCCCGCTCCGTTGTCAAGGAAGGACTGCATCCCGATCATGCGATCCTCAGTGGCGAACAGGCTGGAGAAGGCCTGGCGCTCGATCTCGAGACCGGTTTCCAGATCGACATCCAGCCCCCGGTCGATGGCCCGCTTGGCAGCCTGCATGGCGATGCGCGGCCCCCGCGCCAGTTGCTGAGCCCATTGCATCGCCCGCTCCAGCACCTGGTCGGCCGGAACCACGACATCGACAAGCCCGATTCTCAGAGCCTCCTCAGAGTCGACGAAACGGCCCGAGAAGATGAGTTCCTTGGCCCTTGCCGCCCCGATGAGTCGTGGAAGCCGCTGGGTGCCGCCAGCACCCGGGATCAGCCCAAGCAGCATCTCCGGCTGACCGAGCTTGGAGTTATCGGCTGCGACGCGAAAGTCGCACGCGAGCGCGAGCTCGCAGCCTCCGCCGAGGGCGAAGCCGGTGATGGCCGCGATCGTCGGCTGGGCGATCCGCGCAACTGCAGTGAATGCCTCCTCCAGTCGCAGGGACACCTCGATCATCGCCTGATAGTCAAGGTCCGCCATCTCCTTGACGTCGGCCCCGGCGGCAAAGAGGCGCTCGCCGCCGTACAGGACCACTGCGTGGACATCCGAGCGCCGTGTCACCTCGCGGGCGAGGTCCCCGATCTCTCGTTGCACCTGCACGGAGAGCGCATTCATCGGCGGCCGCTGCAAGGTGACCACGGCTACGGCATCCTGGACTTCCAGGCTCACGAATTCAGGCATGTTCACTCCACGATAACGAGGGCAATTTCCGCGAGCCTAGTGGCGACATCCGTGTGCACCCGCACTGTTAGCGTTGCCGGGTGCCACTGACTCATGCCAATCGCTGGGATCCCCTTGGAGTGCGACCCGATGGCCGGGGTGGCGCCTTCGTCGCCCTCTGGGCCCAAGGCGCCTCGCGGGTCTTCCTTTGCATCTTCGACGACGAGGGCAATGAGCAGCAGATCGAGATCATTGAGCGGGTCTTCAATGTGTTCAACTTGCATATCGAGGACATGCCCGTTGGAACCCGCTACGGATTCCGGGTGCACGGTCCGTGGAATCCGGCGATCGGGCATCGATGGAATCCGAACAAGCTGCTGCTCGACCCCTACGCCAAGGCCATCGAGGGAACGGTCACCCTCAACCCGGCGATCAAGGGTCACATCGGCACGGATGACATGGCCTTCAGCACCGAGGATTCAGCTCCGTATGTCCCCAAGTCGGTACTGGTCGACACTGCCTTCGACTGGGGCAATGACCAGAGTCCACTGACCCCATGGGGCGATACGGTGATCTACGAGGCCCACGTGAAGGGCCTCACCAAGCTTCATCCGAGCGTCCCGGAGCATCAGCGAGGCACCTATGCAGGACTCGCGCATCCAGCAGTCATCGAGCACCTGCGGGCGTGCGGAGTCACAGCAGTGGAACTGCTGCCGGTCCACCAGTTCATCGACGAGACGCATCTCCTCGAGCTTGAGCTGACGAATTACTGGGGCTACAACTCCATCGGCTTCTTCGCCCCGCATGATGCCTACAGTTCCTCCGGCGGCCGCGGGCAGCAGGTCAACGAGTTCAAGCAGATGGTCAAGGATCTCCATGCTGCCGGACTCGAAGTGATCCTCGACGTCGTCTACAACCACACTGCCGAAGGCAATCAACTCGGACCGACCCTCAGCTTTCGCGGCATCGACAACGACGACTACTACCACCTCACCGATGGTGGACGCCGGTATGCGGACTACACGGGCACTGGCAACACCCTGAACCTCTCGAATCCACACGTGCTGCAACTCGTGATGGACTCCCTGCGCTACTGGGTCGTGGAGATGCACGTCGA
>JBAYUM010000052.1:0-11664 GCA_041675125.1 Candidatus Nanopelagicales bacterium
CTTCTCCCCGGACTCATTGGCAGCGGCGGCGACGCGGACGTTGCCGCGAACGGCGAGCCACATGCCCATGTAGCCGGTCGTACCGGAGAAGACAGCACCGACCAGGAAGAAGAGGCTTCGGCCGATGCGCTCACCGGAACTGTCAGCGGGCAGCAGGAATAGCACGAAGAACACGATCACCGCGAAGACCCCAAGGGTCTTGAACTGTCGGTTCAGGAAGGCTGAGGCGCCTTCCTGGATCGCGGCTGCGATCTCGCGCATCTTTGGGGTGCCCTCACTCGCAGCGAGGACTTCGCGAACAAGCACCGCCGCAACAAGAAGCGCGAGCAGTGCGATGACAGCAACGACGACGACTGTCGTCAGATTGCTTCCACTGAGCTCAATCATGGGTCTCCTGACTAAGGGTGAACCGACGTTCACAGAACCGCGCGGAGTCTATGAGGGCAGCGGGGGAAATCGGCCGGAATTGGGAAATTGTCCGTTTCACCCGGTTTTCGTGGCGCGGACGGCTTCATCGACCGATCCGTGCACGGAGACGAACGTATCCAGCCCCGTGATGGCGAGCACCTTGCGCACCCGATCTGCGGACACGGCGATTGCCACGGTGCCACCCTCGATGCGCGTTCGTTGCACCGCCTTGACCAGCACGCCGAGGCCGGTGGAGTCCATGAAGCCGACCTCGAGCGCATCGATGATCAAAGGCACCGGCGGCGTCCATGCCTCAGCGATACCTTCATCGAGCAGATGGGCAGTGGCCAGATCGACTTCACCGCGAGCACGCACGATCACGACTGCGTCCCGAACCTCACTGGAGACTTCGAACTCCATGCTGAACTTTGACACACGCCCGCGTTACCGTGGGGGAAATGAGCGCGAGTGTTGAGGGAGTTCTCGCACGCCTGGCCCAAGGGCGCGAGGAGCGGCTCCGTCATGTCGAAGTGCGCTCCGCTCGTGAGGCCGTCTTCGCCGACTGGCCTGCATGGGTGCCAGATGAGATCCGCGCCTCGTACCCAGGCATCGCCAGGCCTTGGCAGCATCAAGTCGAGGCCGCCTGCCTGGCACATGACGGTCACCATGTGGTGCTCGCGACGGGCACGGCCTCAGGCAAGTCCCTCGCCTACTCACTGCCGATTCTGACCGCGATCCACGAGGGCATCTCAGCTCCCAATGGTCGGGGTGCAACCGCCCTCTACATCGCACCGACCAAGGCCCTGGCCCATGATCAACTGCGCACCTTCGCCGAACGGGATCTCCCGTGGCTGAGGGCCGCAACGGTCGATGGCGACAACTCCACCGATGAGCGCAAGTGGGCGCAGAATCACGCGAACCTGATCCTGACGAATCCGGATCTCCTGCATCACTCACTGCTCGGCAATCAGGCCCGGTGGGCACCCTTCCTGAAGCGCCTCCACTACATCGTGATCGACGAGGCCCATATATATAGGGGTGTCTTCGGAGCCCATGTCGCAGCCGTCATCCGCAGGCTGCGTCGCATCTGCTCGCATCTGGGCGTTGATCCCGTCATCATCGCCGCCTCGGCGACGGTGGCAGATCCCGCGATCGCGCTGGCGCGACTGATAGGCGATGCCGTCCAAGAGGTGACCCACGACTCCTCACCGACTCCCGAACGCACGATCGCGCTCTGGCAGCCGATGGACATCGGCAACGACGAGGTCGAGCCGGTGCATCGGACCGCCACCACCGAAGCGGCCTACCTGCTCGCCGATCTGGTCGCCGACGGACGCCAGACCCTGGCCTTCGTGCGAAGCCGACGGGCAGCCGAGGCAGTGGCCGCGCTCACGCGAGACCTGCTGCGCGAGATCGATCCAGAACTCGTCGACACCGTTGCGTCATATCGAGGCGGCTACCTTCCCGAGGAGCGCCGAGTACTGGAGTCCGCATTGCGCGATGGCCGGATCAGCACATTGGCCTCCACCAATGCCCTTGAGCTGGGCATCGACATCAGTGGCCTTGATGCCGTCGTCATCGCAGGCTGGCCCGGGACCCGTGCGTCGCTTTGGCAGCAGTTCGGCCGCGCTGGCCGCGGTGACGCCCCAGCACTGGCCGTCTTCATCGCCCGCGAGGATCCCCTGGATGCCTTTGTCGTGGAGCATCCCTCGTCGGTTCTCGATGCACCCGTCGAGGCCTCGGTGTTCGACCCGATGAACCCGGTGATCCTTGGGCCCCATCTGTGTGCGGCAGCCTCGGAGATACCGCTCACCGATGAGGACGCGGTCCGATGGTTCGGTGCCACCTCACTCGACCTGCTCGCCGACCTGGCCGACCAGGGCTTTCTGCGCAGGCGCGCCGCGGGCTGGTTCTGGACCAGGCGCGAGCGGGCAAGCGATCTCGCCGATCTTCGCAGCACCGGTGGCGCACCCATCCGCATCATCGAGGAGGACACCGGCCGACTGCTGGGCACGATCGACCAAGCCTCGTCACACTCGACCGTGCATCCCGGAGCCGTGTACACGCATCAAGGAGTCACGTCAGTGGTCACGGCCCTGGATCTCGATGACGCAGTGGCGACGGTCGTCATCGAGCCCGTCGACTACACGACTCAAGCGCATGAAGTGAGTGACATCCGCATCCTCGACGTCTACGAGACGCGGCCCTGGGGCGACGCAACGATCAATGTCGGCCAAGTGCTGGTCGCCAGCCAGGTGACCAGCTTCCAGCGACGCCACCTGCTGACTGGCGAGAATCTCGGAGAGCAGGGTCTTGATCTGCCCGTGCGAGAACTCGTCACCACAGGAGTGTGGTGGACCGTCACCGATGACCAATGCGCAGCGGCCTCCTTGGAAGTCACGGAGATTCCCGGTGCCGTTCACGCTGCAGAGCACGCATCGATCGCGCTGCTTCCGCTGTTCGCCACCTGCGATCGTTGGGACATCGGTGGCGTCTCCACCGCCCTGCACATCGATACCGGTATGACCACCGTGTTCGTCTACGACGGCTACCCGGGAGGTGCCGGCTTCGCCCAGCACGGATTCGACATCGCCCGCACCTGGCTTACTGCAACTCGCGATCTGATTCGCGAATGCAGATGTCGCGATGGATGTCCGTCGTGCATCCAGTCACCGAAGTGCGGCAATGGGAACAACCCGCTGGACAAGCTTGCAGCGGTGCGCGTACTCACCGAGCTCCTGCGCAATTCGACGGATTAGTGCCTGCGGACCTCGCTGAGGTGACAGTGGTGGTCTCGGTGACGCTTCTGAGTCAGGCCCATGCCCCGTTGCGCCATTGCAGCGTGACCTGGCCGTCGCGGCGAATGTTCTGCACGATCGCGGGGACCAGGCATGCCAGGTTGTCGCCGCTGGATCGAACGCTGGGGTAATGGATTGCGGGATGGCCATCCGCACGGATCTTGTCAGCGAATTGCTGTGATGCGCTGTAGTCGTCAGCGTCGAGCAGGACGGGCTCCGGCGCAATGATCATGACCATGGTGCCGTTCATGTCTGCCAGGTATCGGTCATAGACCGAGTCTTGGTCGAGGGCTCGTGCCTCGGTCAGGAAACGGCCCTGATGATGCATGACTTCGGCTATTGCCCCTGTCGTATCGGACGATGCGTACCAGGCGCCGTGGCCTGGATCGGGCCCGTTGAACCTGGCGCCGCCCCTGTCGGCTCCTGGGGAGTGCGCGAAGGCAGCCCTGAGCACTGGCCCGAAGGACACTCCCAAGATGGGCGAGGGTGCTCCCGTGACTGTGTGCTGGTCGTGTTCGTAGAGCACTCGTTCATTGGTTGCGTTGGCCAGGTCGATCCATGCGGTGAGCATCGCTGGGTCGGTGCCGACCACGGATTCGGCGTTGTGCGGGATCAGTGGTGTGCGATACCGCGAGTTGACGAGACGGACGGTGTCCGTTGCGGTCACATGGGCAACGTGAACGGGCATTGCCTACTGTCCGCCTCGCACGCCGTCGAGGTGCCGCCGTGTTGCCTGGAGGGCTGCCATCCGGCCGTGGATCATGAACTCCAGCGGCGGTCGGTCACCGTACAACGGTCCGCTGTTCGGGGTCTTGACCCACCGGTTGGCGTTCTCACTGGACAGGATGATGTTCAACGCGAGGTGGATCCCGGCGAGCAGGGAGCACCGCTCAAGCTGGTCGACGCTCATGCTGGCTGGGGGGGTCTTGCGCCAACGGCGCAGCGTCGGAATGGAGATGCTCTCGCCGAGCAGGGCAACGAGGTCCTTGTCGGTGATCTGCCACTGGGAAGCGATTGCGAGCACTCCGGTGACCGCGGCCGGAGCGAGCCGCCGGCGCACCTCAGGATCGCTCAGGTCGACCAAGGTGCCGGCGGCGTCGGCGGGGGCGCTGCTGTAGGCCCGGACTTCTCGGACAGCTACCGCCATCAGACTCTCCATTCGATCGTTCTCTTACGATCAAATGATAGCAGGCCACTGGTGTGAGGCGATCATCGTGCGGTGTGGCGACGGGTTATCCAGACGTCGAGGACTCCGGGAGTCCGGCCCGGGCCCGTGCTCGCAGAGGACTCGCCTCGAAGCCGAAACGCTTCAGCAGATTCGCGACCAACGACGGGGCATCTGTCTCCACCTGCACGACGACATCGAGCCCAACGGGACTGCAGGCAGTGAGCCTGGCGCCGTTGGCCTCGGCGATCTGGGCTGCGACTGCGCACTGATCGTCGACTGCTTGCGCAGCCCCGACTGCGGTGAGATCTGCTGCTCCCTGCAAGGCATGAGTGACACTCACCGCCTGCAATTGAGCCAGGGCGACCATGCCGAACATGGCCACCACGGCCATTGCAGCCAACCCCAGTACCGTGCCGCTGCCTTGCTCGGACATCGACGGTCTCATGACGACTCCGAGGGAAGGCTTGCTGATCGTTCGATGGTCATCGAAAAGCGGGAGAGCAAGGGGATCGGTACATCGATGTCCTGAGCCAGCGTCACCGTGACGACGCCAGGCGCCTGCTCAAGGGTCAGATCAGCGAGAGGCACTTCGCGCCTGGCCTGGTCCTCGATCTGTTCAGCTGTGACTCCGCGAGCAAGTGCTCGGGCGTAGTCGTGCGCCGAATCCGTGAGATGGAGGGAGGTAATCCCCACCTGCATGGCGGTCAGAAAGACGCCAGTGACCGCCAATAGCGCTGGCAGTGCCAGCGCCGTCTCGAGCACGGCACTGCCGGATTGCGCGAGGGTCGAGTCGGCACGAAGCCGACTCGACCCCAATCTGATCGCCATCTAGGAGAAGATCGACAGTGCCGAACTCATGACCTTCCAGATCAAGTTGCGCACTTCACTGCTTGTAAGAATCTTGATCAACACTCCACCCAGCCCTGCTGCTGCCACTGTGCCGACGGCGTACTCGGCCGTCGTCATGCCCTGCTCATCAAGCCGCACGCGCTGCAGAAGTTGCTTCATTGGTATTCCTCTCTCGACCCTGGACCCGCTGTCCACGATGAGTGACCACCGTGCTCGGAGAGGGCCCTCCTTCGCACGCCCGGAAATGCTGCTGTGGATGCGGTCAAATGCGATCGAACGCTGGGGATGGCCATCAGCCGTGGAACATCTGCGTTGCCATTGACGCTATGACGGGGACTATGCCCAGAAGGATGAATGCCGGCAGGAAGCAAGCGGCAAGCGGTGCCACTGCTCGAACTCCTGCGGACCGCGCCGCGATCTCGATGGTCCTGCGTCTGCGCAGCCGCTCGTCGTCTGCAAGCCCCACGAGCACATCGACGATTGGTGCCCCCGAACGCGCAGACCGCTCAAAGGCTGCAGCGACTCTGGTGAATTCCACATCGACTCCCGCCTGCTGCCAGGCCGCCGGTGGCGCGGCACCCAATTGCAGGGCCGCGTGGACACGACCAAGGGAGTCTGCTGCAGGACTTCCGCTTGCATCAGCAACCGCGCCTATCGCCTGGGCTATTGGTGCCCCCGAGGCGAGCACCGCTGCGAGCAGGTCGCAGACCGAGGGCATCTGTGCAACAAGCCTGAGCCGACGCTCGCGACTGGCTCGCGACTCGAGTCTGGCTACGGCTCGACGGGCGACCAGTGCCGTGAGGACTGCAACCACGATCCCTATTGGCGAAGCCATCAGCAGGGCCACTGCGATGCCGAGGACCCAAGCGGCGACGGCGGGGCTGAAGGCTCCCTTCGCGCGAACGCGACCCTCGGTCAATCCGATGCGCAACAGACGACGATGTGCTGGTGGTCGGATGGCCAGCCAGACGCTCACTCCCATCAGGCCTGCGATGAGCAGGCTCACAGTTGGCGCTCCACGGCCAGCACCAGCCTTCGTGACCAGGCGATGCCAATCGCAGTCAACGCCAGTCCTGCGAACAGGCACGCCCAGCCGAAGGGGCCTCCGATGAGCCAGCCGAGCGGATCGGCGCCCATGACCACACCAAGGAGGACGCCGACCAGAGGCAGGGCACTGAGCACTCTCGTCGTCGCGCGCGGTGCTGACAGCTCAGCATCAAGAACAGCACGCAGTTCCTCCGAATGCCTGGCTGCGATCGTCAGCCGTTCAACGGCCTGGCTCATCCCGCTGCCAGCGTGCGCAGCAACCTTCCAGCAGGCCGCCAATTGCTGCAGGACAGGCGCCGTCCGCGCATCAACAGCCAGCGCCATCGACACATCGCCGCCGATCACCACGGCCGACAGCGCCGTCGGCCATACCAACGCTGCACCGGATGCCTGGCGCAGCGCTGCTGACGGTGCCTGTCCAGAGCGCAGTTCGGCATCAAGCGATGCGAGGGCATCGATGACCAATTGCGCTCGCTCCTGGCGCTGCCTCTTCGCATGAACGACTTCTCGAACCTGCTCGATCAGTCCAATGTTGCCCGCGGCAGCCCTGTGGAGAGGCACTCGGTTCAATCGATGAATCGCCTCGGATGGAAAGCAGAGCAGCACCGCCAGGCCGGTCAGTGCCGTGATGCCAAGCGTTGTCATTCGAGCACCGCAGGCAGTATCGCAAGCCGGTTTGAGAGTCGTGATCGCAGCTGCTCCAGCGCAGGCCCCGGTGCGAGTCCCTCGTCCTTGCGCACGAGAGCAGGAACCGTGCACACCCGGCCTTCGTCGGAAAGCGCGACCACGTTGATGCTCTCGACCACGCGAGTTCCCGACGCAGTGCGACTCAGGTGGACGACAGCATCAAGCCCGGCGCCGAGCAATGCGTGCACCGCAGACCGATCCAGCCCAGCCGTCAGGCCCAGGGCTTCAATTCTGGCTGGAACATCGCTCGCCGAATTCGCGTGAACAGTGCCGCAGCCACCCTCATGTCCAGTGTTCAGTGCCGTCAGAAGCTCGATGACCTCCGCACCGCGCACCTCACCGACAACGAGACGATCCGGGCGCATGCGCAAGGTCTGACGGACCAGGTCGCGCATCGTTATCGCTCCAGCCCCTTCGAGATTGGCCACCCGTGCCTGCAGCCGGACAACATGCCGGTGCAGCGGTGCGAGCTCCACCGAGTCCTCGACGATCACGATGCGCTGATCGGGCGGAATCAGGCCGAGGAGCACCGCGAGCACCGTTGTCTTGCCGCTGCCAGTCCCGCCGCTGATGAGAAACGAGAGTCGGGCTTCGACCAGGGCCTGCAGCCAAGCTGCACCACGCGCATCGACTGTGCCGCTGTCAACCAGGTCGCCGAGCGAGAACGCCTGGCGCTGGGGAATGCGAAGCGAGATGACCGTGCCGTCAACGGCTATGGGTGCAAGTGCCGCGTGCAGCCGGACCCCGTTGCTCAGTCGCGCGTCGACATACGGACTCGCATCGTCAAGGCGCTTCCCCACCGCACTTGCAAGACGTTGAGCAAGCTCACGAATATCGGCCTCGGACTCGAAGGCGATCGGCACCTGCTCGAGCCCGGACCCTCGATCGATCCAGACTTCACCTGGACCATTCACGAGAACGTCGGTGATGCCGGGCTGGTGAAGAAGAGGTTCGAGGACGCCCACCCCTGCGAACTCGCGCTGGAGCTGCGCCACCAGCGACATGATCGCTCCGTCACCAAGCACCAGGCCTTCATCGCGAAGGGCAGCAGCAACACCCGCAGGCGTGACCTCCCCGTGCGCAAGAACGAGACGACTGCGCACACGCTCAGCCAGCCTCACGACTGCCACCAGCTTCGGGCCAGACTGGCGCAGGCCTTGGCATAGGCACCCTGCGCGAGGAGTCCCTGCTCACCTGCAATGACAACTCCTGGATCCTCGGGAAGGCAGCCAAGAGGCTCCTTGCCGAGGGCTCGTCTGACATCGCCCACAGCGATGCTTCGATCCGCCTGTCTTGTGATCACCTCCACCCTCGGCCAGACGTCTTCAAGCTGCTCGAGCACCACTGCAGCAGCCGCAATGGCTCGAATCCTGTTCGGGGTCACGCACCACAAGGAAGCGTGGCTGCCGTCTGGCACCCATTGGCCGAAGGAGGCTGCTCGCTCGCGCGTGAGATCAACGATCACGGCGTCGAAGCCGCGTAGGCCAAAGCCAAGCACCGCCTTCCATGCCTCGAGCGTGGGAGCGGTCAGCTCGGCTCGGGCGGCAGACACCAGGGCGATCCCATGCGGGGTCGGGAGCGAGGGCAGCAGCGTCTGCTCACTCACCCTCCCGCTGGTCTGCGCCAAGGCAGGCCAGCGCGCACCGGGCGAGGCCTCGGCACCGAGCAGTAGGTCGATGCCCCCGCCGGACATGTCACCGTCGATGAGCAGCACGTGCTTGCCCGAGTCGACCAAGGCAGCTGCCAGGCCAACAGCAAGGGACGAGGCGCCTGCGCCACCACACGCACCGGCAATGCCCAGGAGTCGACCCGTCGAGGGCTCCCCCGGCTGCACCTGGGTCAGCCGATCGGCCAGCCAATGATCACCCTCGGGAAGCGCCACGACGTGCTCAGCACCCAGGGCCACGGCGGCCTGCCACAGACGTGCGGGAATGGCCTCCTGCACGGTGAACTGCCACAGGAGCACGGCAAGGTCCCGCCGTTTCGGGACGCCCACGAGGTGATCGCACAGATCGGCCCCGACGAGCACGCATGAGCGTTCGTTCCATTCCTCGCGAATCTGCTGCGGCTCAGAGAGCACGTCGATCTGCATGCCACCAGCTGCGGCAAGGGAGCGCACATGCTCGATCAGGATCGGGTCGGCTGACGCCAGCAGGGTCGTGGTGTTCATGAAGGCAACAGTCATCCGCTGCTCCAAGCGATGACTGCATGATCCGGGTGCTGTGGACGAAGAGCGGCAAATTGGCGGTTGTGGGCAACTGAAGTACCGTTCCTCATATGTCGACGGCAGCATTCTTCGACCTCGACAAGACCATTCTGGCCAAGTCGAGCGCTTTCGCCTTTGCGCGCCCGTTCTTCCGCGGCGGCCTCATCAGCCGACGGGAGGTGCTGCGCAGCGCCTACGCCCAGCTCGTCTTCGTGAGCTCGGGCGCAGATCACGAACTGATGGACCAGATGCGCAACTACGTCTCCAACCTGGTCACCGGCTGGGATGTCGAGACGGTTCGCACCATCGTTGCCGAGACCCTCGACCAGGTCATCGATCCGATGGTCTACCAGGAGGCGGTCGATCTCATGGCCGAGCATCGTGCTGCTGGCCACGAGATCGTGATCGTGTCCTCATCCGGCACCGATCTCGTCGAGCCGATCGGCGTCAGGCTCGGCGTCGATGTGGCGATCGGCACCCAGGTCGCCATCGAGCACGGCAGGTACACCGGAGAGATCCTGTTCTACGCATACGGCGAGAACAAGGCAGTGGCGATCCGCAAGCTCGCCGAAGAGCGTGGCTATGACCTCTCAGCAAGCTACGCGTACAGCGACTCGCAGACCGACCTGCCCATGCTCGAGGCAGTCGGCTACCCGGTTGCCGTGAATCCTGATGACGAGCTGCGCGAGGTTGCTGTCGATCGCGAGTGGCCGATCAAGGACTTCGAGCGACCGGTCGGCCTGCGCACCCACTCCAAGCAGATCGCGGCGACGAGCTCAGGCATTGTCATCGGTGCTGTTGCGCTGGGTCTGGCGTGGTACGCCATCCGGCGCCTGTCTCGCACGACCACGGCTTCATGATCGCTACAGAAAGCACCCCACAGTGAGCCAGGTGTTCCAACCTCAATTCCTCGAGCAGCTGCTCGCCCGTGACGATGTCTCCGCCGCCCTCAAGGCGGCTCGTGACGACATCGACGCCGTGCTCTGGCGCCGGGATGTGCGCGCTGCAGCGAATGAGGTTGCCGCAGCATCTGCTGAACGAGGCGCTCGCGCATCGGCGACGATTGACGGAGCCGACATCGTGGTGGTCGATGACTCGCCGATGGGGCGCGTGCTCGGCAGTGCACTCATGCTCACCGAGGCCATCCCCAGTCAGGTCGACACCTGGGGCCGCGCACCCCTGCAGGTCATCGCTCATCTGCATGCCCTCGCCTCATCGGGTTTCGAGCCAGCAGAGACCCTTGGCAGGCCACGCAGTGGCGAAGAGGCCGACGATGCCCTGCGCATCGGCTCCCTTCCCGGGACCTCGGCCCTGGCACCTGGCCTGATGGCACTGTCGAGCCTGGTCACCAGGCGCACCGATCTGCCCGGACTGCTGACCGCAGCCCTCGTTCACCACGAGATCCTGTGGCTGCGCCCCTTCACCTGGGGATCAGGACTGGTGGGTCGTTCGCTCGTGCGATGCGTCCTTGCCGAACGCGGGCTCGATCCGTCACTCTTCACGATTCCCGAGCACGGCATTGTCGAGTCGGGCCGACCGGCGTATGTGCAGGCGATCCGAAACTACGGGTCCGGCACCCTTGATGGCGTTGCCGAGTCCGTGGTGTGGTTCTCCGCTGCCCTTGCCATGGGCGCTGCCGCCGTCACCGTGTGAGCCAATGGCGTCCGATAGGACATGCATCGTGATTAGGTAGGCAGGTGACCGAAACCCTTGCCAATCTGCTGAGTGAGGACCGGGTCTTCCCGCCTTCACCTGAATTCGCCCGTCAGGCCAATGCCCAGCCGGGCATCTTCGAGGCCGCAACAGCCGATCGACTGGGCTTCTGGGATGAGCAGGCGAAGGAACTCTCGTGGGAGACGCCCTATTCGCAGGTGCTCGACTGGTCGAATGCCCCGTTTGCGCACTGGTTCGTGGGCGGCAGGCTGAACGTCGCCTACAACTGCGTCGACCGCCACGTCGAGAACGGCTTCGGCGATCAGGTGGCCCTGCGCTTCGAGGGGGAGCCTGGTGATCGCCGCGACATCACCTACGCAGAACTCATGCGCGAGGTGAGCAAGGCTGCGCATGCCCTCACTGAGCTCGGCATCAAGGCCGGCGATCGCGTTGCCATCTATCTGCCGATGATTCCCGAGGCGGTCATCGCGATGCTGGCGTGCGCACGCGTCGGGGCGCCACACTCGGTGGTGTTCGCCGGCTTCTCGGCGACTGCACTGCACAGTCGCATTGAAGACGCCGAAGCATCACTGGTGATCACTGCCGACGGCCAGTATCGCCGTGGCGCATCGATGCCGCTCAAGCCTGCGGTCGATGAGGCCCTGGAGGGAGCCACACCGGTGCGCAATGTCATCGTGGTGAAGCGAACCGGCGACGATGTCGCCTGGGTCGAGGGCAGGGATGTCTGGTGGCACGACATCGTCGACCGCCAGTCAGAGGTGCATGTTCCCGAGTCATTCGACAGCGAGCATCCGCTGTTCATCCTGTACACCTCGGGAACCACCGGC
>JBAYUM010000053.1:0-11486 GCA_041675125.1 Candidatus Nanopelagicales bacterium
CGCCGCCCACAAGGCTTCGACATGCCGTGCCGAACTGACCTCGTCGGTGGACGCGGACACTGAATCCGCATCGATCACCCGAATGGCGATGCCAAGCTCAGCCGCGGCGTCGGCCACCTGCTGCCCCTTACCGGGAACGGCCCAGCGAACGGTGTCGAAGATCGGGCCTTCGACTGTGCTCACACCAAGAAGGTCGAGACCGGCACGAAGGGTCAGGGCATCACGCTGCACTCGCTGCGCGATCGCCGTGAGGCCCTGCGGGCCGTGGTAGCTGGCATACATCGCCGAGATGATCGCCAGCAGCACCTGGGCCGTGCAGATGTTGCTCGTGGCCTTCTCGCGGCGAATGTGCTGCTCGCGGGTCTGGAGGGCCAGGCGGTAGGCGGGATTGCCATCGGCGTCGACGCTGACGCCGACCAGGCGACCGGGAAGCGAGCGCTCAAGGCCGGCACGCACCGACATGAATCCTGCATGCGGTCCGCCGAAGCCCATGGGCACCCCGAACCGCTGCGCGCTGCCCACGACGATGTCGGCGCCGAGCTCACCTGGCGGGGTCAGCAGCGTCAGGGCGAGCAGATCGGCAGCGACGACGGCAAGAGCCTGCTGGTCATGCGCGGCGTCGATGATCGCCGCAATGTCCTTGATGACTCCCGAGGAGGACGGGTAGCTCACGAGCACGCCCGACCAGGGCCCTGCAGGAAGACCCGAGTCGAGTCCGGCGACCACCAGTTCGATGCCGATCGGCTCGGCGCGAGTCCTCAGCACCGCGAGGGTCTGCGGATGCGAGTCGGCATCGACGAGGAAGCGCTGCACTCCCTTGGGGCCCTGGCGCACGGCGAGGGCCATCGCCTCGGCTGCTGCCGTGGGCTCATCGAGCAGCGAGGAACCTGCGACCGGAAGGGCGGTGAGATCCTCGATCATCGTCTGGAAGTTGAGCAGGGCTTCCAGGCGTCCCTGGCTGATCTCGGGCTGATACGGCGTATAGGCGGTGTACCAAGCGGGATTCTCGAGCACATTGCGGCGGATCACCGCTGGAGTGTGGGTGTCCGAATAGCCCAGGCCGATCATGCTGGTCGTGAGGACGTTCCTGCTCGCCAGGTCTCGCAGTTCGGCCAGCACGGTGGCCTCGTCGACGGCCTGCGGCAGGTTGAGGCCTTGGGTCCACGCAATGACCTCAGGAACCACGGCTGCCGTCAAGGCATCGAGCGAGGAATACCCGACTGCCGCGAGCATTGCCGCTACAGCAGTCTCATCAGGTCCGATATGGCGATCAACGAAGGTGAACTCGCGCGCAGACATGCTTCTCCCAGGGTCGAGGACACAGGACTGTGTCGTCTCCCCCTCTGTTGCCCACGATTCGATCGCGACCTGAGAGTTTCCCGATGCTTGCGCATCAGTTTCACCGTCGGTGGGGCCGAAGCCCACCTTCCAGAGGTGCCTTCCCCGTGCGGTCCTTTTGCCTGAGAGGTTGTCGGGGAGATTTGCTCCTTCGGCGCTGCTCATCGCCAAAGGCGACTCGCAGACTCTCCCGCATGGGGTCAATCAGCGAACTGATCCTAACCCGCCAAGTGTCAGCCCGCGACCCGGCGCGCACGACGTGCAGCCAGCTCGTCCTCGGCCTCATTGGGGTTCACGGCTTCGCCGTCGGGACGCTCGCCTGGCAGGGTCGCAAGAGTGCCCTCGACCTCGCGCCAGACGCTGCCGACGGCGATGCCGAAGACGCCCTGTCCGCCGCGAACCAGGTCGACGACCTCATCGGCACTGCGGCATTCGTAGATCGTTGCGCCGTCGCTCATCAGGGTCATGCGCGCCAGGTCCTCGTGCGATCGCAGGGCCAGGTGATCGACGGCTGCCCGGATATTGGGCAGGGAGACGCCGGTGTCGATCAGGCGCTTGACGATGCGCAGCACCAGGATGTCTCGGAAGCTGTAGAGGCGGTGGGTGCCAGAGCCTGTTGCGCCGCGCACGGTCGGCTGCACCAACTCGGTACGAGCCCAGTAGTCGAGCTGGCGGTAGGTGATGCCGGCGGCGGCACAGGCAACCGGTCCGCGGTAGCCGATGTCCTGCGGAAGGGGACGCAGATCTGCGTCATCGAACAGCGAACCCTGAGGATCGACTGCACCGAGTTCGGCGCCTGGCCTTGGCTGATCAACGATCACGAACTGCCTCCTGTGCACATCGGCACCACTGGGGGAAGTGGGCACTGCTGACGTTACGAACTCCGGGACAGCCGGGTCAACGCGACACACGGCGTGTCGAGAATGGAAGTCTGAACCCCCACGTGAGACTTCACTCCTGGAAATCCTCGGGTGAGATCTGGTCGAGGAAGGCCCGGAATTGCTCGACCTCGTCCTCATCCTCCTCCTCAGCCGGCATCTCGACACCGGCCTCATCGAGCACCTCTTCGGCAGCCGTCATCGGGACTTCCAGGCGCAGGGCCAAGGCCACAGCGTCAGATGGACGGGCACTGACCACCACGCCATTGGCGAAGACCAGGGAGGCGTAGAACACCCCATCGGTGAGAGCCGAGATCTGGACCTCGGTGAGCTGGGCCCCTACGGCGATGAGGATGTCCTTCATCAGGTCATGGGTCAAGGGGCGAGGCGGCACGACGCCCTGCTGCGCATAGGCGATCGCGGTTGCCTCGACTGCACCGATCCAGATCGGAATGACGCGCAGCCCGTCGACCTCCTTCAACAGGACGATCGGCGTATTCGACGGCATCTCCATGCGGACACCGATGAACTCAAGAGCGTGCACCGCTTCAGACTAGCCCTAGACCTTGCCACCGCGAACAAGTTCGGCCCGCAGCAGCGCAGCATGGAGCTGCACGAACAGGGCAGCAAGCTCGCGGATGGTCTCCTGCGCTCGTGCTGCCGCCTCGCGATCACGCGGCTTGGTGTACGGCGTCGCGATCTGCTCGACGAGTCCGCTGTCGCGGTCGGCAGTGACACGAAAGGCCCGCAGATGGCGAGGCTCGACCCCGAACTGCGACAGCCGGGCCACCACGGTGGCCACGGCAAGCGCATCCTCGTTGTAGTGCCCCCCAGGGGTTGCACTGACCAAACCGTAGGACTCGAGTTGGGCCACCACGGCTTCGGGCAGTTCGACTTGCTCGGCAAGCTCAGTTCGCGTCAGGCGCACCTTGCCGGCACCTGCGCGAAAGTCGTCGGCGCGCAAGCCTGAACCCGCGACGACTGCCGGGGCCTCCTCGGTCTCGGAGTCAAGATGCTCACGGATGACCTTGAGCGGCAGGTACTGGTCGCGCTGCAGGGTGAGCACTGCACGCAGCTGCGCGACATCGCGCTCTGAGAATCGGCGATAGCCCGAGGCCGTGCGTTCAGGGGTGACGAGCCCCTCGGTCTCCAGGAAGCGGATCTTGCTGATGGAGACGTCAGGGAATTCACGCTTCAGCAGGGTGAGCACCTCGCCGATGCTGATGGTTCCGGTGATCGGTCGTTGCGCTTCGCTCATGAATCAGCGCCGACGAGGAACACGAAGCGAAAGCGACCAATCTGCAGTTCATCACCGCCAGCGAGGCGTCGGTCGTCAACTCGCTTGCGATTCACATAGGTGCCGTTGAGGCTGCCGACGTCACGGATGCTCCACCCCTCGGCACCGCGACGAATCTCGGCGTGACGCCGACTGACCGTGACATCATCGAAGAACAGATCAGCCTCGGGAGCCCGACCGATGGTCACGAGATCCTTGGCGGCATCGAGCGGATACTCGGTGCCCTCACCGGGACCGCGATGCACGACCAGCATGGCCGACCCCGGCTTGATGCCCGGCTGCTTCTGGGCGCCTACCGCGGCAATAGACCCTGAGGTTCCGGTGCCAGCCAGCGGGATGACCGATGTGATGGCGCCGGTGAACTCGATGCTCTGCTCGAGATTGGTGCCGCACTCCGGGCAGAAATGCGCGTCGCGAGGCACGGTCTTTCCGCAGGACGGGCACTGGCGCATGGCAAGAATCTACCGCGCCGGTGCGACGGCGTCCTCTAGGCGCGCGTTTGCTGCTCGTACTGGGCGGCAGTGAGCAGGGATTCGGGCTCGCTCGCATCGGCAATCCGGACCTTGAACAGCCAGCCCTCCGCATAGGGGGCCTCATTGACGGTCTGCGGGCTCGCATCGAGCACGTCGTTGACCTCGGTCACGGTTCCGGTGACAGGTGCGTAGATGTCACTCACGCTCTTGGTCGACTCCACCTCGCCGCACGCATCGCCAGCCACAACGGCATCGCCGACACTCGGGAGGCTGACATACACAATGTCACCGAGCGCCTCCTGGGCATAGGACGTGATGCCGACCTCTGCCACCTCGCCGGCAAGCCTGACCCACTCGTGCTCAGCGGTATAGCGAAGATCATCGGGGTTCATGTCAGTCCTTCCAGGCGCTTGCGGTGGGCTGAACTATGCCATGGCGGGTTCACGGCTTCGCGAGCGAGAGTCCCCTGGCCTGGCGCAGGTAGTCGACCCCGGCCCACCAGTACAGGCCCGTGCCCCAGAGTGCGAAGGCCCACCCGGCCGCCCCGGCCATGGCGCCCCACCAGGTGTCATACGTGCTCAGCAGCAGCGTCGGAAATCCCCACAGCAGGCAGAAGGTCGCCGCCTTGCCGAGCATCGTCACCGGAAACGACAGCATGCCGTGGCGTCGAAGAAGGGGCAGCAGTCCCAGCAGCATGGCATCGCGGGCAGCAAGGGCGACGACCAGCCACCAGGGGATGATGTCGCGAAGAGCCAGGCCCACGATCGTGGCTGCGATGTAGAGGCGATCAGCGGCCGGATCGAGCAGCTCACCGATGCGGCTCTGCTGGTTCAGCGCGCGGGCAAGGGCACCATCGAGCCAGTCGGTGATACCGGCAACCGCCAACACCACGAAGGCCCAACCGTCCGCATGCGGAACCAGCACCAGCCACAGGAACACCGGCACGCCGAGCAGGCGCACCGCACTGAGCGCGTTCGGCACAGTCCAGAAGCGTTCCTCAGGCATCGCGAACCGCGAGGAAACGATCACCGACGCGGGTGACCTTGACCGGGATCCCGAAGGTCGAGCTGAGCCATGGACCGGTGACGACCTCACCGATGGGTCCGGCCGCCACGACCTTGCCGTCCCGGAGCAGCAGGGCGTGCGTGAATCCCGCCGGGATCTCCTCGACGTGATGGGTGATCAGGATCTGGCAGGGCTGTGCGAGATCCGTGGCGAACTCCGACATCCGGGCAACGAGATCCTCGCGGCCACCGAGGTCAAGGCCCGCACCCGGCTCATCGAGCAGCAGGATCTCAGGATTCGACATCAGCGCGCGTGCGATCATCGTCCGCTTGCGCTCCCCCTCGGACAGGGTTGCGAAGGTACGAGTTGCCAGCTGATCGATGCCCCAGGAGAACATCAACTGCGCAGCGCGCATGAGGTCCTGGCTCTCGTACTGCTCGCGCCATCTTCCGGTGACGGCGTAGGCGCCGGTGAGCACCACATCGGCCACGCGCTCACCAGGTGGGACGTCGTTGATCATCGCGCTGCTCGCCCATCCGATCAGCGGACGCAGCTCTGCCATGTCGGTCCTGCCCAACTGCTCTCCGAGGATCTCCACCCGGCCCGAAGTCGGGAACATGCGCCCGGAGGCAACCATCATGAGCGTGGTCTTGCCTGCACCGTTGGGGCCGAGGATCACCCAGCGCTCGGTGTCGTTGACCACCCAGTCGACATGGTCGACCAGATGCCTGGTGCCCCGGCGCACGACGATGTCAGCACAATTCAGGACCTCGGGCACGTCATGACCCTAGCCGGACGGAGGCGCATTCCCCGGTAACGGCTAGCGTTGGTTTGTCATGGCTACCCAGAATCTGCTCATCACTCTTTCCGGCCTCGATCGTCCTGGGGTTACCAAGGGCCTGTTCACGCGACTCGATGCAACGGTCGTCGTGCTCGACATCGAGCAGCTGGTCGTTCGCGACCGCCTCGTCCTTGCCGTACTGATCGACCTCGAGGCGGACCTGCTGGTGCAGACGATTGTCACCGTCGAGGCGTTCGCCCGCGAACTCGATCTCGACTTCAGCATCGACCCCGATGTGGCCGAGAGCGACAGCAGGAAGCACGATCGCATCCAGATCACCCTGCTGGGCGCCCCCTTGCGACCAGCAGCGATCAAGCGCGTTGCCGAGGAGCTCTCCCAGCGCGGTGCCAATGTGGATCGCATCCGCCGCATCGCGCGGTATCCCGTCACTGCGCTGCTGTTCGAGGTCTCGGGCGCATCCGCCTCCAATATGCGCAGGGCCCTGGCGCAGGCTGCTATCGCGACAGGTACTGACATCGCCGTCCAGGACGCAGGGCTGGACCGCCGAGGACAGCACCTGGTGGTGATGGACGTCGACTCGACGGTGATCCAGAACGAGGTCATCGACCTGCTGGCCGAGGAGGCGGGCGTCCTTGCCGAAGTTGCCGGCATCACCGAGCGGGCCATGGCCGGCGAGCTGGACTTCGCCGCCTCCCTGCGTGAGCGGGTTGCCCTGCTGGCAGGCCTGCCGGCGAGTGCCATCCAACGCGTCCAGCAGCGCATCACCCTGACTCCTGGCGCACGAACCCTGTGCCGGACGCTCAACACCCTCGGCTACCGCGTATGCCTGGTCTCCGGCGGATTCATCCAGGTGATCGCGCCGCTCGCAGACGAGCTCGGCGTCGATCGCGTACGCGCGAACTCCCTTGAGATCCAAGATGACAAGCTCACCGGCCGAGTGCTCGGACCGATTGTCGACCGGCTCGGCAAGCGTGAGGCACTGGAGGAGTTTGCGGTCGAGTTCGGCATCCCGATGCGCCGCACCATCGCCATCGGTGACGGAGCCAATGACATCGACATGCTCGAGGCTGCGGGCCTGGGCGTGGCCTTCAATGCGAAGGCCGCTGCACGGGATGCCGCAGACACAGCAGTGAATGTTCCCTATCTCGACTCAGTGCTGTACCTGTTGGGGATCACTCGTGACGACATCGAAGTGGCCGATGAGCAGGCTGGCATGACTACACCCGCTCCACCCGTGCCATAGCCGGTGCACCACGGCCCGCATCTGGCCAGGTGCACCTAGCCGCGCGGCACAGCGAACTCGATGAGCTCTGCACTGGTGTCCGACCACTGGGCGTCGAGCATGCTCAGCACGGCAATGCCGCAGGTCGGGAACTTGCCGAGCAGCCGCTGTCGAGCCTCATTGTCGTGTCCAGAGGTCAGGAAGCCCGCCAGTTGCTCGAGGCCAGGATTGTGCGCGACGACCAGGATGCTGCGCCCCGCCTCGATGAACGGAGCCACGACATCCACCAGAGTCGATACCGAAGCCTCGTAGAGCCGCAGCTGGGTCTGCGCTGCGATATCCGACAGCTCAGTGCCTGCCAGACGCCAGGTCGCCTGCGCTCGCTTGGCCGTCGAGACGAGCACGGCCGGATTGATTCCCAGGACGCTGTCACGATGCTCGCGAAGCCAGACCCCCGCAGCCCGTGCATCATCCCTGCCGCGCTCGTTCAGCGGACGGTCATGATCGGCAACGCCAGCCGGATAGGCCGACTTCGCGTGGCGCAGCAGGACAAGCGTGCCAAGGGCCATGCCTAGGCTCCCTGTGAGTGCACTCCGCCGTCGACATGAACGATCTCGCCGGTCGTGGCCGGGAACCAGTCGGACATCAGGGCGATGCAGGCCTTGGCGGCTGGCTCTGGATCCTCCAGATCCCAGCCGATCGGCGAACGGGTGGCCCACACTTCCTCGAAGCTGTCGAAGCCTGGGATGCCCTTGGCTGCCATGGTGCGCAGCGGCCCCGCGGCCACGAGGTTGACGCGAATGCCCCTTGGGCCCAGATCACGCGCAAGATAGCGACAGGTGCCTTCGAGGGCTGCCTTGGTGACGCCCATCCAGTCGTACTTGGGCCATGCCTGAGCACTGTCGAAGTCCAGGCCGACAACGGCCCCGCCGTCGCCCATCAGCGGCAGGCAGGCCATGGCCAGGGACTTGAACGAGAAGGCGGACACTTCCATCGCCGTTGCGACATCGGCCCAGGTCGTATTCAGGAAGTTGCCGCCGAGGGCTCCCTGCGGGGCGAAGCCGATTGAGTGCAGCACACCGTCGACGGTCGGCATGTGCTCGCGAATCCCGCCCGCCAATGCATCGAGATGCTCCTGGTTGACGACATCGAGCTCGAGCACCGGCGCCTCCTTCGGAAGACGACCTGCGGCGCGCTTGGTGAGCGAGAGCGCACGTCCGAATCCGGTCAGGACGACATTGGCGCCTTCCTCCTGAGCCAGTCGTGCTGCGGAGAATGCAATCGACTGATCGGTCAGAACACCGGTGACGACGATGTTCTTGCCCTCAAGAATGCCCACGTTGATCCTCTCGTTCGAGCGCTAGTCGCCCATTCCAAGGCCACCGTCAATGGGGATGACCGCACCGGTGATGTAGGCCGCACCATCCCCGACGAGGAATTCCACGACCGTGGCGATTTCGTCCGGTTCAGCATAACGACCAAGCGGAACGACGCTGACGATCTGGTCGCGACGCTCCTGCGGAAGCTCTGCCGTCATATCGGTGTTCACGAAACCCGGCGTCAGGACATTCACCGTGATCCCGCGACCGCCGACCTCACGCACCAGCGAACGTGCAGCACCGATGAGTCCTGACTTGGCTGCCGAGTAGTTGACCTGTCCTGCGGAACCGATGATGCCGACGACCGATGACATGAAGATGATCCGCCCATAACGGGCCTTCAGCATGTTGCGCAGAGCGCGACGAGCGAGCTTGATGGAGCCAGCGAGGTTGGTCGCCAGCACATCATCGATGTCCTCGTCGGTCATGCGCATGAGCAAGGTGTCACGGGTCATGCCAGCATTGGCAATCAGGATCTCAACCGGACCGAACTGCTCCTCGATCGCCGTGAATCCCGCGTCGATCGAAGCCGACTTCGACACATCCATCTGGACCGCATGCAGTCCTTCAGGTGCCGTGCCGGAACGAGTGCCCACCACGACGGTGTACCCGGCCGAGCGCAGTAACAGGGCGATGCTGAGACCGATGCCGCGATTGCCGCCGGTCACCAAAGCCACACGTGACATGAAAGACCCCTCCTGGGACTAGTTTCCGGTGTGATCTTCCATGCGATAGCCGACCTTCAACGATACCTGGAAGTGATCCACCTCACCGTCTCGGACATAGCCGCGAATCTGCGTGACCTCGAACCAGTCCACATGCCGAACGGTCTTGGAGGTGCGGCTCACTGCATTGCGGATGGCCGAGTCGACACCCTCGTTCGAGGTGCCGACGACTTCACTGATGCCATAGGTGCGATTCATGCTCGGACCGTACACCGGCCTATTTGAGCAGGCATAGGCTCTACCTGTGACTACGCCCTTCCCGGAGCAGCAGCACGGAGCGGATGACGTCTTCAATGTGACGTCCGCCCAGCGCGCCCTGAGCGAGGAGCAGACGGGTCGAACCCGCAAGTACCTGATCTCCATGCTCATCCGCACGGTGTGCGTCATTGCAGCGATCTTCGTGCCGGGTTGGCCGCGCTGGATCCTGATTGCGGGAGCCGTGGCTCTGCCCTATCTGGCAGTGGTCATCGCCAATGCGGGTCGGGAGAACGACGAGATCGGCGATCTGGGTGTCATGCCGCTGGCTCATCCCTCACTGCCAGTCAGCAGCGGCAATATCGTCTCGGGCGTCATCCACGAGCCAACGTCCCCAGAGCCGAAGTAGCCGCAGGTGCTGCAGCTGCTGCGCACTCGACGCTGGATCGGGTTCACCTGCCTCGTGCTCTTCGTCATCATTGCCTTCGGCCTGCTGAGTCGCTGGCAGTGGAGCCGGGCTGAGACCAAGCGCGAGGAGCGCATCGCCCTCGCGACGGCAGCCCAGGTCACCCCAGCGCCCCTTCCCTCGATCACCGGGCTGAGTGACGCTGAAGAATGGAATCGATTCACTCTCACCGGCAGGTTCGATGATGCGCATCAGGTCGTGGTGCGCAAGCGCCCACTCAATGGCACCAACGGCTTCTGGGTGATGACGCCGTTCACGTCCAATGCCGATACGACCGTCTGGGTCAATCGCGGTTGGTTCGCGGCACAGGGCATGGCAACCTCACTGCCGCAGATTCCTGCTGCGCCGAGCGCCACGCAGAGCATCGTGGGCGCGTGGCGCTTCTATGAGTCGGCTTCAGCCTCCGACCTCGAAGGACTGCCGACCGGCATGATTCCAGCACCCGCAGTCGCCGTGCTGCCGGTTCGCGCTGACGCTCCCGGCTACTTGCAGTTGATCTCGCCCAAGCAGGAGGGGCTCATCGCGGTTCCGACGCCGGAGATCGATGAGGGCCAGAACATCTCGTATGCGGTGCAATGGCTGCTGTTCGCCCTGGTGGCGATCGTGGGATGGTTCATCTTCCTGCGACGCGAGGCCATCGATGACGCCAGGCGAGCCGCAGCTCCTACGCAGCAGTCGTGAACTGAGTGCGATAGAGGTCCGCATACAGACCCTGCAGGGTGATCAGCTCGTCATGGGTGCCGCGCTCGGCCACACGCCCGTCTGCGATGACCAGGATCTGGTCAGCATTGCGAATGGTCGAGAGCCGGTGAGCGATCACGACCGACGTGCGGCCCACGAGTGCCCCATCGAGCGCGCGTTGCACGGCCGCCTCGCTCTCGCTGTCGAGGTGGGCAGTTGCCTCGTCGAGGATGAGGAGCCTGGGACTCTTGAGCAGCACGCGTGCCAGGGCCAGGCGCTGCTTCTCGCCGCCCGAGAGCCGATGACCTCGATCGCCGACAACGGTGTTGAGGCCATTGGGAAGGGACCGGATCAGGTCGGCGATCTGTGCTGACTCCAGGGCGGCGAAGATCTCCTCATCAGTCGCATCCGGGCGCGAGTAGCGAAGATTGGCTCCGATGGTGTCGTGGAACATGTGTGCATCCTGAGTGACCACACCCAGGCTGGCATGCAGATCAGCCTGCTTGAGCTCGCGCACGTCGACTCCGCCGATGAGGATGGCCCCCTCGGATACGTCATACAGGCGAGTCACGAGTGAGCTGATGGTGCTCTTTCCTGCTCCTGACGGCCCGACGATGGCGGTGAGGGTTCCGGCTGGCACCTCGAAGCCGATTGCGCCGAGGACAGGAACGTTCTCGAAGAACTCCTCATTGCGAGCCACGGACTCCAGGGAGGCCAGTGAGACCTGCTTGGCCGTTGGGTAGGTGAAGCCGACGTTCTCGAAGGTGAGCGAGAGCGGCCCCTCAGGCAGGCTGCGCGACACCTCTGGATCGCGAACCGATGGGGTGAGGTCCAGGACCTCGAACACGCGCTCGAACGAGACGAGAGCAGTCATGATGTCGACGCGGACGTTCGACAGCGCCGTGAGCGGTCCATAGAGCTGGGCCAGCAGGCCGACAAGGGCCAGGAGAGTGCCCAGGGTGATCACCCCGCTGATGACGAGATTGCCGCCAAGTCCGTAGGCGACTGCCGTGGCCAGCGCGGCG
>JBAYUM010000054.1:0-11381 GCA_041675125.1 Candidatus Nanopelagicales bacterium
AACCGATTCGTGCGGGGGGCCCGATCAGTGCCTGGTGGCAGTGGACTGGGTCTGGCGCTTGTTCGGGAGACCGCGCGTGCATGCGGCGGCAATGCAGTCGCGTTGCCCTCGCTCCTGGGCGGCCTGGCCGTGCGCACCACGTGGCCGATCGCGTCCGACTCATAGGCTCTGGGCATGAGCAGGAGTGCAGACGTCGTCGTCATCGGCGGTGGCATCGTGGGCCTGGCGCTCGCCGACGCCTGGTTGGCCCGGCATCCGAGCAACAGCGTTGTCGTGGTCGAGAAGGAGCATTCCTTGGCCGAGCATGCCTCGGGTCGCAACAGTGGAGTGCTGCACGCCGGTTTCTACTACGCGCCCGATTCGTTGAAGGCCCGGCTGACCCGGCAGGGAAATGCGATGCTGCAGGAGTTCTGCCGCGAGCATGGGGTGCGGGTGCGCGAGACTGGAAAGGTCGTCGTCGCACAGTCAGCAGAGGAGCTTCCCGCGCTGCTCGAACTGCAGCGGCGCGGGGTGGCCAATGGCGTCGATGTCGAGCTCATCGATGAGCAGCAGCTGCGTGAGCTCGAACCCTTGGCGCGGACCCACCAGTCGGCGCTGTGGTCGCCCACGACGGGTGTCGCCAACCCCACTGAGGTCGTTGAGGCTCTTGCCTCCCGCGTCCGATCCCGCGGGGGAGAGATCCTGCTCGGTTCCTCCGTCACTGGTGCCGGCCCGGGCTGGGTGATGACGTCCAGCGAAGGCCGCATCCTGGCCGGACATGTCATCAATGCAGCGGGCCTCTACGCCGATGTCATCGCGCACTGGTTCGACGTCGGAACCGAGTACCGCATGCTGCCCTTCAAGGGCCTGTACTGGTACGGCTCCTGGGAGCCGGGTCGCCTGCAGCGCCATGTCTACCCGGTGCCCGATGCGCGCAATCCCTTCCTGGGGGTGCACTTGACGGTGACGGTCGACGGCCGGGCGAAGATCGGGCCGACGGCCATCCCTGCCCTCTGGCGTGAGGACTATGGCGGCATGCACGGCTGGAATGCAGGCGAGACCTGGGAGATCGCCCGCACGTTCCCAAGATTCCTGACCAGCGACGCGCACGACGTGCCCGGTCTCATGCGAAGCGAACTGCCGAAGTACTCGCGAAGACACCTGGTGCAGCAGGCGGCCTCACTCGTGCCCAGTGTTCGCGCGCAGGACTTCAAGCAGAAGGCTCGTGTCGGGGTTCGTGCACAGCTGTTCCACCTGCCGACCAAACGGCTCGAGATGGACTTCGTCGTGCGGCAAGGTCAGAACTCCACGCATATTCTCAATGCGGTCTCACCTGGATGGACCAGTTCGCTTGCGTTCGCCGACTACGTCATTGACGCCGTGATGGCCTGATCGGGTCCCGCAGTCAGAGCATCGATTGCAGGTCGCAGCATCGGGTTCGCTGCCACATCGAGCGAAGGAGCGCGCGACAGCGCCGCGCGCATGACCTGGATGGCCTGCTCATGCAGTTCGGAGATCGGACGATTGCGGTGGGTGCGCACGCCGAGATCGACTTGGGCGATGGCTGCGACTCCGTAGGTGCGCGCCACGTCGATCAGCAGACCCATCTCTACGCCGTAGTCGACCTCGAAGGGCAGCGACCTGGCCACGTCCCGGCGAATCGCATACTCACCTCCGAGTGGCTGGCGGATATGCGCCAGTTCGGGAAAGAGCAGCTTGAGCAGCGGGCGTGCAGTGAGCTCGGTGACCCGGCCGCCCTCGTCGCCCTCGCCGTGCAGGGTGCGCTGGTAGTTCGCCCGCACCAGGGCGATGCCGTCGTCAGTCAGCAGGGGGGTGACGAGCAGGCTGACGTAGTCGGCCGTGAATGCCCCGAGGTCAGCGTCGAGCCAGACCACGATGTCGCCCTTCGAAGCCACGACTGAGCGCCAGAGCACATCGCCCTTGCCCACGGCGGGCCCAAGATCGACGAGGATCTCATTGGCATTGATCACGGCAGCGCCGCATTCAGCGGCAACCTCAGCGGTCTGATCCGTTGAGCCATGGTCCATCACGATGAGCTCATCGACGAGTGCATGCATGTCCATGAGATCCCGTTTGATCCGCAGCAGGATCGGGGCGATCGTCGCCGCCTCATTGCGAGCCGGGATGCAGACGCTGATGGTCCGTCCAGCCTTCTGGGCAACAAGGGCATCCACCGAGATATCAGAGGTGAGACGCAGCGAACGCACGGCCGCCATGGTGACTCCCTCCGGATGGTCAGGTGCTCAGGCCGGCACCTGAAATAAGCGTCTCACATGCGCTGAACGGCAGGAGAACTGCCAGATGAAGTTCGGGAGTCCTCAGGATGACACTGAGGGAACGAAGCGGCCGTAGCCCGAGATATGCGATGAGACCCAGGGATCGGCAAGTGGCGTGATCTTCACTCCCTCGCGCGGACGCGCGGCATGCACGATCTTGCCGGCGCCGACGTAGACGGCGACGTGATGCACTCCGCGCTTGAAGAAGAAGACCAGGTCGCCGGGCAGCAGGCTCTTGCGCGAGACCTTCTTCGCGGCCCGGTACTGGGTGAAGGAGGAGCGGGGAATGACCTCGCCTGCCCCGACCTTGTAGACGTAGCTCGTCAGGCCTGAGCAGTCGAAGGCATTGGGGCCGGTATGGCCGGCGACGTACTTGTCGCCGATCTGCTGTCGGGCGATCTTGACGAGCTTGCTGCGCATGAACATCTCATGTGCCCTGGCAAGCAGCGTCGGCGAGGACTTCGACAGGGTGCCGGTACGCAGGGTCTTGGTCAGGGTGTTCACGCCATTGACGGCTGAGCCTGTTGTCGGTGCCGGGTCGCCGTTGGCAGCGAAGGCCGAGCCGGTGCCAAAGCCCATGGTCGTGATGAGGAGGGCGCCGGTCACTGCGCCGGTGACGGCGCGATGAGGACGCTTGTGGTGGCTGCGCACTGAGTGGTACCCCTTTGGTCTGGAAGCCTTCCGGCCTTGTTCCTTCGGTGGTGCGGTGGTCATCGAATGGTGCAGGTCTCGACGTCTTGCTTTCCCCAGAGCCGGTGACGCTATGTGGGCGGAAGGGCGTTCCGCCTCCCCAGAACCCGATTTCCGGACGATCCCCTAGAGGGAATGTGGGATGGATCACATGATTTTGGGGGTCTTTCGTCCCATGGGCACCACCTGCACCACGGTTCCCTTGCCCCTTCCGCTCCTGCGCTGGATGTGGTTGCCTACCGTGCGACCACGCGAGGTGGCCTGTGAGTGGAGGTAGGCAATGGACGACACCGTTCGTCAGCACAAGTACGTCCTGTCCGAGGACCAGATGCCGACAACCTGGTACAACATCATGGCCGATCTGCCGAAGCTGCCGCCGCCGCCGCTGCACCCGGGAACCATGCAGCCGGTCGGACCCGAAGACCTCGCTCCACTGTTCCCGATGGAATTGATCATGCAAGAGGTATCGATGGATCGCTACATCGAGATTCCAGGCGGCGTGCTCGATGTCTATCGGCAGTGGAGGCCCTCGCCCCTGTTCCGTGCGCACAATCTCGAGAAGGCGCTCGGCACCCCGGCGCGGATCTACTACAAGTACGAGGGGGTCTCGCCCGCTGGCTCGCACAAGCCCAACACCTCGGTGCCACAGGCCTACTACAACAAGAAGGAAGGCACGACCAAGCTGACGACAGAGACTGGCGCAGGTCAGTGGGGCACTGCACTCGCCTTCGCATGCGCGCTGTTCGACATGGAGTGCGAGGTGTGGCAGGTAGGTGCGTCGTATGACGCCAAGCCCTACCGACGCCTGATGATCGAGGCCTTCGGTGCGACGGTGCATCGCTCGCCCTCTGCGTTGACTGAGGTCGGCCGGAAATTCGCGCAGGACCCGCGCAACCTCTCAGGTTCGCTCGGCATCGCGATCTCCGAGGCGGTCGAGGTGGCGGCCAAGGATCCGAATACGCGCTACGCCCTTGGTTCAGTGCTCAACCATGTGCTCCTGCACCAGACGATCATCGGTGAAGAGGCACTGCTGCAACTTGCGATGGCAGGCGATACCCCGACGCACATCGTGGGCTGCACCGGCGGCGGTTCCAATTTCGCCGGCCTGTCCTTCCCCTTCCTTCGAGAGAAGCTCGCGGGCCGGATCTCGCCGCGCATCATCGCCGCCGAGCCCGCCTCCTGTCCCTCCCTCACCAAGGGCGTGTATGCCTACGACTTCGGCGACACCGCAGGCATGACGCCGTTGATGAAGATGCACACCCTGGGCCACGACTTCATCCCAGACCCGATCCACGCTGGCGGTCTTCGCTACCACGGCATGGCGCCGTTGATCTCGCATGTGTATGAGGAGGGGATGATGGAGGCGGTCGCCATCCCGCAGACCGAGTGCTTTGCCGCAGCAGTGCAGTTCGCCCGCACCGAGGGCATCGTTCCGGCCCCTGAGCCAACCCATGCGCTTGCGATCGCAGTTCGCGAGGCGCTCAAGGCCAAGGAGACCGGTGAGGAAACCGTCATCCTGACCGCCCTGTGCGGGCATGGTCATTTCGACCTGGCTGCCTACGACCAGTATCTGCGCGGTGCGATGGTTGACGAGGACTTCTCCCAGGCCCGACTGGACGAGGCGCTGGCCACGATTCCGGAGGTTGCCGGCGTCTGAGTCCGAGCTGATGGTCGACGAAGGGTCCGCGGGTTGACGCTTGCGGACCCTTAGTCTTGGCCAGTGACCGAACCGCGCGCCGCCCTGGCCAAGGGCCTGATCTTCGTGGGCGCGGCGACGCTGGTCGGCAACGGGGCGGCTTATGGGCTGTCGATGTTTGCTGCTCGAGTGCTCGACCCAGCGGAGTTCGGTGCCTTCGGTGCGCTGATGGGCGTATTGATCATCGTGTCCACTCTTTCGATCGCCCTGCAGACGATGACCGCAAGGCGCGTTGCCGTTGCCGGCGCGAGCCGGGCGGAAGCCGAAGGCCAGGCAGTTCGCCTGGCAACGTATCTGGCGATCGCAATCGCCGTGATCGGAGTGTTCGCGGCGTGGCCGCTCGGCGACCTGCTGGCCATTCCCTATCCGGCGATACTCCTCGGGCTCGTCTCACTGTCCTTCGTCGTGCTCGGCACCGCCTCCTTGGGCATTGCCCAGGGTCGCGAGGAGCACGTGCGCTTCAGCGCGGGCTTTGTCGCCAATGGCGTTGGCCGAGCCGTCGTCGGCATCGGGTTCCTCCTCGCATTCCAATCCATCGAGGCTGCAGCCGTAGGACTCGTGATCGGCTGTGCGATCGGTGCCTTCATCAGTTACCGCATCATCTGTCCGGGAGCCTGGTCGTCGTCGATCGCTGGTGGCACCTATCCGGAGTTCGGCCACGTGGCGCACGCGCTGGTCGTGCTCTTCACCTTGACCAACGTCGATGTGCTGCTTGCTCGAGTGTTCCTCTCGGAATCCGATTCGGGCGAGTACTCAGTGGGCGTCCTGCTGGCGAAGATCGCCTTCTTCCTGCCCAATGCCATCGTCATCGTGCTGTTCCCGAAGATGACGTCCGGCGACAACCGCAGGGCGGTCGTCATTGCCACTGGACTCACCGCGCTCATGGGCCTTGCCATCACGCTGTTCAGCTGGGCGTTCGGGAGTCTCGTGGTTCGCGTGCTTGGTGGAGCCCAGTACATCGATCTTGGCCTCGGCACCAATGCCTGGCGGTTCGCACTCGAGGGCTCAGCGTTCGCACTTGTCCAAGTGCTGCTCTACGGTCGACTTGCTGCTCAGGATCGACGCGCGGTGGTGCTGGTGTGGGTTGGTCTGGTCGCACTGGTCGTCACGGTGTCCCTGTGGTTCCACGATTCCGTCGAGCAGATCGTCACCACGGTCGTGATCATCTCACTGGTACTGACACTGATCGGCTTCCTGCTCTACCGGCGTTCTGCGCCCAATGGTCCTGCCCTGGTGCCGATCGAGGCGGCTGAGTAGTCACAGCAGGAATTCGCGCACCCAGGCGCCAAGGTGCTCGGCACAGTCATCAACGGATGCCTTCCAGGCGCCTCCTGCAGCCTCGTCCGCAGTGTCGCTGACCCTCTTCACCAGACGAACCGGGATGTTCGCAGCCTGAGCTGCTCGGGCGACTGCGTAGCCCTCCATGTCGACGAGGTGCGCGCTGGTCGCAAGTGCCGCGCGGGTCCTCTCATCGGAGACGAAGGCATCGCCCGTGGTGAGTGTGAGTCCTGCCCCTCCGAGGTTGATCGGCTCACCGAAGTGCATGCCCACCAGGTCGAAGATCGACTCGTCGTCGAGGTCGTGCTGCGTGACGGTGCTGATGACGTGAGTGCCGACGAGATCGTCATGCAGGGCTCCCGCAGTGCCGAGGTTGACGACTTCGCGCGGCGAGAACTGGCCGAGGATCGTTGCCACCGCTACCGCTGCATTCACCTTGCCCACTCCGGTGACCAGCACGGGCAGCTCGGTGATGTGCAGATGTGCGGACTCCTCCTCGAGGGCGACCACGAGCAGGGGAAGGTCACTTGAAACGGTCCGGTGCAGGCGCATGGGCTGCACGCTAACGTGAGCTCAGGACGACGAAAGGGCCACTATGCGCGTACCCACTCTGAGGATGACCTCGGGAGTGCGCTGGGTGCTGGCTGTCGTCGGTGGATTCCTGCTGCTCCTCGCGGGGGCCTTGATCATCAGCGGCCTGTCCACCGCAGGGCAGCCAGAGTCGATCCCCGTCGGCGGTGCGGTCACGCCGTCGCCCACGCCCTCGGCATCGACCACGGCCCTGATACCCACGGCCCTGTCCCCCGATGTCTCGGCAATCCGTCAGGGCGATGTTCGCTCCAGCACCTTCCAGGCTGCCAAGGATCTGCCCAATGCCAAGTCGGTCGCGATGGGCTACCGCGTCACGCCGGGCAGGCTTGAGCCCGAGCAGTTCGCTGCAGCGGTGGCACAGCAGTTCGGCGTGCTCGGAAGTCCGGTTGCCGCAGACAACGGTGCCTTCTCTGTCGGAGGCGCGAAGCCAGCCGATCCGCAGGTCACGGTCTTCGGCGACCCGCTCGTGCGCTGGCAGTACAGCCATGCGCTCCTGATACCGGGCAAGCCCATCGACGAGGACCAGGCCACGCGGATCGCCAGGACCCTGCTCTCCCCACTGGGCGTGCCGGTCGATGAACTCGAATGGCAGGTCTCCTCTGACCAGAACCGCATCGTGGTGCGCGCCTGGCTGGTGCTCAAGGGACTGCGCACCGAACTTGGCTGGACCGTGGTTGTAGCGCCTGATGGCGAGGTCGTCTGGGCTGATGGATTCGCCGGCTCATTGGTCCCGGTTCCCGGATATCCCGTGATCGGTGCGACGGATGCGTTGAACCGGGCGCTCAGGCCGGGTTGGGAGTTCGCTGGCCCGACAGCGTGGACCGGGTCAGACAGTGCCCCTGACCTTGCGGTGCCAGGTCCGGTACCAACCGTCAAGGGCCGTCCCGCGCTCGTGGCCGGGCAGCAGGTGCTCTTGGTCACCAGGGCCGAACTCGGCCTCGCGCAGTTCTGGCAGCCCGATGGCAGTCTGCTGATCCTGCCGTCGTACATCGCGACCACCGACGACGATCGCAAATGGACGCTGCTGGCTGTTTCCAATGCCTATGTGACCGTTCGCGAACTCGTGCCCGCTGGTGACCTGCCGGGCCCCGCAGCCGCTGCCCGCTAACTCGCAGGTAGCCTTCTCCCGCATTCCTTGCGAGTGCATGGCGAGGTGGCAGAGCGGCCGATTGCAGGCGCCTTGAAAGCGCCCGTGGGGAAACTCACCGGGGGTTCAAATCCCTCCCTCGCCGCTGTGGGACGGAGATGGCGATGAGCGACATTGCGTGGCTCATCGCCATCGACATCGCAGTGATCGTGACTCTTTCAGTGGCAGTCGGGGCCGGGGCCCCTCGCTGGCCGGCCACCTGGCTCAGCTCGGATCGCTTCCCCCTCAGCGTTCGGCCATGGGAGAGGGCCCATCACTATCGACGCCTGCGCGTGATCACCTTGGCGGCGCGACTGCCTGAATTGGGGCATGTCTTCGGCGGCTTGACCAAGAGCGAACTGCCGGGCACTGACGTGACGAGCCTGGATCACTATCTGGTCGAGGTGCGGCGGGCCGAGTGGGTGCACCTGCTGTCCTGCCTCACGGTCCTGCCGCTGTTCCTGTTCAACCCGTGGTGGCTGGCGTCGGCATTCCTGTTGGCTGTCGGCTCGATCAACGGGCTGTTCCTCATCGTGCTGCGGCATAACCGGCTTCGCCTGCTGCAAGTGCGCCGGCTGCGCGATCGCTGACGATCCGCAACCGGCGGCTGCAGCGCTGGGTGTTGCGCGTGCTCAGCCGTTGAGCGACTCGATGTCGATCACGAAGCGGTAGCGAACATCGCTTGCCACCACGCGGTCCCAGGCCTCGTTGACCTGGTCGATGGTGATGATCTCGATATCCGACCCCAGGCTGTGCTCACCGCAGAAGTCGAGCATCTCCTGCGTCTCGCGAATGCTGCCGATGCCCGAACCGGCAAGGCTCTTCTGGCTGCCGGCCAGTGAACCTGTGTGAACGGTCAGCGGATCGGTGGGCATGCCGACCATGCACATCGTGCCGAACAGTCTCAGCAGGCCAAGGTATCGATCGACGTTGATGTTCACCGACACGGTGTTGAGCACGAAGTCCATGGAGTAGCGCGCAGCCTTCCAGGCCTCCTTGTCGGTCGACAGCAGGAAGTGGTCTGCGCCGAGGCGAAGGGCATCCGCCTCCTTGCTGGGCGAGTGGCTGATCAGGGTCACTTCGGCGCCCATGGCCTTGGCCAACTTCACTCCCATGTGCCCGAGGCCGCCGAGCCCGACGATGCCTACGCGCTTGCCCGGGCCGACGTTCCAGTGGCGCAGCGGCGAGTAGGTCGTGATTCCCGCGCACAGCAGCGGTGCTGCCTCAGCCAGGCTCAGGCTCTTGGGGATGTGCAGGGCGTAGTTCTCGTCCATGACGATGTGCGTGGAATAGCCGCCGTAAGTCGGCGAGACCATGTCCTTCTCCATGCCGTTGTAGGTGGCGACGCTGTGACCGAGGCAGTAGTGGTCATGGCCTGCCAGGCAGTTCTCGCACTTGCGGCAGGAGTCGACGAAGCAGCCGACGCCGGCGTGGTCGCCGACCTTGAACTTGGTCACGTTGGGGCCCACTGCCGACACGACACCGGCGATCTCGTGGCCAGGGACCATCGGGAAGATCCCATGGCCCCATTCATCGCGGCCCTGGTGGATGTCGGAGTGGCAGATGCCAGCGAACTTGATGTCGATGAGGATGTCGTCCGGCCCGAGATCTCGACGGCTGACGGTGAATGGCTCGAGGGGGGCATTGGCTGCTGGTGCTGCGTAGGCCTTGACGTCCATGACGAATTCCTTCGGAAGGAGATGTGGGGTTGTTCAACCCTAGCCACTGCGAAGCCGGGCAAACACCGCGTGCGCTCTGAGCGAAACGGCGCTAGCGGACCATCAGCGTGCCGCCGTCGATCGAGATGACCTGGCCGGTCATGAAGCGTGCACCCTCGGATGCATAGAACGCCAGCACGGGAACGAAATCCTTCTCGATGTCACCGAGCCTGCCCCCGATCGGCACGGCAGTCATCATCATGGCGTCGTGCGCTGCGAGCTGCTCGGGTGACATCTCCGAGCGAGTCTTGTCATACATCGGCGTCCAGATTGCCGGTGCGATCACATTGACGGTGATATTGCGCGAGGCCCATTCCTTTGCCGCAGTCCGGCTCCAGGCCGTGACGGCACCCTTGCTCGCTGAATAGACCGACTTGTTCGGCTGTCCGATGATGCCCGCGGCCGATCCGAAGTTCAGGATCTGCCCACCGCTCTGTGCCATATGAGTGAAGGCCGCCTGATTGGCGAGCATGGTGCCGAGCGCATTGACGCCCATGACCCGGTTCCACAGTTCGACGGTGTTGCTCTCGGCCGAGGATGAGGGGGCGATGCCGGCCGCGTGAATCAAGACGTCGAGCCCACCCAGGTGCTGCACTGCGGAGGCGAAGGCCTGATCGACTGAGTCCTTGCTCGACACATCGACAGCGACGAACTCGACTCCGACAGCCGCGGCGATGGCATCGCCCGCATCCTGGTTGAGGTCCATGGCCACCACTTGGGCGCCGAGTGCAGGGAAGGCTCGGACCAGCCCCTCGCCCATTCCGCTCGCTCCACCGGTGATGATGATTCGACGGCCATCGAGCCTGGTTGCACTCATGATCGGGATCCCTTCGCAGGTGCGGCCGAGGTGGGGCATAACTCAAGAGCCGCTGGAGCAGCGAGATTAACGCGATTCGAGCAGCCAGATTCGGGAACCGCCGATCAGGGCTGCGCCATTGGGCACGATCACCGTGTCATCGCCGAGCCGGGCCACCGAGGATGGTGTGAGGTGCCGCGAATTGCCACCGCCCACATACAGGCGATCCCAGAGGAACACCGGACGCAGGGAGTCGACGAGTCGCACCACGCGTCGCGACCACAGTGCATCGCCGAGTCGGCGCCGCTCCGGCTCGCCGATGTAGTTGTCGTAGACGACATCGGGCTTGACCGGCACGCGTGAGAGCTCGATATGCGGTGCCAGGTGCCCGCCGTCGAACACCGCGCAGCCAAGGCCCGTACCGAGGGTGAGCACCACCTCGAGCCCCTGACCCGTGATCACCCCAGCGGCGTGCACCTCGGCATCGTTGAGGACCTTCACCGGCATGCCGAGGGCAGCTGCAAGTGAGGTACGGGCATCGAAGCCCTCCCAGAGCGCAACGAGCTCAGGCAGCACCCGGCTTCGCGGCCCTGACTTGGTGACGTAGTGCGGGGTCTTGATCACCACGCCATGGCGGATCATCCCCGGAAGGCCCACGGTGGCGCGATCAGCGGCCGGGAGCTGAGCAGCCAGTGCCGCCAGGGTCTGCACGAACAGGTCCGGCGACAGGGGATAGGGCGTGGGCACCCGCACTGGCTGGGCGCGCATGGTGCCGGCCTCGTCGAGGACGCAGCCCTTGATTCCACCGCCCCCGCAGTCAATCGCCAATGTGGTGGTCACAGCAGTGAAGTCTGCCCGATAAGATTTCCCGGCTTGCAAGGCATCGCCTTGGAAGTGCTGGAGGCGTCGCCTAGTCCGGTCTATGGCGCCGCACTGCTAATGCGGTTTGGGTCTTAACGCCCATCGGGGGTTCAAATCCCCCCGCCTCCGCCATGAAGGGCCTCGATTGCGATCGGGGCCCTTCGGCTTTCCGGGCTCGGATGCGCGGGGTCTCGCCGATTTTCGAGGCCATGATCCGCCTCGGGTACGGGCACCGTCTGCGACCCGCTAGACTCACCCCTCGTTCTTATGAACTGCGCCCGTAGCTCAACGGATAGAGCACTTGACTACGGATCAAGAGGTTGCAAGTTCGAATCTTGCCGGGCGCACT
>JBAYUM010000055.1:0-11372 GCA_041675125.1 Candidatus Nanopelagicales bacterium
CAACTATACCTAGGCGCTCGTGGTACTCACTATCAAATCGACCTCCGATGAATCCTGCAATCTGCCCTTCATACTCCGCAACAAATATCGGGCAGAGATCCGGAGGTCGTTCTACTTCAAATGCCTGCCATGACAGATCGAGGTCCGACTCGTTCATAAGCTGCGCAACGCGAGATCTGTCGCCATCAGCAATGGGGCGGACAATTACGGGCTGCATTCGATCAAAGTTGCTCGCAAGCAGGTGCAGAATTGGCCTGCGCATGGCCTTGCCGCAACCGCTCAGTCGATTCAGGAAATCGCCCATCAAATCACTCGATCCATTAACGCATCAGACTGTGGGTCTCGCGAGTCATTAGGCATCAGAACGCATGTCCCATAGGAAATTCGATATTGGCTATCGCTGGCGAACACACCGTCGACCCTGACAAGACCTACTGGCGCAACCAAAACGAGGGCCCGGCAGATGGCCGGGCCCTCGTTCGTGACACATGTCCCGACTCATCACATGGTGGAGCTGAGGGGACTCGAACCCCTGACCCCCTGCATGCCATGCAGGTGCGCTACCAGCTGCGCCACAGCCCCGTATGCACCGACCTGAGTCAGCACGGGAGGTAGAAGCATACCGGTCAGTTGACCCCGGTCTGCTCGACCCCTGGCCTCAGAGTCCCGGTGCCCTGGTGTTGTACGCCTCCAGCCGCCAGGCGGCCTGCACGAAGGGCTGGGCCTCGACGACGATCGACCACGAGCAGTTCGGCATCACCCAGAAGATGGGCCAGTGCTCAAGGGGCAGATCGAGCAGCGAGGCGATGCCTGACATCGCCGAGGCACCATGCGTGACGCAGACCAGGGTCTCACCGGGACCGATCATGTCGAGCCCTCGATCCACGGCCTGGCGTACTCGTTCGGCCACCTCGGTGCGCGTCTCACCATGCAGTCCGGGCCGGATGTTCATGCCGCCGATCCACTGCTGGAGGTCCTCGGTGTGCTCGCGCTCGATGTCCGAGCGGTGCATGCCCTCCCACACCCCGACGAAGGTCTCGCGCAGCCCTGCGTCCAGGACGACCTCGAGGTCGAGGGCCTGCGCCAGCGGCAGCGCGGTGTTGTGGGCGCGCCTGAGGTCGGAGGAGACGATGGCCGTGGGCCGCAGCTTTGCCAGTTCGACAGCCGCGGCCGCGGCCTGGGCGATGCCGACCTCGTCGAGATTGGAGTCGGACTGGCCCTGAAAGCGGCCAGCAGCGTTCCAGTCAGTCCTGCCGTGCCTCCAGAACACCACCCGACGCGGGTTGCTCACTCAGCGACTCCGGCGATCTGTCGAGGACGGTTCACCTCGGCGGGAAGCTCGATGAAGGGGCAGTCCTTCCACAGGCGCTCGATGGCGTAGTGAATGCGCTCCTCGGCGAGCTGCACGTGCACGACGATGTCGCCGTAGTCCAGCAGCACCCAGCGGGCCTGCTGCTCCCCCTCGCGGCGCAGCGGCTTGGCGCCCAGCTTGAGCAGCCGCTCCTGCACAGCATCGACGATGGCCTTGACCTGCGGCTCATTGGCGGCAGATGCGAGCACGAAGACATCGGTGATGACCAGGTGCTCACTGACGTCGATGGCGACGATGTCCTGAGCCAGCTTGTCCGAGGCAGCCAGTGCCGCCTCTATCGCCAGATGCTTGGCTTCTTCAGTCGCGCTCAAGATGTTCCTCTCGGGAAGTGAGTTGCAAGGTCCAAGCCTCTCACAGTGGTGAGTAGTCGGGTCCGAGCATGACCTGCGCATCGACGACATTGCCCTTGATCTGCCTGACCTCCTCGAACAGGAAGCCCAGGGTCGTCGCGACCTTGCGACCGATGCCCAGGGCTACCGCCGAGATGGGAACACTGACCTGCGATGAGGAGACCTGCTGGCCGGGAGTGCCCGGGATCACGGTCATGCCGGCATCGATCAAGGCCTGGGTGGCCTGCGCCAGCTGGGTTGCCGAGGCTCCTGCTGGCACGAGCACCACGCGCGGGGTCGCTGCCTGGCCCGCAGTGAGCAGGGTCCGCGCGTAGTGGGCCTTCATCAGTGCATCGGTGGGTGCTCGCAGGACTGATGATGCAAGACCTGCCCGCACCGGCTGGACCGGCAAGGTCACCGCATCCAGCTTCTTGGCTCGGGCGTCCTTGCGAATGTCCAGGAGCAGATCGACAAGATCGGCATTCGAGGCGCTCGAACGGGCCATATGGCCAAGGCTCAGCAGCAGCTGGCCGGCGTCCTCCGATTGAGCGGGCAGGGTTGCCAGGGCCTTGGTGACCCATTGGTCGATATCGGGTGATGCCTTGGCCTTGGCAGCCAAGGCCGGTTCGAGGGTCGCGTCATAGAAGCCCGCCAATGCCAGGCGATCCAGCACCAGGGAGATGTCGACATCGACTCCGAGCAATTGCTCGACGGCATGCTGGCTCTGCAGGGTGTCGTTCGCATCACCCGTGAGTCGCATGGGCGTCCAGGTGGGAATGGGCACGAGCAAGTTGGATGGAATGGACATGTGCGCGCCGTTCACAGCGCCGTAGCTGGTCGCCAGCAGCGACGAGTAGACGATGCGCCGATCGTCATCGCGTACCTGGAACAGCAGCGTGCGCTGCGACTTGGGCGCAGGCTTTTCCTGCGACCCGGTCTGCGATGGCGATGGCGTTGCCGTGGGGCGACCTGCGGGAGTGCCGCCGCCGGTCAGCATGTTCGACACCGCAGCCCCGATGAGCACCACGATCACCACGATCGCAAGTACGAGCCAGCGCTGCTTATGCGACTGCTGCTCCATCAGGCGCTCACGAGGTGATCGCGGTACAGGCCATGCTCGGCGATGTAGTCGGCGACCACGATGGGCACGAGTCCCTCGATGGAGAGCCCGGCATGCACCCGCTCACGAATCTGCGTCGACGCGATGTCGGGCGTTGCCACCTCGACGACCGTGGAGTGCCCGACGAGCAGCGGTGCCGTGGCGATCACATGTCCTGGCCTGCTGACCCCGACGAGCTGAGCCCGGGAGATGATGCCCTCCGGGTCCTTCCAGTTGTGCACATCGGCAAGCGCATCAGCGCCGGTGATGAAGAACCACGAGGCATCATCCTCAGGAGTGTCGAGGTGCCATTGCGCCTGCAGGTCGGTCAGCGTGTCGACGGTGTAGGTCGGGCCAGGACGATCGATGTCGACCGTGGAGCTGGTGAAGCCCTCGTAGTCGGCAACAGCGAGATTCACCATCGCCAGGCGATCCATCGCCGGGGCCTGGGGACCAGGGATCTTGTGCCACGAATGACCGGTGGGGACGAAGATCACCTCGTCGAGCTCGAGTGCATTGCGCACCGAGACGGCTGCGACGAGATGACCCGAGTGGACGGGGTCGAATGTGCCGCCGAAGACGCCAAGGCGCCGACTACTCACGAGACCTAGCGGCCGACCTTGAGCATCATGACGACGACCAGCAGGGCGCCAAGAGCTGCGAAGGTGAAGAGTCCGAAGTACCAGGAGGACACTGCCGGGTTATCCAACGGCGCCTCGCCGGCGAGCACGACTGCCGTGTTGATCAAACCCATGACTGATCCCTTCGTGGATGGCTACCGGGACACTTTAGCGACCCGCTAGCCGCGAACGTGACCATCCCCGGTAACGATGTAGGTCGTCGTGGTCAGCTCGGCCAGGCCCATGGGCCCCCGGGCGTGCAGTTTCTGGGTGGAAATGCCGATTTCGGCCCCGAATCCGAACTCCCCGCCATCGGTGAAGCGGGTCGAGGCGTTGACCATGACCGCAGCCGAGTCGACACCCGCGATGAAGGCCGCGGCAGCCGACTGGCTGTCGGTGACGATCGCCTCGGTGTGCCCGGTCGACCAGCGCTGGATATGGGCGATCGCCTCATCGACCGAATCGACGACCCCGGTTGCCAGGTCGAGGGACATGTACTCGATCGCCCAGTCCTCATCGGTGACCGGCTCGACCGGGATGCCGGTAGGCGCGGTGAGGGCGGTGGCCCGCTCATCGGCATGCAGGGTGACCCCGCAGTCGTGCAGCGCGGCTGCGACAAGGGGCAGGAAGGCGTCGGCGATGTCCTTGTGCACGAGCAGCGTCTCGGCCGCATTGCACACGCTGGGCCGTTGCACCTTGCTGTTGATCACGATCTGCACGGCCTTGGCAAAATCGGCGTCCTTGTCGACATAGACATGGCAATTGCCCACGCCTGTCTCGATGACCGGCACGGTCGAGTTCTCGACGACGTTCTGGATCAGCGCTGCACCGCCGCGCGGGACCAGCACATCGACCAGGCCGCGAGCGGTCATCAGGTGATGGGTCGAGTCGTGCGTCATGCCGGGCACCAGTTGGATCGCATCGGCCGAAATGCCTCGTGCCGCAATGGCTTCTCGCATGATCTCCACCAGGGCCGCGTTCGTCGCTGCGGCTGACGATGATCCGCGCAGCAGTGCGACATTGCCGCTCTTCAGGCACAGGCCGGCAGCGTCGACGGTCACATTCGGTCGCGCTTCGTAGATCATCCCGACCACGCCCATCGGCACGCGCACCTGCCGGATCTGCAGGCCATTGGGCAGGGTGTAGCCGCGGACCACTTCACCGACCGGGTCAGGAAGAGCCGCGACCTCGCGCAAGGCCTCGGCAATCGCTGCGACGCGCTCGGTGTTCAGGGTGAGGCGATCGATGAGCCCGGCTGCGGTCCCGGCCTCACGAGCCCGCGCGACATCGGAGTCGTTGGCGTGCACGATCTGCGCGCAGTTCGCATCAAGGGCATCGGCAATGGCGAAGAGAGCGGCATCCTTCTCATTGCGCGTGAGCTGCCGGATCTGCTTGGCGGCCTCGCGGCCACGACGGGCAACCTCCAGCACCTGTGCGCGTTCGTCAGTCATACGGTCAAGCCTAACGAGGGCCTTCAGCGTCGAAGAAGAACAAGGTCATCGCGATGCACGACCTCGCGCTCATAGGCCGGGCCCAGCTCCTTGGCCAGCTCCTTGGTCGAGCGTCCGAGCAGGCCAGGCAGTTCGGCGGAGTCGAAGTTGACGAGGCCGCGCGCCACTGCTCGCCCGGTGTCGTCGACGAGATCGACCGGATCACCAGCGGTGAAGGTGCCCTCGACCGAGGTGATGCCGGCGGGCAGGAGCGATGAGCCCCGTCGGGTGATGGCATGCGCAGCGCCAGCATCAAGGTGCAGGCGCCCAGTGCCCGTGGTGGCATGCGCAAGCCACAGCAGGCGAGATGAGGTGCGTGCACCCGTGGGAGCGAATGCGGTGCCGACCTTGGCCCTGCCGAGGGCGCCCTCGGCATTCGCCGCCGATGTCAGGAGCACCGGAATGCCAGCCGATGTGGCGATGCGGGCCGCATCGACCTTCGAGGTCATCCCGCCAAGGCCTACGCCCGCATCTCCGGTGCCACCGATGTGCAGATCGGCGAGATCGGCCTCGGACTTCACCGAGGTGATGAGCTTTGCACCCCCGCGGGATGGCGGACCGTCGTACAGGCCGTCGACGTCGGAGAGCAGGATCAACGCCTCGGCCTGCACCACATGTGCGACCAGGGCAGCAAGCCGATCGTTGTCGCCCACTCGGATCTCATCAGTGGCAACGGTGTCGTTCTCATTGACGATGGGCACGACCCCGAGCTCGAGCAGGCGGAACAGGGTTCGCTGCGCATTGCGGTAGTGCGCGCGACGAGTGACGTCGTCCGAAGTCAGCAGCACCTGGCCGACGGTGAGTCCGTGCTCGGCGAAGGCACTGCTGTAACGGGCGATCAGCATGCCCTGGCCGACACTTGCCGAGGCCTGCTGGGTTGCCAGATCGCGCGGGCGATGGGTCAGGCCGAGAACGGGGAAGCCAGTGGCGATCGATCCGCTGGAGACGAGCACGACCTGATGGCCGCGGGCACGACGCGCGGCGAGCTGCGCAACCAGCCTGGTGATCGCATCGTCATTGAGACCGCCACCGCGACGCGTCAGCGATGATGAGCCCACCTTGACGACAATGCGCGTTGCGTCAGCAATCGCGCTTCGCACCTCAGTCGTCATAGACCCCATTGTCCTCATTGCTCTGTCGTTCACCGAGGAACACGCGCACGTCGGTGCCGCGTGGCGAGGCCTCGGAACGGGTGTTGGCCTGGATCGACGGATGCCAGTCGAAGACCACCGCGTTCTCCTCGTCGCCGATCATCACTGCGACACCTGGCTTAGCGCCCTGGGCGATCAGCTCCTCCTCGACGCCAAGTCGCGCAAGGCGATCGCCGAGATAGCCCACCGCTTCGTCATTGCTGAAGTCGGTCTGGCGGACCCAGCGCTCTGGACGCTCACCGCGCACGCGGAAGCCATCCTCCTCGCGCGTGACCGTGTAGGGGGTCTCATTGACCGCACGCGGCGTGATGACCACGCGTGGCACGATCTCGTGCACGACAGCGGCCCGCGCCTTGGCCACGAGTGTTGCCATGGCGAAGGTGAGCGCGCGCAGGCCCTCGTGCGTTGCCGCCGAGACCTCCAGCACCTGATAGCCACGTCCGATCAGGGCCGGACGGATGAGCTCGGCCATGGTGCGACCGTCGGGGATGTCGATCTTGTTCATCGCCACGATGCGCGGTCGATCAGCAAGCCCGCCATAGAGCGCGAGCTCGTTCTCGATCGCATCGAGATCGTCGAGCGGATCGCGACCCGGCTCCATCGTCGCGGTGTCGAGCACATGCACGAGCACGCTGCAGCGCTCGACATGGCGCAGGAACTCAAGGCCAAGGCCCTTGCCCTGGCTGGCTCCGGGGATGAGCCCGGGCACATCGGCAACGGTGAAGACCGTGTCTCCTGCAGTGACGACACCGAGATTGGGAACCAAGGTGGTGAAGGGATAGTCGGCGATCTTGGGCCGGGCAGCGCTCAGGGCGGCGATGAGGCTCGACTTGCCAGCGCTCGGGAAGCCCACGAGCGCGACATCGGCGACGGTCTTGAGCTCGAGAACCACCTCGCGGTATTCACCGGGCTCGCCCAGCAGCGCGAAGCCAGGAGCCTTGCGACGAGGACTTGCCAGGGCGGCATTGCCGAGCCCGCCGCGCCCGCCCTGGGCCAGCACATAGCTCATGCCGGCGCCGACGAGGTCGGTGAGGACGACGCCACTCTTGGTGGTGACGACCGTGCCGGAGGGAACCTTCAGGACGATCGAATGGCCTTGAGCACCGTGGCGGTTGTTGCCATGGCCAGGACGACCGCTCAAGGCCTTCTGATGCGGGCGGTGATGGAACTCAAGGAGCGTGGTGACCTGCGGGTCGACCTCGAGGATGATGTCGCCGCCCTTGCCGCCGTTGCCGCCGTCAGGCCCACCGAGCGGCTTGAACTTCTCGCGCAGCACCGATGCGCAGCCATTGCCACCATCGCCCGCCTGCGCGTACAGCTGCACGCGATCGACGAAGGTGGTCATAGCTGATCCTTACGTACGTGGCCATGGGGGCCAAAGACAAACGAGGCGAGCCGTAGCTCGCCTCGTTTCAGGTTGATGTCGCTGCTGCGCAGAGCTACTCAGCGAGGATGTTCACCACGCGGCGACCGCGATGTGAACCGAACTCCACCTTGCCGGCCGAGAGCGCGAACAGGGTGTCGTCCTTGCCGCGACCGACGTTGTCGCCCGGGTGGAAGTGGGTGCCGCGCTGGCGGACGATGATCTCGCCTGCGTTGACCTCTTGGCCGCCGAAGCGCTTGACGCCGAGGCGCTGTGAGTTGGAGTCACGACCGTTGCGGGTGCTGGATGCACCTTTCTTATGTGCCATCAGTTCACTTCCCAGTCGAGATGTCGGTGACCTTGACCGCGGTGAGCTCCTGACGGTGGCCCTGGCGGCGGCGGTAGCCGGTCTTGTTCTTGTACTTGAGGATGTCGATCTTGGGTCCGCGCTTGTGCTCGATGATCTCGGCCGAGACCTTCACCTTGGCAAGTGCTGCGGTGTCGGTGGTCACCGTGGTGCCATCGACGATGAGGAGGCAAGGCAGGGCAACGGACGTGCCTGGAGCACCGGCAACCCGGTCCAGCACTACAACGTCGCCAACTGCGACCTTTTCCTGACGGCCGCCAGCGCGCACAATCGCGTACACCACGTACTCCTACCTCGTAATTCTGCGCATTCCGAACATGGAACGCACGCGGACGAAGAATGTCCGGTGCCTAAGCGTACGGAAGTGCCTGCAATGGGTCAAACTGGGCCCTGTTTCGGGGGTCGGGCCAGGCCCTGGCCCCCTAGCTCCTGGCTGATCTGGCCGGCAACCAGCGTCTCCCGGTCGACCGCATCCGAGATCTCCTGGGCCCAGCCCCTGCGCAGCAGGACCTTGGCTCCCCTGTTGGCCGGAGCCTTGAGGGCCGCGAGCTGATCAAGGATCTCATGGGCTCGATCCCGGAGCTGCTCGGCAGGCACCGACTCGGTTGCCAGGCCGATCCGGGCCGCCTCGACGCCACTGATCCACCTGGAGGTCAGCAGCAGCTCTGCCGCCCGACGCTCCCCCACGATCTTCTGCAGCATGAAGGAGCTGCCGGCCTCCGGGGCCGTGCCGAGCTCGCTGAATGGAAAGCGCCACCGCGCATCGTCAGCGGTGATCACGATGTCGACATGCAGCAGCATGGTTGCCCCGAAGCCCACGATCGCGCCGTGGACTGCTGCCACGATCGGCTTGGGAAAGGTGGCAAGAGCAAGGACCACGGCCTTGATGCCCCGGCTGAACTCATCGCCATCGGCCTCGCCGAGGGCATACAGATCGACGCCGGCGCAATAGGCACGACCTGAACCGGACAGCAGGACGAGCTGAACGCCATCCTCGGCGGCAGCGGCTTCGAGCGCCTCGGCGAGTCCGAAGTACGCCTCGGCGGTGAACGCATTGAGGCGCTGCGGTCGATTGAGGGTGAGGCTGCGAACCGGCCCATCGTCCGCGATCAACAGCTCTGGCTCGCTCATTGCCTGTCCCCTTGCATATCTGGTCTCGTGTGAGACGGATTGTCCGACCCAGCGGCACTCGGCACAAGGGTGATCCTCAGTGACGCAGGAGACACGGCGACCACGACTTCCTCGCGCAATGCCATCGATTTGCGCCCCAGGACCGAGGATCCGACGAATACTGCGACCATGGAACTTCTTGATCGCCTGGCTGGCAAGGTCGTCATCGTCACTGGCGCTGCGCGCGGACTCGGGCGCGACTATGCGCGCTACTTCGCAATGGACGGAGCTCATGTCGTCGTCGCGGATGTGAAGGACACAGCAGGCGCTGCGCAGGAGGCCTCCGCCATCGGACCCAAGTGCATCGGCATCGAGTGCGATGTCACGTCACAGGAGTCCGTCAACGCCCTCGTCAGCGCCACGGTCAAGGAATTCGGACGACTCGACATCTTGATCAACAATGCCGGGCTGTGGCGAGGGCTTGCCGAAGCCGGATTGCTCGACTGCCCCGACGATGTCTGGGACATCGCCTGGGCAGTGAATGTCACCGGGACCCTGCGCGCAGCCCGAGCGGCGATTCCAGCCATGAAGGCCAATGCGTGGGGCCGGGTGGTGAATGTGTCCTCGATGGCAGCCAAGAGCGGCGGCAACTCCTACGGGTTGACCAAGGCCACCGTCGAGCACATGACTCGTGGCATGGCGCGCGAGGTCGGCGATTTCGGCATCACCGTCAACTGCATTGCCCCTGGTATCAGCGCATTCGAGGCTGCGAGCAGCCAGCTCGCCAATGCGGATGACATCACTGGCAGCAACCCCATCAAGAGATTCGGCACCAGTCGGGAGCAGTACGAGGCGATGGCCTACTTCTGCTCCGATGGCGCCGACTACACCACCGGCCAGACCCTGTACGTCGACGGAGGGGCGACGAGTTGAGCCCGCAGTTCAAGTTCTCGACCCAGATGCCCTGTGGGAGCAGAGGAGTCGCCAGGCGGGAATCGCGGCGACTACTCGCCTGAGTAGCCGCCGAGGGCTCCACCCTCGGAGATCTCTGCAATCACCGATTCGGCATCCTCGGCCTCAAGGACCGACGCAGCCTCGTCGAAGGCATCCTCGACGTCGAGCACGGACTCGGCCTCGTTGAGAGCTTCAATGACTTCGGCGATCTCGAGGACCTCCTGAACCTCGATGGCCTCCTCATCGTGATTCACCAATGCCCGAGCCGCAACATCAGCGGGATCGACAGCATTGGCGGGACGACGATGCTTCGGCGACTCGAGGTGATCATGCTCGTGCAGGTTGACCTTGATGCCTCGACCATTGCAGGTCTCGCAGGTGGTCGAGAACGACTCGATCAGCCCTGAGCCGATGCGCTTGCGGGTCATCTGCACCAGGCCCAGGCTGGTGACCTCAGCCACCTGATGCTTGGTGCGATCGCGGCCAAGGCACTCGACGAGGCGACGCAGCACGAGATCGCGATTGCTCTCGAGCACCATGTCGATGAAGTCGACGACGATGATGCCGCCGATATCGCGCAGTCGCAGTTGACGCACGATCTCCTCGGCTGCTTCCAGGTTGTTGCTGGTCACGGTCTGCTCGAGGTTGCCACCCTGGCCGGTGAACTTGCCAGTGTTGACGTCGACGACGGTCATGGCCTCAGTGCGGTCGATGACCAGGGAGCCGCCTGATGGCAGCCACACCTTGCGATCCAACGCCTTTGCCAGCTGCTCGTCGATGCGGTACTCGGCGAAGACATCACTGTTGCCGACATGATGCTCAAGGCGATCGGAAAGATCGGGCGCAACGGCACTGACGTACTCCTGCAGCACTGCCCAGGCGTCGCCGCCGGCGACGACCATCTTGTTGACATCCTCATTGAAGATGTCGCGAACAACCTTGATCGCGAGATCGGGTTCGCCGTAGAGCAGCGTCGGTGGGGTCGCACCCTTGGCGCGTGCGCTGATGTCCTCCCATTGCGACTTCAACCGCTCGACGTCCAATTCCAAGGAAGCCTCAGGGGCTCCCTCGGCGGCCGTGCGCACGATGACGCCGGCCTCCTCGGGCATGACGCGCTTGAGGATGCCCTTGAGTCGCGAGCGCTCAGTGTCGGGCAGCTTGCGGCTGATGCCGGTCATCGAGCCATCAGGGACGTAGACCAGGAAGCGACCAGGAAGCGACACCTGGCTCGTGAGGCGGGCACCCTTCTGCCCGACGGGATCCTTGGTGACCTGCACCAGCACCGGATCGCCTGACTTCAGGGCGAACTCAATGCGCTTGGGCTGGCCGTCGAGGCCAGCAGCATCCCAGTTGACCTCGCCTGCGTAGAGCACGGCATTGCGACCGCGGCCGATGTCGACGAAGGCCGCCTCCATGCTGGGCAGCACGTTCTGCACCCGACCGAGATAGACGTTGCCGACGAGCGAGCCAGATGAGCCACGAGTCACGTAGTGCTCGACGAGCACGCCATCCTCGAG
>JBAYUM010000056.1:0-11358 GCA_041675125.1 Candidatus Nanopelagicales bacterium
CGCGCCGACCTGATGGGTCAAGGCAGAGAGCTTCCCGCCGAGGCCATGGCCGTAGAACAGGTTGTCCCCAAGGACCAGCGCCGCCTGATCGCCGGCCAGAAAGTCAGCACCGATCAGGAATGCCTGTGCCAGGCCATCGGGGCTCGGCTGCACGGCGTATTCGATCGACATGCCCAGATCGGAGCCGTCGCCGAGCAGTCGCGAGAAGCTCTCGGAGTCATCGGGCGTAGTGATGATCAGGACTTCGCGCAGGCCGGCGCCCATGAGCGTGGCCAAGGGGTAGTGGACCATCGGCTTGTCGTAGACAGGGAGCAACTGCTTGCTCACGCCCTTGGTGATTGGCCAGAGCCGGCTGCCGGTGCCACCGGCCAGGATGATGCCTTTCACATGTCTCCCATTCGTGAGTCGCGCAAGATTAACGCTTCGACCGAGGCAGGAGTCCTCGCAGCGCAGCCTTGGCCTTGGCCAGGCGATCATCCTCGACCAGAACGCCCAGGGCGACATTCACGGCAATCCGGCGCAGGGTGCGAAAGGCATGGACCGGTGACTGCCGGAATTCAGCGGGGGCAAGCCGCAGTCGATTGCGCACCATGGTGGTGCGCCGAGCCGGGCTGTGCCCTGTGGCCAACAGGGTGTGACCGAAGATGCGGACCTGCCGGGCGGCACCGAGGTTGTGCGCCAGGGTAGTGCCCGGAGCGATCACCACGTGCTTGCGATGCTCGCGCAGGCGCAGGCAGGCGGCCGCATCCACGGCGTCGATCCCGAGTGTTTCGTCGAATCCGCCGACCCCCTGCATCTCGGCCACCGACCACAGTGAGCCGGTCTGGATCACCTCCTCGGTGACCAGGAGCCCACCCTTGGCCTTGGTCGGATACGAGATCAGGCCGCTGGTGTCAGCGATGTGCTCCGCCGCCACCACGCCTACGCCTGGAGTAGCGAACGGCAGGAGAGAGTCGACATAGCCGGGCGGCAGCACGGTGTCCTGATCGACTGTCAGCAGCCACTGGGCGCCCGTGCTCGCGGCAAAGGCGAGTCCGTCATTGAGCCCGCGGGCGATCCCGGCGTTGTGCTCATGCCGGATGACGGTGACTCCCAGGCCGGCGACGGCGTGCAGGGCCGGGTCGAAGGTGGCCGGCGAGGCGTCGTCAGTGACGATCAGGGGCAGCCCGGCGCCGATCAGCGATTGCACGAGGCCAAGGAGCGACTCGGCGTCAGGCCGGAAGGTCGGCACCACTGCAGCCACGCTCACAGCGGGAGTCTAGGCGTGCAGGCGAACTGCGCCTCGGTTCTGCGCGGGGATGCCGAGGTCGAGCCGGTAGGCTCGCCCCACACATAGAAGGGACGGGCGACTCGCCTGTCCGATATTCGGTCGGAGGCTGTCTTGGCGGAGGCAAAGCGCGCGCTGATTTCTGGCGTGACGGGACAAGACGGTTCGTACATGGCTGCTCAACTGCTCGAAAAGGGCTATGAGGTCCATGGGGTCGTTCGCCGCTCGAGCTCCTTCAATCGTGGCCGCATCGACCACCTCCACCATGACGAGCACATCCCGGGCAAGAACCTGCACCTGCACTACGGCGATGTCACCGATGCTGCGCGCATGCACGAACTGGTGCGCGAGATCAGTCCCCATGAGGTCTACAACCTGGCGGCGCAGTCGCATGTGCGGGTGAGCTTCGACGAGCCGCTGTACACCGCTGAGGCGACCGGAGTCAGCACCCTCAACCTGCTCGAGGCGATCCGCAGCCACGACAGGAGCATCCGCTTCTACCAGGCCAGCACAAGTGAGATGTTCGGCGCCAGCCCGCCACCGCAGAATGAGGACACCCCGTTCTACCCGCGCAGTCCGTATGGTGCGGCCAAGGTCTACAGCTACTGGATCACCCGCAACTACCGCGAGGCCTATGACATGTACGCCGTCAACGGCCAGCTGTTCAATCACGAGTCCCCAAGGCGTGGCGAGACCTTCGTGACGCGCAAGATCACCCTCGCGGTGGCCAACATCGTCAAGGGCAACATGGACGAGCTCTGGATGGGCAACCTGGATTCCATCCGCGACTGGGGCTATGCGCCTGAGTACACCGATGGCATGTGGCGGATGCTGCAGGCAGATGAGCCTGATGACTTCGTCCTTGCCACGGGCACGGCGTACACGATTCGCGACTTCCTGACCTTTGCGTTCAATCACGTCGGCCTGAACTGGGAGGATTACGTGAAGTTCGATCCCAAGTTCCTGCGCCCCACCGAGGTCGATGAGCTCATCGGCGATGCGAGCAAGGCCAAGCGGGTCCTGGGCTGGCAGGCAACCGTGCTGCCGCCGCAGCTCGCGACGATCATGGTCGACGCCGACATTGCTCGACTTGACGGCGCACCCGAAGGCAAGTTCTAGATTCATTCGCTGACAAACCCAAGGCAGCAGACAATCGCATGAAAGCACTGATCACCGGCATCGCAGGGCAGGATGGAACGCTGCTGAGCCAGATGCTGATCGCCGATGGCCACGAGGTTGTCGGCCTGGTCAAGCCGGGTCAGAGTGTCGAGACCTTCATCCGGTATGCACCGCGGGCGCAGCTGCACGAATGCGATCTCGGGAATCCGCAGCAGCTGGAGCAGCTCGTCATCGATGTGGCACCCACGGAGATCTACAACCTTGGCGGCATCAGCTCCCTTGTCGAGGCGGCGGAGAATCCTGAGCTGACCCATCGCATCAACGTCGGAGCGGTCGAGGCGATCCTGGCTGCGATGAAGACGCTCGCCAGTCGGTCCCGAGGCACGGTGCACGCCACCAAGTTCGTACAGGCGGCATCAGGCACGATCTTCGAGGGCACTGAGATCTCACCCCAGGATGAGCGAACCCCGCGCTGCCCGATCACGCCATATGCAATCGCCAAGGCCCAGACCCTCGAGCTGATCGACATCGCTCGCCAGCAAGGCCTCTTCGCGGCGGCTGCGATCCTCTACAACCACGAGTCGCCCCTGCGGGGAGAGGGTTTCGTCACGCGACGCATCACCCAAGGGGTGGCCAAGATCGCGGCCGGACAGCAGGAGTATCTCGAACTGGGCAAGCTCGATGTCTCACGCGACTGGGGCTGGGCCCCGGACTACGTGCGCGGCATGCGAGCGATGCTGGAGGTCGATACGCCGCATGACTATGTGCTGGCAACCGGCACCAGCCATGAGCTGACCGAGTTCCTGGCCCTGGCCTTCCAGGCAGTGGGCATCAGCGACTGGCAGTCGGTCGTACGCACCAATGCCGAATTCCATCGCCACACTGACCCGACCCTGCTGTGCGGTGACAGCTCACGCGCCTACCGGGAGCTCGGCTGGCGTCATACCAAGACCTTCGAGGAGATGACTGCGGCGATGGTCGAGTACGACCGGACGCTGCTCGATGACCCGCAGGCCCTCTGGCACGAGCACTAAGCCACCTCGAAGCCCTACGCTCAACCCTCGTGGCCGCTCCAAGAATCTCCTATGCGCAGAATGCCGAGGACATTCGCGTGTGGCGAGCCTTTCGCAGCCTTGAAGTCGGCTCGTTGCGGTATGTCGACGTGGGAGCCAATGAGCCACGTCATCTCAGCATCACTGCCAGCCTCTACGACCTGGGCTGGCGCGGGCTCCTGATCGAGGCTGACCCCGATCATGCCCGGGAACTTCGCATCCTGCGTCCCTTGGACACCGTCGTCGAGTGTGCGGCCGCCGCGAGCACCGGCACTTTGATCTTCCATCGGGTCCCCGGAACCGGACTTGGGACCCTGGCACCGACTGAGGCCGAACAGGCTGCCCTTCGAGGATTCCAGACCGACACGATCGAGGTGCCGACCCGGCGCGTCAGCGAGATCGTCGACGAGCACGGCATGACCGAGATCCACTTCATGTCCATCGATGTCGAGGGGGCCGAGGCGGAGGTGCTCGCTGGCCTGGACCTTGCTCGACATCGGCCCTGGGTGCTCTGCATCGAAGCCGTTCTTCCGGGCACGAGCATTCGATCCCATGCAGCCTGGGAGGACCAGGTCATCGGCCAGCACTACCTGTTCGCAGCATTCGACGGCGTGAATGCCTGGTACGTGGCAAGTGAGCATCGAGATCTGCTGGATGCCGTCGCGACTCCCTTCAACGAGATCGATGCGGGTGCCGATGGCTGGGTGCAGTACGAGACGGCGAGTCTGCGCAGCCGCGGCAATCGCGCCTATCTCCGCCGTGCCTGGCAGCGTGAGCTCCTGCTGCACGACATCGGCAATGAGGTTCCGACTGTCGAGTACGAGAAGCAGATTGGCGAACTGCGCTCTGCTCTGGCCCAGGTTGAGGGCTCCCGGGCCTGGAAGCTTGCGCGCAAGGGCGCCAAGGCTGGGCGCATCGTGCGATTCCGCCTGCGCCAGGCCGTGAATCACCTGCCGGGGCCGATGCATCGATCCATGGTCCGCAGGCGGCATCTGGCGCACGTGCTCATCAATCAGGGGCACCTCACCGATGCGGCCTATCTGGACAATCCGCCGCCGGACATCGTTGGCTGGATCCGGCCGGAGGGCAGGCCCGATCTGCCGTCGGCTGGCTTCCAGTGCCTGCCGATGACCGAGCAGGACCGATTGGCAGCGCAGGCCTGGCTCAAGGCCGGCCCCTATGACGACGATGCCACGCTCGATCTGCGCACCGACAACCACAATGACGAGATCGGTCGGCTGGCGGCCGCCCTCCGCTTGCGGCTCAGGCTTGCCGAGGGTGCCACTGCCGGGCCGATCACAGGTGATCGCGTGCTGTTCGATGCGCGCAGCCTGCAGACGGCGACCTTCGGTGCCCGCGGCATCGGGCGCTTCGCCCGCACTGCGCTGCTCAGCGCACGCGAGACGGCAGGTGAGGACAGGCTGGTGCTGCTGGTCGATCCGTCACTCGAGAGCCTGCCCGAAGAGCTTGCTGGTCGATGCGAGCAGGTCACGCGAGTGACCATGCGAGAGGTCACCCATTTCTGCATGCTGGTGCAGCCGTCACCGATGACCGCTGCTGCGGAGCCACTCGTACCGCTCCTGCTCAGTCGTGCGATGAAGGTCGCGATCGTCTTCGACTTCATCCCTTTGCACTACCCGACGATCTACCTGAGCAATGCCGCTGCTCGCGCGGAGTATGCGGCTGGCCTGGACGCACTGCGTCGCTACGACGATTTCATCTGCATCTCGCATCTTGTCGAGCGCGAACTGCGGTCATGGCTTGGCAAGTCGCGATCCAAGGAGATCTCGACCGTGGTCGCCTGGCCCGAGGATGTGCTGCCTGCCAGAAGGCTCGTGCCTGCACCACGATCGCCCAGGCACACCGGACCGATCGTGGTGATGACCGGCGATGAGCCGCGCAAGAACACCTTCGGTGCGCTGGCCGCAATCGGTGCTGCAACTGCTGGCGGGAGTGACGAGCGCAATGTGGTGGTGCTCGGTCTTGCTGGACACGGGACGCGAGTGCATCACTGGTCTATCGCTGCTGCGATGCGTCCGGGCGAGGCGCTCACTTTGGGCCGGGTGAGCGATGACGAGATGCACGAGCTGCTCGGCTCTGCTGAACTTGTCGTGGTGGCGTCATTCGATGAGGGCCTCTCGCTTCCGGTGATCGAGGCCCTGCGTGCAGGAGTTCCCGTTGTGGCATCGGATATCCCAGCCCATCGTGAGCTGATCGGGGCTGACTCGTACCTGGCCTCGCCGGGCGATATCAAGGCGATGGCCCGGGCGATCCGGGAGCATCGCGGGCGTCCGGCAACTGCCGCACTGCAGGGTAGAAGACTGCAGCGGCACCGTCACGAGCAGCTGGAGTCGACGATCGCAGCGCTCATTGGCATGAGTCCGGCTGCGTCCGGGGAAGGCAGCGCATCAGGCAATGAGCCACGAACCGCACCGCAGCCGGTTCCGGGAAGGCTCAGTGTCGGCGTCGCGACTCCCTGGGAGCCGCAGCGGTCGGGCGTCGCCGACTTCTCGGCTGCAACAGTGCGAGAGCTCGCGAAGCTTGCCGATGTGACGGTCTACTCGACCTCAGGCGGCCAGGTCGAGGAGGAACTGCGCCATGCCAATATCGACCAGGTGCTCGCCGATGGGCATGACCATGATGTGTTCGTCAGCGTCGTAGGCAATTCGCATTTCCATGTCCCCTTCATCGAAGTGCTGGGCCGGGTCGATGCCGTGGTCATCGCCCATGACACTCGAATGGTCGAGTACTACATGGCGATGCGCGGCAAGGGCGGCGCCGAGCAGGTGATGACTCGAGGCCAGGGCAGGCGCACGCTTGACCCGCCGCTGGACGACCAGATCGACGATATGCGACTGCTGCAGAATGCCGGGTTCTGGGAGATCGCCCGGCAATCGCGCATGCTGATCCTGCATTCGCCTACTGCCGCCTCGCGCATCGAGCAGGAGACAGGGGTCACTCCCCGGCTGCTCCCCTTCGCCAATCAGCGGGTTCCGCATGGAGGACACGTCACCGAGCAGCTGCGCGACCAGGCCCGCCGGCGGCTGGGCTTCTCGCGCGACACCATCCACCTGGGAACCTTCGGCTACGTCGACCTGCGAACCAAGCTCACCGACGTCGTCGTCGAGGCGGCGGCCTGGCTGAGCCAATGGGGACATCCGATCAGCCTGCACCTGGCGGGGTCGGCGGCCGACGCCGACGCCAAGGCCCTCACCAGGCGAGCCGAGGAGGCGGGCATCCAGGAGTTCGAGGTCACCGGCTTCCTGACCGACGAGGAGTTCCGCGACTATCTCCTTGCCGTGGACATCGGTGTGCAGTTGCGTGTCAGCCCGCTGCTCGGTGTCAGTGGGCCGTTGAGCGACCTTGCGGCCTTCGGCACGACGAGCATCGCCAGTGCAGGGCTTGCGATCGATGTCGATGCTCCCGGATATGTCGATCGCCTGCCAGATGATGTGAGTCCGCTGATGGTTGCGGAGGCAATCGAGTACCGCATCAACAATCCGCTCGATCCTGATGCGAAGGAGCAGCAGAGGCTGGACTATCTCGACGCGAAGTCGCCGAGGCGCTATGCCGAGCAACTGCTGGTGCTGCTTCAGCAGGCAGTGAGGTCGCCGCGATGACCTATGTCGGCATTGACATCGAGCAGTTCATCACAGACCCATATGGCACTGGTATCCAAAGGGTTCTGCAGTACCTGGCCCGCGAATGGCCGATCGAGGAGATCCAGGCCGACTTCGTCATCCCGAATCCTGTGCGTGCAGGCGAGTACCTGCTGCTCACCCCGGAGCAGGCGGCGGTGCTCATCGGCCTTGCCTTCGAGCACCGTGAACCCGACGACGATGTCCTCGGAATCGTTGAGACGCATATTGCGTCGCGGGTTGCCCTGCGCGACTACACCGCCGTGAAGCTCGGTGATCTCGTCAGCCTGTATGACACCTGGCTGCTGCCTGAGGTCTCGTATCTGCCCAGTGTGCTGGAGCGCTTCGAGATCTTCCGCAGATGCATGCGCACGGTGATGATCGGGTACGACACCCTGCCGATGACCGAGCCGGCGAACTATCGCTTCAAGCCGGGCAATGCGGCCTGGGTCAGCGAGTACTTCCGACTCCTGGCGATCGTCGATGAGGTGGTCTGCATCAGTGACTATGCGCGCGACTCGATCCTGGATCGCCTGCGTCGCAGTCGAGCGCTGCCCATTCGCATTGCGCACCCAGGAGGCGATCACCTGGAGCCTGGCACCGGTCGGCCAGGCGGTCGGCTTCGCTTCACCAGGCTGGGCACCCTCGAGGCCCGCAAGAGGCCGGTGGAGATCCTGCAGGGCTTCATATCGGCCGTCGACCGGGGGCTCGATGCCGAGCTGCTCTTCATCGGCAAGAGGTCCTCATCGGACGAGTCCATCAATCAAGCACTCACGCAGGCCATTGACGACGGATATCCCGTGGTGTGGATCCAAGGCGCATCGGACGATGAGGTTCACCAACTCGTCAATCAGAGCAGTGTCTTCCTGTCGATCGGCATCGAGGGCTACGGCATCCCCGTGCTCGAGGCCATCCGGCTCGGCACCCCCGTGATCTTCGACGGCGTCCAGCCCGCAGGCGAGCTGATGGTCGGATCAGGTGCTGTTCGAGTGCCCGCAGGCTCCGTACCCGAGCTGGCCGAGCTCTTCTTGCAGTTCGGCACTCCTGAGAGCCTGCACGCCATCGCATCGGAGGTTGTCCCAGGCAGTGTCCCAACCTGGAGCGAGTTCGCGGAGCAGGTCGCCTCAGCCACGCGCGACTAGGGCATGCCTGATGAGTAGTTGTCGAACCAACGCCTCTGAGGTCGCTACCGGAGCCTGTACGCAGTCGATCGGTGATCAATGCGGATCACTTCGACCGTGATGCGCTCGTCGTCGATGCTGTAGAGAATTCGGTATGGGCCGCGCCGGGCGCTCAAGGTGCCGAGCAGCTCCTGGCGCAGAGGCTTGCCGACGCGATGAGGCGACTTCGCCAAGTCGCCGTAGATGAACTCGATGATCGCCGGAACGATGCGCGGGTTCGTGCGCTGGAGATCGCGTTGTGCGCTTGGCGCCAGGACAACGGTGTAGATCACTTTCGCGGGACACCGAATTGCTGGCGAATCTCGTCTTCGCTCAGCCCTGCTCCAGTATCGATATCGGTGTGCGCTTGAACGACATCATCCACGATTCCTGGTTGAGACAGCCAGAACAATGTCTCCTGGATTTCCTCCCACTCATCCGCGCCGATGAGGATGGCCGCTGGCACCCCGTTCTTCGTGATCGTCACCTGTTCGTGCGTCTGGCTGGCGGCGTCGACGAGCTCGCTGAGCTGGTCCTTGAACTTGGATATCGGGAGCGTGCGCATGCCTTATTTTAGGCCTATATTCAGGCCCAGTCAAGGCCATTATCGAGGCCTTTATTTCATTCGTCCCAGGCCTTCGTCGAATTCAGGCGGTCCAGCGCACCCAGGTCACCGGGTACCCCGCGGATGAATGCGCAACTTCAGGGTTGGCACGCCGATATCTTCGATGAGTGCGGCAGGATCATGGCCGGCTGCACGAAGGGAGGCGCTCATGGGTATCGAGGATGTGACTGCGCGGATCTCCGCCGTGCAGGCGCGCATGGGCGACATCCAGAACCTGGCCACCCCACAGGGGTCGGCAGTCTCTGGAATCAACACCGCGGCCTTCGAGGACGCGTTGGCGATCGCGCAGGCGGGGACCAGTCCGGATACTCTCGATCCCATGCAGTCGCCACTGTTGGCGACTGCCGCTTTCGCACCGGCTCCCAGACCTGCCGCACTTTCGGCAGCTGCCCCGGATGCGACCAGCAGTGGCGCACTCTCCGACACGCAATTGCGTGACGTGCTCGCTGAAGCAGGGTTCCAAGGGGACGCGCTCCGCACTGCCTGGGCGCTGGCACGTCGGGAGTCGGGTGGCCGCCCGGGGGCTGAGTCGGCGCCGAACAGCAACGGCACCCAGGATCACGGACTCTTCCAGATCAATGACATCCATCGCGGCTCGTGGATTGACTTCACTCGCCTGGCGGACCCGCTGTACAACGCCCAGGTCGCATTCCGCATGAGCGACGGGGGCAGGAACTTCTCCTCGTGGGCGTTGGGCGACTCCGGCTGGGCCGGCCACTTGCAGCAGTCGAATCCGCAGGCGTATGCGCAGATGAATGCGCGCTTTCAGCAGTACTACCAGTCGTATCCGTTCTAAACCCAGGGGCTAAACCGAGCCGAACAGCACCGTTTCGAGCCGGGCGATGTTGTGCCGCCAATCGGCCTGGTTCACGACTTCCTTGCGTGCGGCCTGCACGCTGGCATCGGTATTGCTCGAGAGCGAGGCCATCAATGCGGATGCGAGCCCATCGATCGACCCGGTGGTGAAGGTGACGCCCGTGACCCCGTCCTCGACCCAGCCGAGGTTGCCGGGGGTGTCGGACACGACAACAGGTGTCGCACATGCCAATGCCTGCAACAGGGTGACCGAGGTGCCATCGACCTCGGCGGCGCTGACATAGCAAGCGGCGGCGCGCAGCCACGTCGGCAGTGCGGCCTCCTCGATCGTGCCGACGAAGCGAACCCGGTCGTCCAGGCCCAGGGCGGCAACGCGATCGCGCAGCGCATCGGTCTGGGAGCCTGAATGCCCAAGTACGAGAACGACCGAGGGGTCGGCTGAGGCGACCTCGGCGAAGGCATCGATGATGTCGGCAATGCGATACAGGGCCTCATGGGCTCGCAGTGAGAGCACCATCCGCTGATCGGCAGCGATGCCCAATGCGGCCAGGTCGAGCGCAGCACCCTCAGGGGTGAAGGCCTCCAGATCGATGCCCCATGGGATGAAGGCGATCTGCTCCGGAGCCACGCCTGCCGCAATCGCCATCTCGCGCGTTGCCACGGAGTCGATCACCAGGCCGCCGAGGTGGTGGAGCCAGTCGAGGGCCCCGGCCGCCTGCAGTTCGTAGAGATCGAAGCCCCAGGACAGGCCGACCACCGTCAGATCAGGAGCCTGGCGAACGAGGTGCTGGGTGATCGACGTGAGCGGACCGGCGAGCACTGGCAGGCGACCTCTGCATGCCCCGGTCACCTGGGCAGCCAGGGTCTGCTCCGTCGCATCCCGGTCGAGCACGATGATGTCGGGCCGATGGCCGAGATCGCGCAGGGCCTGTGTCCATCGCTCGTCGTGGATGCCCCACGTTGCACTGACGTAGACGCAGTCGAATTCCATGTGAGTCAGCGGTCAGGCTTGCAGATCGGACCAGTGGAGTTCTTCACCGAAGACGAGGTCACGACCCAAGGTCCGTCCGACAACCTTGGCGAACTCGTGGGCGGGAATCGCCGCAGGCGGTGCAGGGCGCAGCACCTCGATATCGGCTTCGGTGATGACCGTGCCGGTAGGAAGCTCCCGGGCAGCTCGCACGCAGCGTCGTTGCAGCACGACGGTCTGCTGCTCATTGGGCTCGACCTGCTTGCGTCCGGTGCCCAGCGCCGCCTCAAGCATGCGTGTGTCCTCGACCATGGCGCGCCAGGCTGCCGGGTCGAGGGAGAATCCGTGATCGGGACCGATGCGCGTGGTGTCATCGGTGAAGTGCTTCTCGACCACGCGCGCGCCGAGCGCGACTGCGCCGAGCACAGTGACGTGACCAGGGGTGTGATCGGAGAGCCCGAGGGTGGTGCCCGGATACATCGAGGCGAACTGCGTGAGGACTCGAAGGTTCACGAATGCGATGTTCTCGATCGAGCCGGTGTAGTTGGTGTTGCACTGCATCAGCACGATCGGGACCCCGGCCTTGGTCAGGAGGTCCATTGCGCGCTCCACGTCCTCGATCGAGGCGGCCCCTGCTGCGATCAGGACAGGCTTGCCCAGGTCAGCGATGACCTGCAGCTCCTCAAGCCAGTTGATGTCGCCCGATCCGAC
>JBAYUM010000057.1:0-11348 GCA_041675125.1 Candidatus Nanopelagicales bacterium
CCTCTCCAGAATCGGCGACAACTGCTTGCACGGTCCGCACCAGGTCGCCCAGAGGTCCAGGACAACGGGGACGGAGTTCGACTGATCCAGCACCGCAGTGGGGAAGGTCTCATCGTCGACGTCGATCACCACGCCCGCTGGCGCATTGGCCAGTGCTGCTACTGCTTGCTCCTGTTGCTGTCGGGCTGCGGCAAGTGCCCCGAGGTCGATGGCGCCCCGACCGGCGAATGGTGTCGTCACAGTTGCCATTCTTCCCTATGCGGTTTCGGGCAGGTACTACCGGAGCAGGCCTCGGTTCAACAGGGTTCGACGGCGCAGCGGCGCGAAGACGATGCGCTCGACCAGGACCCCGACGGCCAGGATCATGATGACCGATCCGATCACGAGGCCCATGTCGCCGAGGGAGCGTCCGTTGTCGAGCATCTGACCGAGCCCAGGACCCAGGGCTGGCGAGACAGCGATCAGCTCTGCGGCCATGAGCGAGCGCCAGGCGAAGGCCCAGCCCTGCTCGAGTCCGGCGAGATACCCGGGCCAGGCAGCCGGTAGCACGATATGGCGCACCCGTGCAAAGCCCTTGGCGCCCAAGACTTGCCCGGCACGAAGGATGATCGACGGGATTTGATCGATGCCACCGATGAGTCCGTTTGCGATCGAGGGAACGGCCCCAAGGAGCACAACCGTATAGATCGTCGCATCGGAGAGACCGAACCAGATGATCGCTGCTGGCACCCAGGCAACTGACGGTAGCTGCTGCAGCCCGGTCAGCAGCGGACCGAAGATCGATCGCAAGGTCTTGTTCAGGCCGAGCGCCACACCGATCGGCGTCGCGATGATCACTGCAAAGATGAATCCCTGTGCCGCGCGACGAATGCTGTTGAAGGTCGCCTGCCACAGGATGTCCTGCTTGGCCTGTGCAGCCAAGGCATCCCACACGTCATGCGGTGAAGGAATGATGTAGTGCGGCTGAAGCTGCAGCCAGATGATGATCTGCCAGATGAGAGCCACTGCAGCGATGGCGATCAACGGCGAGAGCAGTGTGAACAGGAATGACTTCACATTGCGCTTCTGATGCCGCGGAGTCTCAAGGGCATCCAGCCCGGACTCAAGCCGCTTCAGATCAGTGACGGCGCTGGAGTTCTCGGTATCGAGTTCAGCTGGCATGACGCACGATCTCCTTGCGCAGGTTGTCGGTGATCTCGCTTGCAAGTTCAGACACGTAGCTCGAGTAGGTGGAGTCGGAACGCCACGGCTCATTGGAGCCGACCGTCCATTCCTTGATGAAACGCCCAGGTCGGGAGGACATGAGCAGGACGCGCTCACTCAGGCGCACGGCTTCGCGCACGTTGTGGGTGACGAAGATGATCGTGATGCCGGTCTCCTTCCAGATGCGCGTCAGCTCCTCGTGCAGGAAGTCACGCGTGATCGCATCAAGGGCCGCGAAGGGCTCGTCCATCAGCAGCACCGAGCGACCCTGGGCAAGGGCACGTGCAATGGCGACGCGCTGGCGCATGCCGCCTGAGAGCTCATGCGGGCGCTGGTCGTACGAGCGCTCGAGGTGCACGAGCTCGAGCAGTTCCTGCGTGCGCGCCTTGCGGGCCGATCGCGGCACGCCGGCGAACTGCAGCGCGAGCTCGATGTTCTTGCCGGCCGTCAGCCACGGCATCAGGGCCGCCTCCTGAAACATCAGGGTCGGCGGGCCGGCGAGCGAGACTGTTCCCGTGGTGGTGGTCTCGAGGCCGGCAATGATGTTGAGCAACGTCGACTTGCCGCAACCGGATGCACCGACAAGGGAGACGAACTCCCCTGGCTGCACCGACAGGCTCACATCGTCAAGGATGATCGGCCCATCCACAGCGAACTGCTTGACGATGTGATCGAGTTCCACGGCTCCGATGGCAATCGTCACAGGCACTCCTCGCCTCGGCTCGGGTCCCCCCGAGTCATTTCCAAGTATCCTGGTAGACAATACCTTTTTAATAGGGAAATCCAAAATTCCCCTCGGCATACGGGAAGCGCCGGTGAGCAGGACCCCCATCCCGCCACCGGCGCTCTCCCCCAATTTCCCCTTACTGCTGCCCCAGCCCTCCAGCTGACAACTGCTTGGCCTTGGCGGCCTTCAGCACGCTGTTGAGCAGGCGCAGGTCGTAGATGCCGTTCAGGGCACCTGGCTTGAGCGTCAGCAGTCCTGCATTGACCGCGTCGTCCGCGCTCTTCTTCAAGGTCGCTGGCAGTGGATCCCAGGTGAAGCGGAGATTGCCCCATGAGCGGGTGATGACGTTGTCGGCCAACGGCTTGCCCGTCCACTTCGCGATCTGCTCCTGCACTGCATCCTTGGCCGGCAGGATGTTCTTGGCGATCCACTTGATGGCACTGTTATTGGCCTGCAGCACTGTGCGCACGGTTCCGGGGTACTGCTTCAGGAAGTTCTGCGAGGCGATGATGTCGGTGGTGACGAACTGACCACCCGGCCAGAGGTCCTTCTCATCGACGAGCACCTTGGCTCCTGCGTCGAGCACCAACCTCGAGGCCCATGGCTCTGGCAGCCAGCCGCCATCGAGGTCGCCCTTCTTGAACAGCGTCAAGGTGGTGGCGTTGTCGGTCGGGACGATGGTCACGTCTCCGCCGCCGGCCGTGGTGGTGCTCAGGCCCTTGTCCTTCAGGTAGGAGCGCAAGGCCACGTCCTGGGTGTTGCCCAACTGAGGCGAGGCGATCTTCTTGCCCTTGAGATCGGCGATGCTGTTGATGCCGGGACGGACCACGAGCTGAGCCCCGCCGGAGGTCGCACCTGCGACGACGCGCAGCAGCGTGCCATCAGTCGAGGTGTAGCCGGACACGGAGGGGTTCGGCCCGATGTAGCCGATGTCGATGGCCCCACCCTTCATCGCCTCGATCTCAGCAGGACCGGCATTGAAGACGGTGTACTCGACCTTCGTGCCCTCCTTGGCCAGGGCCTTCTCGAACAGCCCCAGCTGCGCGGCGACAAGCGCCGGAGCATGCGTGACGTTCGCGAAGAACCCAATGCGCACCACTGGAGCAGTCGCCAGCTTCGGCAGCCCACTGGAGGCCGATGGGGTGGGCGTCGCAGCGGGCTTGGGCGCTGCATGTGCTGCGATGGGCAGCAGGCCGACACTGAGCGCCGTCAGGCCCAAGATCGCCTTCCTGGAGATGTTCTTCATCATTCCCTTTCACATCGGTCGATTTTTCCTACTAAGTTAATGGGAAAGATAGCTATAGTGGGGAAAGAAAGCAAATCGACACACCAGCCAGCGGACCAGCCCTTCCGCACTATTCCCCGAGAAAAAGAGGACAATGCAGACCGTGCATATCTCCGCCAAGGCCGACTACGGCATGCGAGCGCTCCTCGAGCTGACCGCCGCCTATCAGGACAACCCCAAACAGCTGGTGAAGGGCGATGTCATCAGCAAGGCCCAGGACATTCCGGTGAAGTTCCTCGAGGGCATCCTGCGGCAACTGCGCCAATCGGGAATCGTCGCAAGCCAGCGCGGAGCCGAGGGCGGGTACCGTCTGGACCGCTCCCCTGCCGAGGTCTCGATCGCCGATGTGGTTCGCGCCCTTGACGGACCGCTGGCTGCCGTGCGCGGACAGCGCCCCGAGGACGTCGCCTATGCCGGGCCCTCCGAGCATCTCAAGGAGGTCTGGATCGCAGTTCGTGCAGCGATGCGTGATGTCCTCGAGCACATCACCCTCGCCGATGTCGCTGCCAATAACCTGCCTGCGCCTGTGACAGCTCTTCTAGATGAGCCCGGTGCATGGCAGCGTCGCAATTCATAGGGCAAGATGCCGGTATGGATCCCATTTTCAATCGCGTAGACCACATTGGCATTGCTGTTCCCGATCTCGACGTAGCGATGAAGTTCTACGAGGAGATGTTCGGCATGAAGGTCATTCACGAAGAGGTGAATGAGGAGCAGGGCGTGCGTGAATGCATGGTCGCGGTCGACGGTGGCGGAGCGCAGCTTCAGCTGCTCGCCCCCACCGGTCCAGAGTCGACGATCGCCAAGTTCATCGACCGCAATGGCCCCGGAATCCAGCAGATGGCCTACACCGTCGATGATGTCGAGGTGGCCGCCGATGCGCTGCGCGCCAAGGGCATCCGCATGCTGTACGACGCCCCGCGTCGTGGCACCGGCGGCTCTCGCATCAACTTCGCCCACCCCAAGGACTGCGGTGGCGTGCTCGTTGAACTGGTCGAGCCACCCAAGCACGCTGCCCACTAGCAAGTGAGCTGATGCCCGGACCCTCGACGTTCTTGCACGAGCATCAAAGCGAGATCACTGCTGTAGTCGTGGGGCTGCTCGGCGCACTCGCCTTTCTCGCCCTTCTCCGCAAGGCCATCAAGGTATTCGCGGTGCTCGTGATCGCCGCGGCACTCGTGACGACTTGGTGGCTTTCGCGCGAGCAGGATGCTTGGGCCCAGGTTCAAGATCTCCTGCACCTCGTACGATGAAGCGTGGCTGATTCGGGAGTCTTGAACGCTGCCGTGCGTCCAGGGCCGCGAACTCCCTGGCATCTCGACCGTGGTCGAGCAGCAGGCGAGATGGGATATCTGCCTGGTCTCGATGGCATCCGCGCCATCGCAGTGCTCGGCGTATTGCTCTATCACGTAGATCTGGGTTTCCTGCCAGGTGGCTTCCTAGGCGTCGATGTCTTCTTCGTGCTCAGCGGCTTCCTGATCACCTCGCTGCTGCTCGAGCAGTTCCAGCGCACAGGCCGCATCAACTTCAAGGGCTTCTACCTCGGCCGCATACGTCGTCTCTTCCCAGCGCTGATCGCACTGCTCCTTGTCGTGTCCATCGCGTGCGCCTTCCTCTATCAGGATGCGGCGCGCAAGACCGCTAGTGATGTCATCGCATCGTTCTTCTACGTCAACAACTGGTGGTACATCGTTGCCCACCAGTCCTATTTCGACTTCATTGCACGACCGCCGATGCTCAAGCACCTGTGGTCTCTCGCAGTCGAGGAGCAGTTCTACTTCATCTGGCCCGCGATCGCATTCCTGCTGATGCGCAGATGGCACAGACGCGGAGTGCTCATCGCATCCCTCGCACTGGCACTGCTGTCGACCGCCTGGATGCTCTACCTGTCCAATGAGCACGGCTATCCTGCGCTCGCAGATCCCAGCCGGGTGTACTTCGGCACCGACTCCCATGCGATGGGCCTGCTGATCGGCGCAGCCCTGGCAGCCTTCTGGCGCCCAGGGCGACTGCACGCCACAGTGAACCGCACGACTCGTGACGGCCTCACCGCCATCGGCGTGCTGGCCCTTGCGGCGCTGATCGCCTTCTACCTCTTCGTCGGTGAATTCACCCCTTGGCTGTACCGAGGCGGGTTCCTCGCTCTCGCCTTGATCGTGGCCCTGCTCATCGTCATCGCAAGCCATCCCGGAACAGGCTTCGGTCGTGCCCTTGGCACGCAGCCCTGGCGCTACATCGGCCAGCGATCGTATGGCCTCTATCTATGGCATTGGCCGATCTTCGCGGTGACTCGACCCGAGATCGATACCTCACTTGACGGTGTAGCCCTCCTGGCACTTCGGCTGGCTCTGACCTTCGCAGCAGCGGAGCTCAGCTACCGCTTCCTTGAGATGCCGATCCGTCGTGGCGCGATCGGGCGTCTGCGCAAGCGACTGTCAAGGGCCGACGACCCCGAGCACAAGTCCCTTGTCTGGCAGACCGTCGCCATCGGCGCCGTCTCAGTGCTCATCCTGGTTGGCACCGGTTTGGCCCTGGCATCGGCTGCCCGCAACAGCAGACCTCCTGCCGATGTCGTGGCGGCGATCGGCACTTCGTCCCGGGTGCGCATCGACGGGGTGCTCAATCCCACGGTGACCGGTGTCGGTGACTCAGTGATGCTCGGCGCTCGCGCAACCCTGCGGAAGGTGATTCCGGGAATAGCAATCGATGCAGCCGTCTCGCGCTTTCCCGGTGGATTCCTCGGGCCGATGCGACGCTATGAGCATCGGCATGCACTGGCACCAATTATCGTGCTGCATCCGGGCACCAATGGAACCCTCACCGAATCCATGCTGCGCACGATGCTCACCATCGTCGAGGACCATCCACGGGTCGTGCTCGTCAATGACAATGTGCCACGCAGCTGGCGAGACTCCAACAATGATGCGATCGCCGCAATCGGTGCCGAATTCCCAAATGTCGTCATCGTGGACTGGCGAGCCGCCTCGAAGGATCATCCCGGCTACTTCGTCTCGGATCACGTCCACCTCACCCGCAGCGGTGCGCGGGCCTATGCGAACTTGATCAGGCGGGCCGCACTGGGCGACTAGAGCTCGCTTCGGGTGGAGCCTGGCCCGTTTCCCGCAGAATCTCGGCAAGGCGCTGTTTGGGTTGAACGATTCTGCGCTGGAAGAACTCGCCATTGTCGACTTCCTTCAGAGCTGCGTTGGCCATGAAGGTTCGCATCGCGATGCCGCTGGCAACTTCGGCGATGGCTTGGGCCAGGCGTGCCGCATAGTCGCTGGTGCCATCCTGGACTGCTTGTGCGATCGGGTCGATGTAACCGTCGAGGATCTGCGAAGCGGCCTCGGAGTCGTCGTGGTAATCCCCCGTCATGTCCTTGAAAGTGATCCAGCCGATCTCGGCTAGATCCTCGACTGCGCCCTCAACGCCGCTGGATTCCATCGGGCTCGTGGGCCAAACCCCACACGCAGGAGATCACCGTTCGTGAATATTGACATGCTCGTCACGCACCTCGTCATCATCGCTGCGGCGCAGAGCCGCGAGAGGGACATTCAGGACCTTGGCGATCGCCGCGAGGTGAGCTGTGCTTGCGGACTTGTGCTCATTCTCGATATTGCGGAGGTGGGGATCGGTGACCTGAATCTGATTCGCGAGGGCACTGATCGACAATCCCTCACGCTGCCTGATCGCGCGGATCGCGGCACCATTTTGCCTGACCTTGGCTTCACGCATGGACGCATTGTAATGAATTATTGCGAATTGAGCAAGATATTAGATGAATCAGAGCAACGTTTCTTCATCTCTCCAACCTACTGGCCGATATGGGCATGTCATCTCCCATCTCAATTCAGATTGCCAGGGCACCACGGCGAATCCCATTCGCTTGACGATTCACAGCGATTCACGCGAGAGTGCAGCCATGTCCGATTGGAAGAACCTCGCTGAGCATCTCGTTTCCGCGAGAGTTAGTCTCGGATTCAGCATGCGCTCGGAGTTCATCAGGGCAAAGGGCATTACCCACGATCGCGTGCTCAACGACCTGGAGAACGCACGCCGCGACAACTACAACCCGGCCACCCTGGTACAGGTCGAGCAGTGGTACGGACTCGCCCAGGGCAACATCAAGGAAATCCTCGAAGGCCGCCCAGCGCGCTACGCCGATCAGACCGTCAGTGCGGTAGATCAGGCCATGGCCCGAGTTCGGCTGAACCTTCCCGATGCGGCTGTCCAGGGACTCTCCGATGCCGAGCAGGAGGAAGTCCGAGCCACTGCCATCGCAGCAGCCCTGCAGCGGGCACGGGAGATACGCGGGAGCTCATCGGCCAATCAGGCAAAAGCCTGAGCTACGAACCGCCGGGCGACCTCGAACTCCGATCCTCCCGAATCGACGTGACCCTCTCCTGCGAACCACTCTGACTGGCATCCTCGGAGGTCATTCGCTCGTTTGGACCAAGTCGTTCCAGCGCTCCATCGGTCCGTCCCATTCCGACGGCAAGGGCGAGCACTGCGGCGCCACGTGGGCCACGATCTCGTTGAGCGCGATCACGACCGACTTCTCCCCCACCCACAGGTGCTTGGCACCAGCGACACCGATGACCTCAGCCTGCGGAACACGAGCAAAGCGCTCCCGCGCTTCTGGCGGCTGCAGGTAGTCGTCGAGCTCTGGCACCAAGGCGATGAGCGGCAGACCCGACTCGGCCCAGCGATCCAGATCGGACACGTCGGAGAATCGCAATGGAGGCGACAGCAGGATCGCTCCCTGCAGGCCCTGCTCGGTGCGGGCATCGAGCGCATGCTTCAGGATCACATCGGTGCCGAAGGACCAGCCCAGCACCCAAGGAGTCGGCAGGCCTTGATCGCGCACGAAGGCAAGCGCTGCAGCCAGGTCCAACCCTTCGGCGTTGCCCTCGTCGAAGACACCCTCGCTGGCGCCCGCAGCGCTGGCCGTGCCTCGGGTGTTGAACCGCAGGATCGCCAGGTCAGCCAACGCCGGCAGCCTCCAGGCCATCTTGCGCAGCACGTGGCTGTCCATCATGCCGCCGTGCGTCGGAAGCGGATGGCAGCAGACGATGGTCGCCGTGGGCTGCCTGTCGATTGGCAGGGCCAACTCGCCGACGAGATTCAGGCCGTCGGACGTCTGCAGGGTGATGGGGATCCGGGTTGCGGGCAGCACGGAATTGGCAACGATCTCAGGCACGGTTCTCCCTAGTAGCGCGATCCGCGCTGATGCCGTGGACCACGCGTGTGACGCGAGGACCAGCAGGACTTGTGCCAATGCCGCCGGGCATCCACCCCGCCAAGACCACTGGCGGGGAAGGCGACGACATGGGGTGTTGCCGGGTGAATCTCATGATCGCAACCCGGGCACCGGTACGACTTCGTCGCCGCAGCTCCAGTGATGGTCTGCACGATCCAGTCCTCGCCGCCGAAGTCCTCGATCGTGCGCATGCCGTACATCGCCGGACGCCCGTCATTGGCTGGCTCGGGACGACGACGATGTTTGCGAGCCACAGGCGCAGTCTGCCATGCATGAGTCAACTCACTAGAACAGCCGCAGGCTGGGATCCTCGGTTCCCTTCAGCGCTTCATAGTCGAGCACGACGCAACGAATGCCACGATCCTCGGCCAGGGTGCGCGCCTGTGGCTTGATCTCCTGCGCAGCGAAGACGCCTGTGACGGGAGCCAGAAGCGGATCGCGGTTCAGCAGTTCGAGATAGCGCGTGAGCTGCTCGACGCCGTCGATCTCGCCGCGGCGCTTAATCTCGACCGCGACCGCGGAGCCGTTGGCATCCCGGCACATCAGGTCGACCGGGCCGATCGCTGTCGGAAACTCACGCCGCACGAGTGTCCAGTCCTCGCCGAGCACGCCCACGTGCGTTGCCAGGAGCACCTGCAGATGCGCCTCGACGCCGTCCTTCTGCAGTCCGGGGTCGGTGCCGAGCTCATGTGCCGAGTCGTGCAGCACCTCATGCAGGGTGATGCGCAGCTGCTCGCCGGCCTTGTTCTCGACCAGCCAGATGCCGTGATCCTCATCCGCATCTGCCGCGGTCTCCTTCAACGAGCATGGCGGACTCATCCAGTTCAACGGCTTATACGAGCCGCCATCGGCGTGCACGAGCACCGATCCGTCGGCCTTGACCATGATCACCCGCGGTGCTGCCGGAAGGTGTGCGGTCAATCGGCCGACGTAGTCGACCGTGCACGTGGCTACGACAATTCGCATCGGCGGATTCTTGACCTCTCCTGGTGGGTGCGAGCCTGTCAACCCTACGACGACTTCGAGGTGTTCCCGCCGTCGGCTCGTCCGTCAACGATGAGCCGAGTGTCAATGTTTCTTGACATTCCGATCCCCCGCTGTTACGTTATCGCCATGGATATGTCAACTTCTCTTGACGCTTTGACCGACTGCATCACGGGCACCATCACGGAGGATCCCCTTCAGGGTCTGCGCGATATCGCCGCGGCTCAGCAGCGACTGATCGAACTCGAGTCACTCGCCGTCGATGCTGCCATCCTCCAGCACTCATGGGCCGATATCGGCGCGGCCATGGGCACCTCGCGCCAGGCTGCCCAGCAGCGCTTCAAGGACAAGCTCAAGGCTCAGCTCATTGCCACCACGAAGGTCTACAAGGTCGCCAAGAGCAAGCGGGATCCGCAGGCAATCGCCGCAGCCAGGGAGCATCAGGCCCAATTGGTGCAGGAGTTCAGGAAGCTGAGCAAGCCCAAGAAGAAATAGGGTCCCCCGACAGTTCGAGACACTGCGGGTGCACCATTGATGTGTGCCTGCCTGGAACGCCTTCTCGTACGCATTCGGGCCGCTCTTCGCCCTCATCGGCGTAGGAGCGTTGATCCTGGTGCTGCGGTGGGCGTTCTCGCGCGGCAAGTCCGTGGTGGCTGCAGCACCCCGGCCCGGCAGCAGTGCTGAGTACGGTCTCCTCGTTGCGGTGGCGACTCCGAGCACCTACGTCGAGGGCGAGACCCTGCGCCGCAGACTCCAGGATGCCGGGCTGCGGGCGAATCTGGCCACCACTCTCGATGGCCCACGAGTGCTGGTCTGGCCTGCAGACGTCGAGCGGGCCAAGGCGCTGCTCAGGAGTTAGAGCACCGGTTCCCTCGTGCGGGAGATCTGGGCACCAAGGCGCTGCAGGTCGGAAATGAAGCCCGAATAGCCGCGATCGATATGCGAGACGCCGTAGACGGTGGTGACGCCCTCGGCCACGAGCCCGGCGAGCACCAGTCCGGCACCCGCGCGGATGTCGGTTGCCTCAACCGGAGCACCGGAAAGCCTCAGCCGCCCGCGCACGAGCGCATGGTGCCCGTCGGTGCGCACATCCGCACCCAGGCGAGCCAGCTCCTGAACGAACCTGAACCGGGCTTCGAAGAGATTCTCAGTGACAAGCGCCGCACCATCGGCAATGGCGTTCAATGCGATGAACTGCGGCTGGAGATCGGTCGGAAACCCCGGATACGGCAGCGTGACAATGTCGACCGCCAAGGGCCGTCGATCCATCGCGACGCGAAAGCCGTCATCGAGCTCATCCACCCGCACACCGGCCGTCTCGAGTTTCTCGAGAGCAATCTGCAGATGGCTCGCATTGGCATTGCGAATGGTGATCTCACCCTGGGTGATGGCTGCCGCCACAGCCCAGGTGCCCGCGACGATGCGATCGGGAACAGTGGAATGCGTGACGGGATGCAATTGATCGACACCCTCGATAGTGAGGGTGGAGGTTCCGATGCCATCGATTCGAGCACCCATGGCCACGAGCATCATGCAGATGTCGACGATCTCTGGTTCGCGTGCCACGTTGTCCATCACCGTGTGACCGCACGCCGTCACGGCTGCCATCAGGATGGTCTCAGTGGCGCCGACGCTCGGGAAATCCAGGTAGACCGCTGCCCCTTGCAAGCGGGCTGACGAGGAGGCGATGAGATAGCCGTGCTCGTTGACCGCTGTCGCTCCGAGCTTGATCAGCCCGTCGATATGCATGTCCAGCCCACGCGAACCGATGTTGTCCCCTCCGGGAAGCGCGACATCAGCAGCACCGCAACGGGCCAGCAGGGGGCCCAGCACGCAGATCGAGGCGCGCATCCGGCGCACCAGGTCGTAGTCGGCGCGATGATCGAGAA
>JBAYUM010000058.1:0-11332 GCA_041675125.1 Candidatus Nanopelagicales bacterium
CCTGTTCGCTCATACCGGTCAATGTGCTGTCGATCGAGCCCAGCCAGCCCAATCCGTCGTCGGCGTTGCGGGACCACTGAGCATTGCGAGCAACCTCGGAACGCAGCTTCAGCGCTGAAGCGGCGCCACCTGGATCGTCGCTCGGCTTGGACAATTGCTTGCCGCTGGACATCTGCTGCTGCAGCCGGGCCAGCTGAGACTGATTGGACTCCAGGCCGAGGAGCGCCTGGTGGGTCATCGACTGCTGCGTGATCCTCGAGTTTCCGTACATTCCTGCCTCCTCAGCGACCGACGAGTCCGGTGCGATTGACGAGCGTGTCAAGGGCGGAGTCAACTGCCGTGAGGACGCGGCTCGCGGCCTCATAGGCGCGCTGGTAGGTCAACAGCTGGGTCATCTCCTCATCGAGACTGACCCCGGAGTCTGAGGCGCGTGCCCCATCGATGTTGCTCACGATGGCATTCTGCGTATTCAACCGGCCACTGGCACTCTGACTGCTGATGCCCAGGCTGACGATCATCTGGTTATAGATGGCATCGGGAGACGTACTGGCATCGCCCAGGATCGCCAATGCATCGGCGTTGCCCCCATCGAGCGAGATGTTGCCGCCGCTGGGCGCGATCAACGAGGCGGCGATCAGTTTGGGATCGGTGATCACGACTTTGATGCTGGCTGCGGATGCTCCGGAGAAGAAGGCGACCCCCTGAATGCCATTCAGGTCGTACCCATTGACATGGACTGCGTTCACCTGTGACGCCAATGCGGCAGCAACCCCATCCAGCTGGGCCGACCAACTGGGGATGACCGTGTTCACCGCATCCAGGAGGGCATTGGCCTTGCCTCCGGAGACCGCCACTGGCGAGTTGTCCCGGGCCCACTGGAGCTGGACGGTGCCGGCGGATGTGGCCAATTGCAGGGCTTCGGCTCGGTTCCCGCGCACCACCGCCGACCCTCCTATATATACGCCGACTGTGCCGTCTGGATCGGTGAGGGTGGTCCCTCCGACGGATTCGGCCAAGGTCATGGCCAGCTTGTCCCGCTGGTCCTGGAGCTCGTTGATCGGCAGACCCGCCTGGCTGCCCTGCAGGATCCCCTGATTCAGCTCTGCCAGACGGGATGCAGCATCGTTGGCCTGAAGTACCAGTGTCGAAAGATCAGTGGTGGCTGAACTGCTCTGGGCGCTCAGGCTTGCGGAGGCCTGATTGAGCCAGTCAGAGACGATGGTCGCTCGTTGCAGTAGTTGCGCGCGCGCCGACAGGCTGTCAGGTTGGTTGGCAACATCGTGCAGACTGGCCCAGAAGTCGGAAAGATGCGCCTGGAGTCCTCGGTCGCTGGGCTCGGGGAAGAGCTGCTCGATCTGGGTCACGACATTGGTCTTGGCAGAGAGCTCGCTCAACTGCGCATGACCGATCTGTGCTCGAGTCTCGAGGAATGCATCGCGCAGGCGTTCGATGCCCGTCGCTTGCACACCGCCCCCCGCGACGGTCGACTGGGCGAATATTGCCGGCGTGTTGGGGGCTCCCACAGACTCCAGGGTGACCCGCTGACGCGAATATCCCTCGGTATTGGCATTGGCAATGTTCTGTCCGGTGACATCCAGGCCTCGACGTTGGGCATAGAGCGCCGACAGCGCAACTGAAAGCCCGTCGAAGCTGCCCATGGCTAGATTTCCTCGTCCAGGAATGCCGACTGCTGGAGTTTGGCCTCTGTCCGGCCGCTTCGTGCATAGGTCGTCGGGGTGCCACCAGACGAGCCGTGCATGCTCGCCAGAATGGCATCGGTCGCCTGTTGCGCAGCATTTGCCAGTTCACGATTGATGTCCGACAACGCCTGGATGCGACCAGCCAACGTAGTGAATGCGAGCAGGTGCTCCGAGAAGAGCGACCCCCATGGCTCGGGAGTAGCAGCAGCGAATTCGCGCAGGCTGGGGTTCAAGTCAAGTCCAAGTGCCTGCGCTGCATCGTCGAACGCCATCGCCCGGCGCAGTTCGCTGGCACCGATATGCCGCAGAACGACCTCGACCTCGTCATTGGCGCGAGCCATCCACTCCGAGCGACCGGCCACGAACAGCAGATGCTGCTCGTCCAGCTTGAACAGCAGGGCCTCGAGAAGCTCGCGCTCACGCCACAGCAGGCTGGAGAGCGCAGCGAAATCGACTTCCATGCCGGTCTCCCTCCCCTCGCAGTGGGACTCAGAATCCACGGATGGCGCTTGGGTGGCCTCTTGCCCGAAGTGTATTGACGAAGTCGCTTCCATATGCGAAGAACCCATCAGAAAGGAAGGGACTTTAGTCCCTTTACTGGGGCTGTGCAACGCCACTGGGTCCAGTCCTTACGGTGATATTCGAGCCTGAAGTGCTTCGTAACTCACCCATCGACAAACCGGCCCACAAGTTGAGTGCTCACGAGCGAACAACCGCGGAACTTCGGCATTCAGGACCGAATTCAAGGCGCAGGCGGGACTCTGGTAACCAAATGCATGTCCTTTCGATCTCACTATTTAATGAGAATTTAATGACACGGACATGAAACGCCCCTAGAGTCCCCCAATCGAGTGGCGAAGGCCGCCCGATGTTGCCCTGCTCCCGGGGGCGCCGAGATCCAGCGATTGCGCTGGTAGCCAATGTTCAGTGCCGGGAGCCCTCCCGGCAACGTAAGAACGGGAGATTTTCACAGTGAACGACACTTCCCCACCTCTAGTTCCCAATCCGAATTCCGAACTCATATGCGAGAACATTCCTCGCGTTGGCTACATCGTCCACGAGATTGCAAGCCGCCTGCCTTCGCACGCCGACCTGGATGGTCTGCGATCGGCAGGGTTATTGGGACTAGTGCGCGCAGCGCAGGCGTTCGACCCATCCCTTGGAGTTCCCTTCCGCCACTATGCGGCAACACGCATTCGCGGCGCGATCCTCGATGAGCTCCGCAGCTACGACTGGGCCAGCCGGTCTGTTCGACAGACCGCGCGCCGCAAGGAGCAGGGCATCGAAGAACTGACTGCAGCGCAAGGCCGCGTGCCCACCCCCGCAGAGCTTGCGGCATATCTGGGCATGAGTCTTGACGAGTTGCACGCAGTCGACGACGCCCTGCACCGCAGCACTGTGCTGTCCTTCGATTCGGCGCCGAATCCGGATGTCTTCGAACCGTCACTGCCTACCCGAATCTCCTCGCCCGAGGATGCGCTGGTCGAGGTGGAGCAGAACGGCTACCTCTATGCAGCGATCGAGTGCCTGCCTGAACGGTTGCGAGTAGTCGTGCAGATGTACTTCCTCGATGGTCGTCCGATGGCCGACATAGCCGAAGTGCTCGACGTGACCGAGTCCCGGGTCTCGCAGATGCGAGCTGAGGCTCTCGTGCTGATGCGCGACGGCCTCAATAGCCAACTCGATCCAGAGCAGGTGACCCCAGCAGAGCGTCCAGGTGGAGTCGTTGATCGCCGCCGGGCTGCATACTTCGCCGAGATCGCACAGGTGGGTCGCATCAAGCTGGGTCGCGAGGCACGCGAGGCACGCGAGGACAATGCAGTGGCCCCCTTGGGAGCCACGCGCCGACTGAACGGCTTGGCCTGAACGGCGGCATTCAGTTTCATCGAGGAAAACCCTCAGACCAGATGAGCCTTGGTCGATGTGGATTGTGCGGCCCACGGATGGGCGCACAGTCAGACCACATTCAAGGAGGACATCATGGGTCTACGTATCAATCAGAACATCGAGGCGCTGAACGCTTACCGCAACCTGTCGGTAACTTCGGGGCAGATGGCCAAGTCGTTGGAGAAGCTCTCCAGCGGCTTTCGCATCAACCGCGCAGCAGACGACGCTGCCGGCCTGTCCGTCTCTGAGGGACTTCGCTCGCAGATCGGCGGACTGAAGACCGCCGTACGCAACTCTCAAGACGGCATCTCGGTCGTACAGACCGCTGAAGGCGCACTGACCGAAGTGCACTCCATCCTTCAGCGTATGCGTGACCTTGCCGTCCAGGCCTCGAACACGGGCTCGCAGGACACCACGGCACGTACGGCAGCACAGACCGAATTCGATCAGCTCAACCTCGAGTTGGATCGCATCGGCACCACCACCAAGTTCGGCTCCCAGCAGTTGCTCGCCGGTGCCCCGGCCAGCAAGTCAGGCGCCATCACGGGTGGCAGCATCACTGTCGCCGCAGGCAATAACAATTTCAGCATTGCCGGCACTTTCAACGGCACCGTTCTCGGTGCGACTGCAGTGACAGTGGCAAGCGCGGTGTACAGCACCGCTGGCTCCTACCAGACAGCTCTGCAGAATGGGCTGGATGCCACACTCACCGCCAACGGCATCGCCGCTGGTGCCGTGAAGGCATCTGTCTCGGACGAGGGCGGCGGAGTGTGGAAGGTGGAGCTTGCTTCCTCGGCCACCGCATCAGGTGCCGGATTCACGATCTCGGCCACCGAAGCCGGCTTTGGCGGTGTGGCAGATGGTGCCTCCTCGAACAACGGCTCCTTCAGCGCCCAGTTCCAGGTCGGTGCCAACAACGGTGAAAGCCTTGCGATCAACTTCGCTGGCGTGAGTTCGACGACTCTGAGCACCTCTGGCATCTCGCTGGTCACCGGTGCGGCCGCGGCGATCACGACGATCGACTCGGCAATCGGCACGGTCTCGACAACCCGAGCGACCCTCGGTGCGTACCAGAACCGTTTCGAGCACACGATCAACAACCTCAATGTCGCGGTGGAGAACCTGTCCGCGTCAGAGAGTCGTATCCGCGACACGGACATGGCAGCCGAGATGGTGTCGTTCACCCGTTCGCAGATCCTCAGCCAGGCTGGCACGGCGATGCTCGCCCAGGCCAACCAGGCGCCACAGGGCATCCTGAAGCTGCTGCAGTAGGACGTCACGGACCAGGAGGCCGTCGGAGTGGGCGCGTTACGCACCCATGCCTTCGGCCTCCTGGCTCACACATGAACGAGCGCAACGCGCGAGGAGGTTGGCGCCATGGCCAACGCAATGGATGGCATCGGCACCATCAATGTCGGGCAGTTGGTCACTCAGCTGATGTCGGTCGAGGGCGGCCAGCAGAATCAGCTCAAGGCCCAGCAGACCAAGCAGCAAGGCATCCTGACGGCCTACCAGCAGCTCAATGCCAATATGAAGAACCTGCAGACGTCAGCCGAGTCCATCATCGGAAGCGTTCTTGCCCCGCGCTCCTGGTCGCCTCTGACGGCGACCTCGTCGGTGACGAGCGTCGCTGCAACTGCCAGCAGCACCGCACTCTCGGGAACGTACGCCTTTGACGTGACCAGCGTGGCAGCCGCACACAAGGTCCTCTACGGCGGAACGCTGGCCTTGACCGCGACCGCTGCGGCCGACCCTCTTACGGTCACTGTCGGTGCCAACGCCCCGGTGACCATCGACCTCAAGGGCGACTACACCCTTCAAGGTGTCATCACCGCGATCAACTCCACCCTAGGGCTGGGAGTGAAGGCCGCCGCAATCCAGACGGGAAGCGGCGCGTACAGACTGCAGCTCAATGCCACCAGCACAGGTGCTGCCGGCCAGTTCACCGTTGCAGGGCTCGATCCCGCCGTCGGATCATCCACCGTGACGCAAACCGGCACTGACGCGTCGATCAAGTTCGGCCCAGCCGTCGGCGATGTCGTGACCTCATCCAGCAACACGTTCAGCACGGTCTTTCCCGGCATGAGCTTCACCGTGAGCAAGCTCGAGACGGGCGTTACCGTCAACGTGGCAAGTGACGCGTCAACCATGACCAAGCAGGTGCAAGCACTGGTGGACGCCATGAACACCTCGCTCTCCACGATGCGTTCACTCTCCGCATATACGCCAGGCTCAGGTGCATCGAAATCCGCGAGCGGCCCACTCACCGGGGATCCACTGACGCCAAGACTGATCGACACCGTGACAAGTGCAATATTCGATGTCACGCCCGGCACGACATTGGCAACCGTGGGGATCCAGCTGGATCGCAATGGCAAGGTCACCTTCGATGCGGCGAAGTTTCAGTCCGCACTCACCAGCGACCCCGATGGCACCGCCTCGGCGATGACCGGTCTGGCCACCCGACTGGCCACGGCCGGCAACAATGCGACCCGCAGCGGCACCGGAATGATCACCTCTGCCATCCAAGGCCGCCAGAGTGAATTGACCACCCTTGCCAAGGGAATCTCGGCGTGGGACGACCGGCTTGCCGCTCGCCAGGCACTCCTCACCAAGCAGTACTCGGCACTGAACACCCAACTGACCACGATGAACGACCAGGCGGGCTGGCTCACCCAGCAACTGTCCAAGTTGTCGTCATCCGGCTCGAATTCAGGATCATGAGGTTATGAGATGTCCACTGCTCTGAAAGGCGCCGGAGTCGCCGCCTACACGAGTCATTCACGGTCGACGGCATCGCCCGCTCGTCTCGTCGTGATGGTCTACGACCGCCTCCTTCTCGATCTCGATCGCGCCGAGCAGAGCCTTCGCTCCTCTGAACAGGCACATGAGCACCTGCTCCATGCCCAAGAGATCATCATGGAGCTCCTCACGGCCCTAGACGTCACCGCTTGGGAGGGCGCCCGCCAGCTCTCCGGGATCTACACCTTCCTGTATCGCGAACTCGTCGAGGCGAACATTCGCAGGGATCCAGACTCGGTTGCGTCCTGCCGTGCCCTGGTGGAGCCCCTGCGCGATGCCTGGGCACAGGCGATTCTCGCCCCGGCTGAACCAGGACTTAGGTCTTCGCATCACCCGTCTGCCACCGCGATCGCATGAGCAGCAACCGGCACGATTCGAAGGGCCAGAGCGCCTGGGACAGGGTCCTCGACTCATTGGAACTCGAACTCGACATCACTGCAGCCCTGCTGGAAGGCGACAGTGCTCAGTTTCCACTGCAAGGCGGACCGCGCTGGGAACTGCCGCCGGATCTCGGCACCATGCCTGACGATCTGGTGTTTCGAGCACACAGCATTCGTCGACGCCAGGAGCTCGCCCTTCACCATTTGCAGAGCGCTGCCACATTGGCACAGCAGCGGCAGACCTACGTCGAGCACATTTCCGGCGCAGTGCATCGACACCCATCGGCCTTCATCGACCAGGAGGCATAGACCGGCACTGTCCCTGCACCGTGCCTACAGGACGCGGACCAGCGATAGCGCTCCTTTGCCATAGCCGGCCACTGAGACCTCGAGGTCAAGGCGTCCACCGAAGCCGCGGAGCAACTGGCTGATGTCATTGGGTGGCAATTGATCCGGTGCATAGGAGTTGTAGAGCTTCACGTGACCGGAGTCATCGCGGTTGAGAAGCGATGCGCAGATATTCAGCACCTCGGCGAAGTTTTCCCAGATATTGGCGGGAACCACTCCCTCTTCGATTGCCGCCTCCGCAGTTGCCGGAGGTATCAGGCCCAGGGAAGCGCCCGCGAACGCGGTCAGATTGAGATCGGCACAGATCGCAGCTGCGGTGGTCAGCGATCCGGCCACGTAGACACCGACTGACGCCCGCGTGTCCTGAGTGGGAAGCACGGGCTCACCAGGCGCGATGTCGACATCGCGCCCGAGCAGGTCGGCAAGCATGTCGCGCACCAATTTTGGGTGCGGAAGCGGTGCGGTAACCACGGTCACTCCTTCTGTGACTTGTCGCTCAGCCCAGTACAGGTGTGAGCGCGTCCTGGAACATATCGGCGGTGAATGGCTTGGCGACAAGGAATATTGCGCCGGCGGCCGAGGCCCGGTCACGCATCTCCTGTGTCCCCTCTGACGTGACGAAGCCGAATGGGACCTGCTGCCCGTTATTGCGCAAATGCGCCAAGAGCTCGATGCCCGTCATCTCGGGCATATTCCAATCAGAGAGCACCAGGTCGGGACGCTCGGCGGCAATGACGTCACATGCGTGCGCGCCGTTCTCGGCCTCGACGATGTGGTGATCGACAAAACCTGCCTGCCGCAACGTGCGGCACACGATCTGACGCATGACTCTGCTGTCGTCCACGACAAGTATCTTCATGACTGCTCCTTCGTGCTCTTCGAGTTGTCGTCCAGTACGGATATGCGAAGGGGATGGCTCTGCCACGCAGCATGAACCTGCAAGGACGCTTCAGACAGGCCCGCGATGGTGCTCGGGCCATGTTCAACACTCGGCAATGAGAGCTCGGCAGTACCAGTCAGGGTTGACTTCACCGAGCCTCCGACGATATTTGCCACTTCACCCAGCGCATCGGCAAGGTCGGAGGGTGCAATCTCATCCCTCGGCAGGTCGAACAACGTCGATGCGAGATCCAGAGCACCTTGCTGACTCGTCTCGACAACCACCCAGCCGTTCCAGCAGCCACTGATGGCAACGCCGGCAGCGACAACGTCGCTCGCGACTGACTCCCAGGGTGCCGCATTGGCGGTCTCCTGGGCCATCAGGGATGTCCAGACCTGGGACACGATGTCCTCAAGGTCGCGGTGCTCCAGCATGATCGTCTCGTTCATGATGCGACTCCTGCGAATCCGAGCAACTGCAGCTTCTCTGCAATGGCATCCGCCGTGAATGGCTTGATCACGTATTCATGGGCTCCCGCTGCCAGCGCTCGCACGATCTGCCCATGCTCACTCTCGGTTGTCACCATCATCAGCGTGATGTCACGCCACTCCTGGCGTGAGCGCACTGACGTGACAAAGCCCAGACCGTCGAGCACAGGCATGTTCCAGTCGATGAGCGCGATCTGCGGCACCTGCCCGTCGTCCATGAGGTCAAGGGCCTGCTGCCCATCGGCTGCCTCAACGACCTCAAAGCCCAGTTCTCCTACGATTCGGCGCAGGATCGAACGCATTGCCCGCGAGTCGTCAATCACCATGGCCAGCATCAGTGTGCTTCCTTTCGATAGATCGTCGATCGACCAACGGACAAGCGGGTGAAGCCCTGCACGTCTCCGACTGAGGTTTCGGCACTGCCCAGGATGAGATAGCCGTCAGGAGCGAGCACGTCGCGAATTCTCCTGATGATCTGCTGACGAACTTCGAGCTCGAAGTAGATCAGGACGTTGCGACACAGCACGATGTCGAAGCGCGGCAACCCTGGCCAGGGCTCGATGAAATTCAGACGATCGAATGTCGCCCAAGCACGCAAGTGCTCGGCCAGGAGGTAGTGCGTACCGTCGCGCGTGAAGTACTTGGCCAGGTATTGGGCACGCAATCCGCGATTCACTTCAAGGGCCGAATATCGTGCGCTGCGAGCACGCGCAAGGACCTCTGTCGAAAGATCCGTGCCATGCAAGGTGATGTCCCAATCACTGAGGTTCGTGACGGCCGAATCCAGGAGCATCGCGATGCTGTACAGCTCCTGGCCCGTTGAGCAAGCGGCGCTCCAGATCGCCAGTCTCTTGGACTGCTGTCGCGAACGGATCAGTTCGGGCAGGAGGGTCTCATTGAGCGCATCGAAGGGATGGATATCGCGAAAGAAGGACGTCTCATTGGTGGTCATCGCCTCGATGACCGCCTGCGCAAGCGGCGACGAGCCGTCGCGGCTGATCTGGTTCGCAAGCTCGACCAGATCACTCACTCCGTACTCACGCATGACCGGCTGCAGCCGCGCATCGAAGAGATAGTGCTTCTCCGCCGGCAGGACGATGGCTGAACGTGACTCGACGAATCGGCCGATCATCTCGCGATGCACGTCTGCTCGCACGTCGATTGCCGCGCTCATGACACCCGCATTCCGACAGGCCTGCGATTGCTCGTCGCGGCAGTGGCGATCGCCGCAGCGATGTCGCCGAGCGGCAGAACAGCATCGGCATACCCGCCCCGTACGACATGCCCGGGCATGCCCCACACCACCGAGGTCGCTTCGTCCTGGGCGAAGACTCGGCCGCCCAGGGCCCGCACGGCTCCAGCACCCACGGAACCGTCATTGCCCATGCCCGTCATGACGACCGCCAGGACACCTGAGCCATAGACCTCCGCGGCAGAGCGCAAGGTCACGTCGACCGCTGGGCGGCAGGAATTCTCCATTGGCCCGTCATCGAGCCCGAGAGCCACCGATGTCCCCTGCCTTCTCAGGACGAGATGGTGTCCGCCTGTTGCCACGTATGCCGAGCCGGGTTCGGCAATCATGCCGTCCTGCGCCTCGGCGACTGTGATCGCTGACGTCTTGTCGAGTCGTTCTGCCAGAAACCTGGTGAAGACCGGTGGCATGTGCTGCACGATGAAGATGGGCACTGGTAGCCCGGCGGGCAGTTGCGGAATCATGCTGGCCAATGCGTTGGGACCACCGGTCGAGATTCCGATGACCACTGCAGAGACAGTTCGTGACTGAGCGTCCCTCGCGGGTGCAGGCATCGTGATGGATGCGGAGGGTGCCGGTCGCGCAGGAACGCCTGGCGCACCGGTTCGGGAGGCCTGCCGAAACCTTCCCCAGTGCCTGACCAGAGGAAGCAATGCGCTTCTGACCGCATCAACGGCTGCGGCTCTGTCATTGAGCTGTGACGGCTTGGTCACATAGTCATTTGCACCGAGCGCCAATGCGTCCAGCGTTGCCTCCGCGCCGCGCTCGGTCAGGGTGCTGAACATGATCACCGGAAGATCCGGCCACTGCTTGCGCAGTTCCTCAAGCGTCTGCAGCCCATCCATGACGGGCATTTCGATGTCCAAGGTCACGACATCAGGTTTCAGCAGCGGGATCTGCGCGAGGGCGATGCGGCCATGCGATGCGGTACCGACCACTTCGACGTCCGGTGACTCCTGGAGGACCTGCGTGACCAGTCGTCGCACGATGACGGTGTCATCGACAATCAGCACTCTGATCGGCTCCACAACAGGCTCCCCTCGCGCTAGTGGGCGATGCGCCACACCATCCGGCGTTGATCTGACTAGTACTGGAACTGACCCAGCAGCCGCTGCAGCTCGGCAGCCATCGTCGCCAACTCGACTGCAGCACGCTGGCTGTCCTCAGCACCCTGTCGGGTGCTCTGAGCAGCATCGGCGACGGTCGAGATGCTCGCCGAGATGTCCTGGCTTCCCGAGGCCGCAGACGAGACATTGCGTGCGATCTCATTGGTGGTCGCTGTCTGCTCTTCAACAGCACTGGCAATGGTGTTCTGGATGTCCGAGATCTGGTTGATCACGGTCGAGATCTCGCCGATGGCCTCGACCGCGCTGGTGGTGTCGGTCTGGATTGCCTCGATCTTGTGACTGATGTCCTCAGTTGCGCGAGCAGTCTCCTTCGCCAGTTCCTTGACTTCATTGGCCACCACCGCGAAGCCCTTGCCTGCCTCGCCTGCTCGAGCCGCCTCGATGGTTGCGTTGAGGGCTAGGAGATTCGTCTGCTGGGCGATGGACGTGATGACCTTGATGACCTTGCCGATCTCCACAGATGAGTCG
>JBAYUM010000059.1:0-10638 GCA_041675125.1 Candidatus Nanopelagicales bacterium
CATGCAGAATCAATTGTGCCAGCAGCAACAAGCTCGTCAGGGTCAGCCAACCGAATTCACGTGAGGCCTGAATACGAGCAAGGACGAGAATCGGCACAAACGCAAATACGAGGCAACTCAAGTCAAGGTGCCCACCCGCTAGAGAGTGGCCAATCGCGCCGAGACTCATCGCTGTGACCGCGATGAGTGCAGCTCGTCGCCACGGATGCGGGGTGTCGATCGCGAGGGCTCGAATCCCAGAATTGCCCGACACGCGAGGCATGCGGCGCGGAAGCAGCACGCGAGGCATGCGGCGATCATAACTTGGGCGGGGCGTTCGTCGCTCTACGAGTGTTCTCGCAGGACCCTTCAGCCAGGAGGCGATGCCAGTTCGAACTTGCCACTACTTGAACGGAAGTCGCTGCAGGGAATCAGGCGGAATCTCCCATTGGGCACGAGCGTCCCGTTCGCTGACCCCGGTGGCCAGCCCGATTGCAGCCCAAGTGGTGCCAGCAGCGATCGCGGTGTCGACCGCCAGGCACAGGTCCAGCCACGCATCCATGCGCTGGCTCGCCGGCGCGGCGCCCCAAGCCAGGTACGCGAGGTTGACGCTCAGGGCCGCCAGGCGCGGGCGCATGTGCGCCTCCCAATCGGCGCGCAGCAACGACTCATGGGGCCCGAGCGTCATGTTGGAGCGGTAGAGGTGCCGATCGTGCACCTCTTCGTTCTCCACGTCGGTCACGCGAAACCAGCGCGGACCCTGCCATCCACATTCGCAGACAGCGACCCAGCCGATGGGAGGTGCGGCCACCCGCGAGCCACCCTGCGAGCCGTCAGACGCGCACGCATCGACGATCGTTCCGTCAGCAAGCAACTGCGCTGCCCATCCGTGATGGTTCGCGAGGTCCGACGCCCATCGCGTTCCCATCGAATCCCCCTTGAGGCCAGTGAGCGATCACGGTATGCGCGGATGATGCTGAGCGAACCAGGGTTCATGAAACTCACAGGCAGCCCACACTCTTCTCCCAGGACAAAGTCGGGTAACGCCGGAAATTTGCTTCAGGTCCTGCAAGCCACTGCCGACAGAGGGGATGGCCACACCCAGATGGGGACGCGGAACGCTCACTCCATGGAAGGAATCAATATGAGCCCCTACTTCTCGTCGGCATCGGCGCTACGGCACCGCTGGCGACCTACGCACTGGTGTTCGTTGGCTGCAAGGTGGCGTGCGCCATCTCCGGCCATGCCGTCCGTGACTTCGCCAATCTCATCGACCACGCCCCCCTGTGCCAGGTGCGGGGCCATACCGGCCAACGCGCCCGCAACTGCGCTTTCCAGTGAGGTCATCGCGCTGAACCTACGACCAGCCTCATCAGCACTCGCCCTGAAGGCTCTTGGCGCCTGACCGGTGTGCAGCGCGAAGCAGAGGCTCTAGGCCTGCGCCATGTCGACGAACCGGGAGTAATGGCCCTGGAATGCGACGGTGACGGTGGCCGTTGGTCCGTTGCGGTGCTTGGCGATGATGAAATCCGCCTCGCCGGCACGCGGTGATTCACGCTCATATGCGTCCTCGCGGCTGAGCAGGAGGACCATGTCGGCGTCCTGCTCAAGGGAGCCGGATTCGCGCAGGTCGGACAGCATCGGCTTCTTGTCGCTCCGCTGTTCGGGACCACGATTCAACTGGCTGATCGCGATGACCGGCACTTCAAGCTCCTTGGCCAGCAGTTTCAAGGAACGAGAGAACTCGGAGACCTCCTGCTGCCGGCTCTCAACACGCTTGCCACTCGTCATCAGCTGCAGATAGTCCACGACGACTAGTCGCAGGTCGTGCCGCTGCTTGAGGCGACGGCACTTGGCCCGAATCTCCATCAGGGTCATGTTCGGCGAGTCATCGATGAAGAGCGGCGCCTCACTGACCACGCCCATCTTGCCGGCGAGCTTGGACCAGTCCGTGTCGCTCATGGTGCCAGCTCGCATGTGCTGCAAGGGTACCTGTGCCTCTGCCGAGAGCAGACGCATCACGATCTCGGTGCGGCTCATTTCGAGTGAGAAGATGACCGAGGTGAGTCCGTGCTTGATCGATGCAGCTCGGCAGATATCAAGACCCAGGGTTGACTTGCCGATGGCGGGACGCGCGGCCAGGATGATCAACTGCCCAGGGTGCAGGCCGTTGGTGACTGCATCAAGGTCGGTGAACCCGGTCGGGACTCCGATCATCTCCCCGCCACGGTTGGAAATCGCTTCGATCTCATTGAGTGCGTCACTCATGAGGTCGCGCAATGGCGCATAGTCCTCACTGGTGCGACGTTCGGTGACTTCGTAGACCTCAGCCTGCGCGCGATCGACCATGTCGTCGACATCGCCGGTGCCGGTGTAACCCATGTGCACAATGCGCGTGCCGGCTTCGACCAGGCGCCGCAGGATCGCCTGCTCGCGGACGATGCGCCCGTAGTAGGACGCATTGGCGGCAGTGGGCACCATTGAGACAAGCGTGTGCAGATAGGCCGCTCCGCCGACACGATTGAGCTCACCTGCCTTGGTGAGCTCGGCCGCAACCGTGACCGCGTCGGCCGGCTCGCCACGGCCATAGAGATCGATGATGACGCCGTACACGCTCTGGTGCGCAGGGCGGTAGAAGTCATTCTCGCGGACGGTCTCGACGACATCGGCGATCGCATCCTTGCTGAGCAGCATCGCCCCGAGCACAGACTGCTCGGCGGCAATATCCTGCGGAGGAGTGCGATCGGACTGTGGTGACACCGGAAGCTCGGTCACGCTCATCGATCCACCTCCTCATCTCAGGGAACGTTCTACCCCAGGGGGCTGACGTACCGTAGAAACCCACGCGGCCACTGTCCATTCACCTTGTGGACAGTCCTGTGGACAAACTGGGGATGAATCCTGCTCGGCTTGGTGATGGGCTGGGGACAGCCTGGGGATAAAGCACATTCTTCTTGGCCAATTCCCTCATGATCAAGGCAATTACGGAGCCCCACAACTGTGGACAAAAGATTCTTTTTCGCGAGGTCGTTACGCTGCCGGCGTGTCGCAATTTCGGATCACCGTCGTCTGCCTTGGCAACATCTGCCGATCACCGATCGGAGAGGCCGTGCTCCGTGATCGGATCGCCCAGGCCGGACTCGACAGCCATGTGATTGTCGATTCCGCAGGCACCGGTGATTGGAATCTGGGCAATCCCGTGGACAGGCGTGCTGCGGCAGCGATGGCACAGCACGGCTATTCCCTGGATCATCGCGCCCGTCAGATCGATGAGCAGTGGTTCGCTGACATCGACCTGGCACTGGCCATGGACACGGACAATTTCACCGATCTCCACGCGATGCTCGGCCAGGCCAGGACACGCACCAATATCCGCATGTTCCGCTCATTCGACCCAGCACTCACCGGCATCGCCGCGCCTGACCGCGCCCTCGATGTCCCGGATCCGTACTACGGCGGCGACGAGAGCTTCATCGAGGTGCTCCACATGATCGAGGCAGCTGCCGAAGGGCTGGTCGCTCAGCTGCTTGCGCATGAAATCGGCAGTTGAAATCCATATGCTGGAGGCATGTCCGACCAGCCGATCTTCAATGCAGACCAAGGCGGAACCCCGCCGTCAGCACCCATGACGGCGGCACCGGGGTGGTACCCGGCTCCTGAGGGCACTCTTGAAGAGCGCTACTGGGACGGGCGGGCGTGGACGTCGGGAGTGCGTCCGTCAACTCGCACCAGCACAGGCCGAGTACTCGTCGCACCGGACGGTTCGCCTGTCTCACCAAAGTCCCGACTTGTCGCACTCCTGCTCGCGATCTTCCTTGGGCCCTTCGGCGTGCATAGCTTCTATGCTGGCAAGGTCGGCGTGGGCATAGGCCAGATCGCCATCACTGTCGTGACCCTGGGAATCTTCTGCTGGGTCTGGCCGCTGGTCGACATCATCATGATGGCCGTCGGCTCCTACCGCGACAGTTCAGGCCTGCTCGTGCTCAATTGGAATGAATAGGAGAGACGATGAGCTACCCACCACCGCCAAGCGGCGCCTATCAGCAGCCCGCGCCACAGCAGCAGAACGGCATGGCAGTAGCGGCGCTTGTGCTCGGCATCGTCGCCTTCGTGACGTGCTGGGTAGCGATCGTTCCAGCTGTGCTCGCGATTGTCTTCGGACGCATCGGCATGACCAAGGCTCAACAGGGATTGGCCAACAATGGCGGCATGGCGAAGGCCGGCTTCGTCCTCGGCATTGTCGCTGCCGCAATCTGGGGGGTGTTCATGCTCGTCATCCTCATCAGTGCGATGACTTCTTCGCCCTCGAACGACTACATGCGCTACTGAGCCGCGAAACGACAGTGGGGGCGCTTCCGAAAGGAAGCGCCCCCACTCGTGTCGGTGTCAGATCTTGGCGGGTCCATCGCCATAGGCATTGGGCCCTGAGGTTCCCTCAAGGAGCCAGAAGACCAGGACGACGAAGTTCGCGCACGGGACCATGAGCAGCAATTGGAGCCAGCCCGAGGTTCCGCGGTCATGGAGTCGGCGACAGCCGACTGCAAGCAGCGGAATGAAGAAGGCGAGCGAGATCAAGGCAGAGATTCCATACAGGATGAAGCCGAAGACAGCCACGCCGCTGTAATGGATATCGCCGTAGTAGCTCGTCTCCGTTCCCAGCCCCATGAAGATGGCGGCGATCATGATCGGGATGCCGGAAACGAGGCCGCAGAACAGGTAGAACCACCAGAATTCAGAGCGGCTGGCCCTGCCGTCGAAGGATGCATAGTGATTCAAGCAATACTTGACTGACTGACTGAAACTCATGACGACTCCCCGCTTGGAATTGCTTACTGATGCGACGTGCTCACTGTAGCCAGATTCAAGTTGCTAGACAGTGTCCGTGCCATAGGCATTCGCACCGGGCGTCGTCGGTGTCGCCCAGAACACGATCAGGATGATCAGGCCGACACATGGAATGAGCAGCAAGAGTTGCAGCCATCCCGACTTGCCCGTGTCATGCAGACGGCGACAGCCGACTGCCAGGTTCGGGATGAGCACGGCCAAGCCCCAGAGGACACTGAACAGCTGGAAGTTCGAGTCGCGGAAGATCGCCGAGTCGACGATGCCCAAGGCGGCGCTGACAATCCACGTGAAAAGGATGAACCACCAGAATTGAGCCCTACCGGCTCGACCGTCGAAGGTCGCGTAGTTGTTGAAGCAGTACTTGATGGAATCGCTGAACGTCATCAGGCCTCCTCGAATTCGCCTCTTGGGGTCAATGTAGCCATGAGTGGATGAGATTGCCTGCTTATCGTGCACAAAGAACAGGGGGCCGGACCCTTGGGTCCGACCCCCCGCAACAGTGCTCTCAGTCGTACTAGCCAGCAACGACCTCGAAGCTGAGCTTTGCTACGACGCCTTCATGCACGACGATCGAGGCGTTGTACTTGCCGACCGTCTTGATGTGCGTGGCAAGGGAGACCTTGCGCTTGTCGACGACAGGGCCGCCAGCAGCCTTCACTGCATCAGCAATGTCAGCCGTGGTGACCGAGCCGAAGAGCCGTCCGGCATCGCCGGCCTTGGCCGCAAGGGTGACCTTGAGTGCCTCGATGGCCTGCTTCACTTCATTGGCATGGGCCGTGTCACGGATCTCGCGAACCTTGCGGGCGCGCTTGATCTGGGTCACCTGCTTCTCGCCACCTCGGGTCCAGGCGATGCCCAGTCCACGTGGCATGAGGTAGTTGCGTGCGTATCCGTCCTTGACCGTGACGATGTCGCCAGCAGCACCGAGACCAGAGACTTCCTGCGTCAGTATCAGCTTCATCATCAGTCCTTAGCGTGCTGTTGAGGTGTAGGGAAGGAGTGCCATCTCGCGGGCGTTCTTCACTGCATTGGCGACATCGCGCTGATGCTGTGTGCAGTTGCCAGTCACTCGGCGCGCGCGGATCTTGCCGCGGTCCGAGATGAACTTGCGAAGCAGGTTGGTGTCCTTGTAGTCGATGCCCTTGATCTCGCCTCGGCAGAAGACGCAATCCTTGCGCTTCGGAAGCTTGTCGTCCTTGCCGCGCGCGGGTCCGCGCTTGCTGTCACGATCTCTATCGCGTGGTGCCATGTCTACTTACTCCTGTGAAGTCAGTTGTTGATGCTGATTAGAAAGGTGGCTCGTCGAAGCCGGCGCCACCGGATGGGCCGCTTGCCCAAGGATCGTCTGCGGGTGCTCCGGCGCCGGCATTGCTGCCGCCCTCGAAACCTCCACCTTGACGCTGAACGCGATTGACCTTGGCCGTTGCGTAGCGAAGGGCTGGGCCGACATCGTCGACTTCAACCTCCATCACCGTGCGCTTCTCGCCCTCGCGCGTCTCGTAGGAACGCTGCTTCAAGCGTCCGTGCACGATCACGCGAGTGCCCTTGGTCAATGACTCTGCGACGTTCTCCGCGTACTGACGCCACACGCTGCAGCGCATGAACACCGTCTCGCCGTCCTTCCACTCGTTCGTCGTGCGATCAAGCACGCGCGAACTGGATGCGACGGTGAACGATGCGACTGCTGCACCGCTTGGGGTGAAGCGCAATTCAGGATCATTGGTCAGATTGCCAATGACTGTTACTGCGATATCCCCGGCAGCCATTACTTGGCTTCCTCCGGACGCAACACCTTGGTGCGCATGACCGCTTCATTCAACGAGAGCTGACGATCAAGTTCCGCGACAGCTGCTGGAGTTGCATTCATGTCCAGCACTGCGTAGATGCCGTCCGCTTTCTTGTTGATCGGATACGCCAAACGACGGCGTCCCCAGACATCGACCTTCAGGACCTCGCCACCATCAGCGCGGACAACGTTCAGGAACGTCTCCAAGCTGGGAGCGACGGTCTTCTCTTCCAGATCTGGATCAAGAATGACCATGACCTCATAGTGACGCATAAGAAACCCACCTCCTCTGGACTAAAACGGCCACGGACGTTCCGTGGCAGGAGGGTTCTCGCGTGCCTGCCGGTTGTCGGTAAACCGCACCGACGGTGAGCAGGACCCCGGAAGGCTATCTGATGGAGGGCCCTGCAGCCAAAAGTCGGGCCCGGCACCCGCCTGGTGCCCTGCCCATAGGCTGTGGTCGTGCGCATTGCGACCTGGAACGTCAATTCAGTCGGCGCCCGCCTCGAGCGTCTTCTGGCCTGGCTCGAACTCAATTCGCCGGATGTGCTGGCCCTGCAGGAGCTCAAATGCACGACTGAGGCCTTTCCCCATCTGCCGATCCAGGCCCTCGGCTATGAGGTAGCCGCCCTGGGCACCGGCCGGTGGAACGGGGTTGCGCTGCTGAGCCGCATCGGGCTGACAGACGTGACGCTCGGCCTCACAGGGCAGCCGCAGTATGACGGGGCTGATGAGCCGCGGGCCATCGGCGCAACCTGCGGGGGCGTCCGGGTATGGGGGATCTACGCGCCCAACGGCCGCGAGCCCGATCACGACCACTTCTCGTACAAGCTCTCCTGGTTCCAGGCTCTCGAGGCGACTGCCGCTGCAGAGCTCGCCGCAGCGCCGGCGCAGCCGTTCACCATCATCGGCGACTACAACGTCGCGCCCACGGATGCCGACGTCTGGGACATCTCGAAGTTCGTCGGCAGCACCCATGTCACGCCTGAAGAACGTGCAGCACTGACCTCCCTGCAGTCCGCCGGGCTTTCCGAGGTGATGCCACGAGCACTGAAGGGCGAGCCTTATACCTTCTGGGACTACCGACAGGCCTCATTCGGCCGCGGTTGGGGGATGCGCATCGACCTCGTCTACGGCAATGAGCCGTTCGTCTCGCGGGTGCGCGACGCCTATGTGGATCGCGAGGAGCGCAAGGGCAAGGGCGCCTCCGACCACGCACCCGTAGTCATCGACGTGGACCTGCCGTGAACCTCACCGTACGGGCCATCACGGCCGACCAGCACCGAGGCTGGATCGCATCTCGACCTTCAGTCTCATTCCTGCAACTGCCCGAATGGGGCAAGGTGAAGGTTGGCTGGACTCCTGAGTCGCTGGGCTGGTTTCGCGGCTCCGAGCTCGTGGGCGCGGGGCTGGTGCTCTACCGGCCAGTGCCCAAGCTCCCGCAGCGATCCTTGGCCTACCTTCCCGAGGGACCGGACATCGACTGGAGTCACGAGCAGTTCGCCGCCATCGGCATCAACCACTGGCTCAAGCCCCTCGTCGATCACTGTCGGGCACGCGGTGCCTTCCAGGTCAAGATGGGGCCGCCAGTTGCCACCCGCCGTTGGAATGCCGAAACGATCAAGGAAGCAATGGCCCTGCACCGCGAGGATGAGGGTGAAGCGCCCGCCCAGTTGAACGATGTCGTAGCCGACTGGCACTCGCCTGAGGGCATGCACCTGGCCGAACGCCTCCAGTCCTACGGCTGGCGCCAGGAGCCCTCGGTCGGAGCCGGTTTCGGCGATGTGCAGCCCCGCTACGTGTTCCAGATCGACCTGCACAACCGCTCACTCGACGCGATCTTTGCGGGGTTCAATCAGCTCTGGCGCCGCAATATTCGCAAGGCGGACAAGGCCGGCGTCGTCATCTCGACAGGCACCCGTGCAGACCTCGCTGATTTCCATCGTGTCTATGTCGAGACCGCAGCGCGTGATGGGTTCACGCCACGGGCGCTTCCCTATTTCGAGCGCATGTGGGATGAGCTCAATGGCGTCGATCCGTCGCGCCTCTCCCTGCACCTGGCGCACTTCGACGGTCACCTGGCCGCAGCGACACTGATGGTTCGCGTCGGCGTGCATGCCTGGTACTCATACGGTGCTTCGACAACGGCCGACCGTGATGTCCGACCATCCAATGCCTTGCAGTGGGAGATGATCCAGCAGGCACATGCTGCGGGATGCCATGTCTACGACCTCCGCGGCATTGCCGACACCTTGAACCCGGATGATCACCTGTTCGGCCTGGTGCAGTTCAAGGTCGGCACAGGCGGCTACGCGCAGGAGTACGTTGGGGAGTGGGACTACGTCGTGCGAGGCGCATGGGCCAAGGCCTACAACCTGTACCAATCACGCCGCGGATAGGGGAGTCGGGATGTCCTTCGTTCTCAACATTGCCGCCGAACGCTGGCGTTCGCACACTCAATCGGTCAACTCATCGATCACTGCAGTCACTGGGTCGCCGGGGGTCCCGGTCATCAAGGGCAACGGCTACGGCTTGGGTCAGGCCCTGCTGGCGCAGGAGAGCGAGCTGCTCGCCGGCGAGGTCATCGCTGTGGGCACGGTCTTCGAGCTGGAGGAGGTGCTCACGCACTCCTTGAGCGACGTGGTGGTGCTCGAGCCGTTCGACCCCCGGGATGCTGCAGCGGCAACCGCGTGGTGGAGCACAGTCCAGCGCTGGGACAGCCGACGCGTGATTCGCACGGTGTCCTCGATGGCAGGGCTTGAAGCCCTGCTCGAGGGACATGGCTCGGTGCGCATCATTCTCGAGGGTCGCACTTCCATGCATCGCTTCGGATTCAGCGAGTCCGAGTTCATGCGCCTGATGGGGGATGACGTCGTCCGTGCGGCACTTGCATCCGGTCGACTCGTGGTGCTCGGACTCGCGCTCCATCTGCCAATAGAGGAGCCCGCGGGGCAGACCAAGGTGAACGAGGTGCTGCGCTGGAACGGCCTGTGGCAGGCCGAGCGGTCAGCAACCGGACTGCCCATCGACTCGACACTATGGCTTTCGCACCTGTCCGACGGGGAACTCGCAGAAGTGACGCGGCAGGTCACGGCCCATGTCCGCCTGCGGGTGGGCACGCGGCTCTGGCTCGGAGACCGAGGCGCCCTCACTGCCCACGGTTCAGTTCTCGCCGTCCATCCGCTCAGCGATGGCGTTCATGTTGGCTATCGACAGCGGTCTGGTCCATCCGGCGGAACCCTGGTCATCGTCGCGGGCGGCACATCGCATGGCATCGGGCTTGCGGCTCCCTCGCCTGCAGCATCATTGCGCCAGCGCGTGGTGACCGCTGGCACCGGAGCACTTGATGCTGCCGGTCGGGCGTTGTCGCCATTCAGCTGGCAGGGCAAGCAGCGCTGGTTCGCCGAGACGCCACACCAGCATCATTCGATGGTCTGGCTGCCCCGCGGGATTGTCGTGCCCCAGGTCGGCGACACCTTCACTGCTGAAGTGCGATTCACAACCTCACGCTTTGACTCTGTTCTGGGTCTGGGTTCGTAGCTCGCACGGGATCGCGATCGGGCTCGAGAATGTCACGCACGACCATCACAGCGAAGTAGGCGGTTCCCGCGATGTGGATGAGCGTGGCCAGCGCGTACCACTGCGGGGTGAGTCCCTTGGCTCCCTCGATCTGGTAGCCGGCCAGGAACCACCAGACGGCAATGAAGTATGCGACCTCGCACGCTTGCCAGATCAGGAAGTCACGCCAACGCGGCCGCGCCAGCACGGCAAGGGGAATCAGCCACAATCCGAATTGAGGTGCGAATCCCTTGGCTGCCAAGGCGAATGCCGCGACCACCAGGAACATCACGGAGGCAGGGCGCGGAGCCTTGGGTGCCCCTACCGTCAGGGCGATGATGCCGATGACGACACCGATGAAGAGCAGGGCGGAGGCAGCATTCAACATGGGAGTCGAGAGTGCAGCGCCACCCATCTGCGTGATGGCGTACCAGACCGAGCCCAGCTCGGCGCCGCCGTCAATCAGCTTC
>JBAYUM010000060.1:0-10557 GCA_041675125.1 Candidatus Nanopelagicales bacterium
CACTAGCGTGAGACACGAGAACCTCCAAGTGACTGTGGGCCTTAGACAAGCCACACCCCACTCGGGGGTTCTCACTATTTCAAGCCGCCACGCCTGCTACCCACGTCCTGGCCAAGTACACCTAGTCGGAAGCCAGTGCATGACGCATGGGCAGCAGCTTGGCATTGGACTCGGCCAGTTCCTGATGTGCATTCGATCCGGCAACGATGCCGCAGCCCGCGAAGGCGCGAACAGTGCCGGCCTCCTGGTCGATCTCCGCGCAGCGAAGCGCAATGCCGAATTCGCCATCGCCGTGCGCATCGCACCAGCCCACTGGTCCGGCATAGCGGCCACGGTCCATGCCCTCGAGCTCGCGGATCGTAGCCATTGCGCGCTCCGTCGGGGTGCCGCATACGGCAGCGGTCGGATGCAGCAGCGCAGCCAGACCGAGGACTGGGACATCGTCGGCAAGACGCCCCGTGACATCGGTGGCCAGGTGCTGCACATTGGCCAGCTGCAGCACATGCGGTCGTTCGGGGACATCGAGGTCGGTGCAGTGCGCCGCGAGGGCTCGCGCGACTGAGCGCACTGCGTACTCATGCTCGGCGAGGTCCTTGCCACTGGCCAGCAGCGACTGGGCCATGTTCGCGTCAGCGACCTCATTGCCCTGTCGGCGCACGGTGCCGGCGAGCACGCGGCTGGTCACAAGGTCGCCGGTGCGCCGCACCAGCAGCTCTGGCGTGGCACCGACGAGTCCGCCGACGCTGAACGTCCAGCAGGTCGGGTACTCGGCTGCGAGTGAGGCCAGGATGCTGCGCGCGTCAAGGTGGCCGTCGACCTTGCCGAACACATCGCGGGCGAGCACGACCTTGTCGAGCTCACGGTGATTGATGCGCGAGATGGCCTCTTCGACGGCCGACTGCCAGGCAAGGGGAGACTGCGAGCCTTCACTCCATTGCACGTTCTGCGGTGCCGCCGGAACGCTGACCGCGCGCAGTTCCGTGCGCGGATCACCCTCGGCCCCGATCACCGTGATCCATGACTGACCGCTGCGACGTCCGATCAGCACCCGCGGCACGATGATGATCGAGCGCCCGGGCTCAGGATCGAAGGCGAAGGAGGCGAAGGCCACTGGGCCGGTGCCGGGCATCGAGACTGTGTCGTCGATCGAGGCACTGGCGCACAGCTTCGACCACCATCGCTGGGCGCGGCTGAAGCGCTCGGGTCCGCTGATCTCCAGGCTTGCGGCGATGCCCCAGCCAACCAGGCCCTCGCCATTGCGGACCCAGGTGACCGCATCTCCCGAGGGCAGCAGTGAGAACAGGTTGCCCGGATCGTCCAGGGGACGGGTGCGAACCTGGAGCGGGGCTCCTTGGCGATCCGTGGATCGACCGGTCATCGGCGTTGCCTCTGCATTGAGTTCGGGCACGACCCCAGCCTAGATGTGTCCCTCGAGGGCGTCGGTGCAAGGATGCAGCCGTGACTCGTGCAGACCTCAACAAGGCGCCAGGCGAAGTGGCGGCGATGTTCGATGAGGTTGCCGAGCGCTATGACCTCACCAACGACGTGCTGGCACTCGGGCAGACCCGCATCTGGCGGCGAGCCGTGGTTGCCGCAGTCAAGCCCCAGCCGGGTGAGCTCATCCTTGACCTCGCAGCCGGCACGGGCACGTCGAGCGTGCCGTTCGCCCAGGCCGGGGCCCATGTCATCCCCACGGACTTCTCCCTCGGCATGCTCCGCGTGGGCCACCAGCGACAGCCGGCACTGCCCTTCGTCGCTGGCGATGGCGAGCACCTGCCCTTCAAGGACCATTCATTCGACGCGGCCACCATCTCGTTCGGCCTGCGCAACATCAATGACCGGGCGGCCGGACTCGCTGAGTTCAAGCGGGTGCTGCGGCCGGGCGGCAGATTGGTCGTCTGCGAGTTCTCCCATCCGACTTTCGCGCCGTTCCGGACGATCTACACCGAATATCTGATGAAGGCGCTGCCGACTGTCGCGACCAGGGTCGCGACCAATCCAGAGGCCTATGTCTATCTCGCGGAGTCGATCCGGGCCTGGCCGGCGCAGGAGCAACTGGCCAATGAAATGCGTGATGCGGGCTGGGATCAGGTGCAGTGGCGCAACCTCTCAGGTGGCATAGTTGCGATCCATCGAGCAGTGAACCCATAGCAATCCGTGGGCAGCCTCAGCACTATGCTTGCGCCGGTCGTGAATGTGTTCACAAACGCACAAACCGGCCTTTCGAGTTCCGGACGTGAGGAGCAGTAGGTGAACGTCTACACGCCGATCCTCATATTGGGTCTGCTGGCTTTCGGCTTTGCAGTGTTCTCTGCTGTCATCGCACCGATCACCGGTCCCAAGCGCTACAACCGCGCAAAGGTCGACGCATACGAATGCGGCATCGAGCCGACGCAGCAGCCGATCGGCGGCGGACGCTTTCCGGTGAAGTACTACCTCACTGCGATGTTGTTCATCGTGTTCGACATCGAAATCGTGTTCTTGTATCCGTGGGCAGTCGCCTTCGACCGCATGGCGCTCTTCGGCCTTGTCGAAATGGTGCTGTTCATCGTCACCGTCCTCGTCGTGTACGCCTATGTGTGGCGTCGCCGGGGACTTGAGTGGGATTAACCGGGAGTAAGCATGGGTCTTGAAGAGAACCTGCCGTCTGGCGTCCTGCTGACGACGGTGGAAAAGGTTGCGGGATACGCACGCAAGGGGTCGCTGTGGCCGGCGACCTTCGGTCTTGCCTGCTGTGCGATCGAGATGATGGCCGTCGGTGGCCCTCGATTCGATATCGCCCGCTTTGGCATGGAGGTCTTCCGTGCATCGCCGCGCCAGGCCGATCTCATGATCGTCGCCGGCCGCGTGAGCCAGAAGATGGCTCCAGTGCTGCGCCAGATCTACGACCAGATGCCCAATCCCAAGTGGGTGCTGGCCATGGGCGTGTGCTCATCCAGCGGTGGAATGTTCAACAACTACGCGATCGTCCAGGGTGTCGACCATGTCGTCCCGGTCGATATCTACCTGCCCGGCTGTCCTCCTCGCCCCGAGATGCTCATCGATGCCATCCTGAAGCTGCACGGCGAGATCCAGGACATGAAGCTCGGGCCGAACCGTCGCGCCCAGATGCGCGAGTTGGAAGCAGAGGCGCTGGCAGCGCCTGCGACCTTGGAGATGAAGGGGCTGCTCCGATGAGCGAGACCCCAGTAGTGCCTGAAGGCGTGAGCCAGTTCGAGGTCTTTCACGTGCGCGAAGGAGCCTTCGGCGGTTCCGGTTCGGGTGACACGAGCGGCTTCGGCGGTCTCGTTGAGCTCATGCACATGCCCGAGCCATCGGCTCGTCCGTACGGCGGCTGGTTCGACGAGGTGGCCGACGAGCTCGAGCTGTCGCTAGCCGCGCGAGGCATCAGCGTCGGCGATGCGATCGAGAAGGTCGTGATCGATCGCGATGAGATCACCTTCTTCATCCGCCGTGACCTCCTCGTAGGCGTGCTCAGCGCCCTGCGCGATGAGCCGGGCCTGCGATTCGAGCTGTCCAGCGGCGTGAGCGGCGTGCACTACCCCAACGACGCCAACCGTGAACTGCATGCGGTCTACCACTTGCTTTCCATCACGCACAACCGCCGCATCCGAGTCGAGGTGGCGACTCCTGACGCGGATAGGCACATCCCCTCCTCGGTCGGCGTCTACCCGACCAATGACTGGCATGAGCGTGAGACCTTCGACTTCTTCGGCATCGTGTTCGATGGTCACCCAGCACTCACGCGCATCGAGATGCCCGATGACTGGCCAGGCCACCCGCAGCGCAAGGACTACCCGCTCGGCGGTATTCCCGTCGAGTACAAGGGCGCAACCATTCCGCCACCGGATCAGCGGAGGTCGTACAACTCATGACCACAGAGAACGTCACCTACACGAGTGCTGCTGCGCAGCCCGATGATCCCTATGCGGGTGCGAACGACGAGACACAGAGCCGCGTCTTCAACGTCGGCGGCGGCGATTGGGAGTCCATCACCGTCTCGTCCGAGGCAAGTGAGCGCATCGTCGTCAACATGGGTCCGCAGCACCCGTCGACCCATGGCGTGCTGCGACTCATCCTCGAACTCGACGGTGAGACCGTCACCGAGGCGCGTGCCGGCATCGGCTATCTGCACACGGGCATCGAGAAGAACATGGAGTTCCGCTCGTTCACCCAGGGCGTCACCTATGCCACGCGCATGGACTACCTCGCCCCGTTCTTCAACGAAGCCGTCTACTGCCTTGCCATCGAGAAGCTGCTCGGCATCACCGACCAGATTCCCGAGCGCGCAACGACCATTCGCGTCATCATGATGGAGTTGAACCGCATCTCCTCGCATCTGGTCGCCCTGGCAACTGGCGGCATGGAGCTCGGCGCGCTGACGGCCATGACCTTCGGCTTCCGGGAGCGCGAGCTCATCCTCGACATCTTCGAGATGGTCACCGGGCTTCGTATGAACAACGCCTACATCCGCCCGGGCGGCGTCGCCCAGGATCTGCCTGCCGATGGGGAGCAGAGGATTCGCGAGATGATCCCGATCCTTCGCAAGAGGCTCACAGACACGGCGAACCTGCTGATCGACAACAGCATCTGGATGGGTCGAACCGTCAACGTCGGCTATCTCGACCTGACCGGTTGCATGGCCCTGGGCGTCACCGGCCCGATCCTTCGTGCCACCGGATTCCCGCACGACCTGCGCAAGTCGCAGCCGTACTGCGGCTATGAGAACTACGAGTTCGAGGTCGTCACCGAGACCACTTGCGATGCCTACGGACGATTCCTCATTCGCATCCGCGAGATGGAGCAGTCCCTGCACATCGTCGAGCAGGCACTCGATCGCCTGAAGCCGGGTCCGGTAATGGTCGCGGACAAGAAGATCGCCTGGCCTGCGCAGTTGTCTGTCGGCAGCGATGGACAGGGCAACTCCCTCGACCACATTCGCGAGATCATGTCCGAGTCGATGGAGGCGCTGATCCACCATTTCAAGCTGGTGACTGAGGGCTTCCGCGTTCCCGTGGGTCAGGTCTACACGGCCATCGAGTCCCCTCGCGGCGAACTCGGCTGTCACCTGGTCAGTGCTGGCGGCACCAGGCCGTATCGCGTGCACTTCCGTGATCCCTCGTTCACCAATCTTCAGTCAACTGCGGCGATGTGCGAAGGCAGCCAGATCGCCGATGTCATCGCAGCTGTTGCCAGTATCGATCCCGTTATGGGCGGAGTCGATCGCTAGCGCGATCGAGAGGAAGAGAACATGGCCATCAGCGATCAGACACTCGAGAGCATGCGGGAACTCGCCGCACGCTACCCAAAGTCGCGATCGGCATTGCTGCCGATGCTCCATCTCGTGCAGAGCACCGAGGGCGAAGTCACCACAGACGGCATCAATGCCTGCGCTGAAGTGCTCGGCATCTCGGCTGCTGAAGTCACCGGTGTCTCCACCTTCTACACGATGTACAAGCGCAAGCCGGTCGGCGAGCACCACATCGGCGTATGCGTGAACACGCTCTGCGGTCTGCTGGGCGGCGACGCCGTCTACGACGCACTCGCCGAGCGCCTCGGAGTCGGCCACAATGAGCCGACGGCTGACGGCAAGTTCTCGCTCGAGCGCATCGAGTGCCAGGCAGCATGCACGCATGCACCAGTGATGACGGTCGATTGGGAGTTCATGGACGACGTCACCCCTTCCTCTGCGCTCGATGTCGTCGACCGCCTTGCCCGCGGCGAGCGCGTCGAATCAACACGTGGTCCGATGATCCGCAGCTTCCAGGCCACCGAGCACACGCTGGCCTTCCCGGAGGACGGACTTGCAGGCGAAGGCAGCTCGGTCGACGACAAGATGCTCGCCGGCCTGCGCTATGCCAAGGAGCACAACATGAGCGCCCCTGCATACGGACAGGAGGGCTGATCCGTGGCACTGACGCCGGTCATCACCGAGCACTGGGACGCTCCAGATCTCTACACCATCGACGGCTACCGCAGGTTCGGCGGCTATCGGGCCCTTGAGTCGGCATTGAAGCAGGACCCCGATGCGCTCATCACCACGATCAAGGACTCCGGCCTGCGCGGCCGGGGTGGAGCAGGCTTCCCCACCGGCCTGAAGTGGAGCTTCGTCCCCCAGAACGATGGCAAGCCGCACTACCTCGTCGTCAACGCCGATGAATCCGAGCCGGGTGCCTGCAAGGACATCCCGATCATGATGGCCAATCCGCATGCACTTGTGGAAGGCGTCATCATCTCGGCGTTCGCCATTCGCGCCAGTCACGCATTCATCTACATTCGCGGCGAGGTGCCCAATGCCCTGCGCAAGGTGGCCAATGCGGTAGCCGAAGCGCGTCGCGCCGGGTACATCGGCGACAACATCCTGGGCAGCGGATTCAATGTCGATGTCGTCGTGCATGCCGGTGCAGGTGCCTATATCTGTGGCGAGGAGACCGCCCTGCTCGACTCGCTCGAAGGCTTCCGCGGGCAGCCGCGCCTCAAGCCGCCATTTCCGGCAGTCGCCGGCCTGTATGCATCGCCGACCGTCATCAACAATGTCGAGACCATCTGCAACATCCCGTACATCGTCGATCGCGGTGTCGACTGGTTCCGCCAGTTCGGCACTGAGAAGTCACCTGGCTTCAAGGTGTGGGCGGTCTCGGGCCACGTCAACAACCCGGGCATCTTCGAAGCCCCGCTGGGCATCACGATGCGCGAGCTCCTCGAGTACGCCGGCGGCGTGCGCGGTGGTGGCGAGGTGAAGTTCTGGCTGCCGGGCGGCTCGTCGGTGCCCATGCTCACCGCAGACCATCTCGACCTGCCGATGACGTATGAGGAGATGGCTGCTGCTGGCACCATGCTCGGCACCGGCACCCCGATGATCTTCGACAGCACGGTCAGTGTGGTCAAGGCCGTGACCCGCTGGCTGGAGTTCTACAAGCATGAGTCCTGCGGCAAGTGCACGCCTTGCCGCGAGGGCACCTACTGGATCACCGGAATGCTTGAGACCTTCGAGCACGGCCATGGCAAGGAGACCGATCTGGACCTCCTGGTCAGTGCCTGCAACCAGATTGCCGGACGGTCCTTCTGCGCACTCGGCGATGCGGCGGCAACGCCGTACCCCGCTGCCCTCAAGTACTTCCGTGACGAGTTCGTCGCGGCAACCCAGACCCCGGTCGACGAGAAGTTCGATCCGGTGGCCTCCTACATCTATGCGGGAGCTGCAACGCGATGAGCGAGAACCTCACAACAGAGCTCGTGCCGAGCATCACCGTCAACATCGACGGCGTCGCCCTGCAGGTGCCCAAGGGCACCCTAGCCATCCGCGCCGCCGAGATGATCGGTGTCGAGATTCCGCGGTTCTGCGACCATCCGCTGCTCGAGCCGGTCGCAGCCTGCCGTGCTTGCCTCATCGAGGTCGAGGGCATGCCCAAGCCGCAGCCGGCCTGCGCCCAGGTGGTCAGCGATGGCATGACCATCCGCACCCAGCAGTCCTCAGCCGTCGCGAAGGATGCGCAAGAGGGCGTCATGGAGTTCCTGCTGATCAACCATCCGCTTGACTGCCCCGTGTGCGACAAGGGTGGCGAATGCCCCCTGCAGAACCAGGCCATGTCAGCCGGGCGCCCCGAGTCACGGTTCGAGGGCGAGAAGCGCACCTTCGAAAAGCCGATCAATATCAGCGCACAGATCCTGCTCGACCGCGAGCGATGCGTGTCATGCGCTCGCTGCACCCGTTTCGCCGACCAGATCGCGGGTGATCCCATGATCGAACTGCTCGAGCGCGGTGCGCAGCAGCAGGTCGGCACCGCGTCCGATGCACCATTCGACTCGTACTTCTCGGGCAACACCGTGCAGATCTGCCCGGTCGGCGCCCTCACGAGCGCTGCCTACCGATTCAGGTCACGGCCATTCGATCTGGTGTCCGTGCCGACCACGTGCGAGCACTGCGCATCAGGCTGCTCCGTGCGCACCGACTACCGCCGCGGCGTCGTCACCCGCCGATTGGCCTGGGACTCACCTGAGGTCAACGAGGAGTGGAACTGCGACAAGGGTCGCTTCGCCTTCTCCTATCTCACCGAAGGCCGCATCACCACGCCACTCGTGCGCGAGAACGGCGAGCTGCGTCCGGCCTCATGGCCGGAGGCCATCGACGTGGCCGCTCGTGGGCTCAAGACTGTCGGGAAGTTCACGGGGGTGCTCACCGGTGGCCGCCTGACGCAGGAGGACGCCTACGGATACGCGAAGTTCGCGCGCGCGGTCCTGGGCACGGACAGCATCGACTTCCGATCACGTGCAACCTCCCCTGAGGAGACCCAGTTCCTTCGAGCCGCAGTTGCAGGAACGCCGATCAATGTCACGTATGACGCGATCGAGAGCGCGCCGTTCGTCCTGCTGGTGAGCTTCGAGCCCGAGGATGAGTCACCCATGCTCTTCCTGCGCCTGCGCAAGGCCAAGACCCGTGTCGTCAGTGTCGGCGCAGTGGCAAGCCGCGGCCTGCACAAGATGGGCGGCACGCTGCTCGCTGCGGCACCGGGTCAGGAAGCATCGGTGCTGAACGACCTGCCGGCCGACATCAGGGCCGCACTTGCGCAGCCGGGTGCCGTGATCCTTGCGGGCGAGCGCATCGCCGCCAGCACAGGTGCGGCAACCTCGGTCGCTGAACTCGCCCAGTCCACTGGCGCTGCACTGGCCTGGGTTCCTCGTCGCGCCGGTGAGCGTGGCGCCCTCGATGCGGGTGCACTCGCTGGTCTCCTGCCAGGTGGTCGTCCGCTTGCGGATGCAGCCGCCCGTGCGCAGGTTGCGCAGGTCTGGGGCGTCGATGCCGATGCACTCCCTGAGCTCACCGGCATCTCGGGCGACCAGGTGCTGGTCTCGGCCAGCCGAGCCGGCCTCAGTGGCCTGCTCATCGCTGGTGTCGAACTGGCCGACCTTCCTGACCAGGCAGTCGCTGAGCGGGCACTCGACCTCGCGGCGTTCGTGGTGTCCCTTGACCACCATCACTCAGCCGTCACTGAGCGCGCAGACGTGGTGCTGCCCGTCGCCCTGGTCACGGAGAAGTCCGGCACCTTCGTTGACTGGGAGGGCCGACCACGTCCATTCGGGCAGGTCTTCAAGGACTCGCTGGCGATGAGCGATGCGACCGTTCTCGGCATGATCGCGAATGCGATCGGGATCAAGGCAGGTGCCTGGGATGTCGCCGGAATCCGCCGCGAACTGGCCGCCCTCGGCCAGTGGACCGGTGCCCGGCAAGCCGTTCCTGGGTTCAAGGCTCCTGCCGCAATGCCCGCAGGCTTCCGCCTCGCGTCCTGGCGCGAGCTGCTCGATGCCGGCGTGATGCAGGAAGGCGAGCCATTCCTGGCAGCAACGGCACGGCCGGTCGCCGCCCTGATCTCGGCGAATTCAGCGCAGCAGCTCGGTTCGCCGGACACCATCACCGTGGGTGGGCCGGGCGGATCGGTCACCGTGCCGGTCACCGTCGGCGACGTGCTCGATGGGGTGGTGTTCCTGCCGATGCACTCCGCGGAGTGCTCGATCTACCGAGATCTGGGTGCGCGCATCGGTTCCGCTGTTGACGTCACTGCTGGAGGTGCCGCATGACCAACGGTCAGTTCGGATTCTTCGGAACCGATCCCTGGGGGATCGTCATCGTGAAAGTCCTCGGCATCTTCGCTCTGCTCGTGCTGCTGACGCTGTTCACCATCTGGTGGGAGCGCCGCGTTGTCTCGCGCATGCAGAACCGCATCGGGCCCAACCGCGTCGGGCCCTTCGGTCTGCTCCAGTCGCTGATGGACGGAGTCAAGCTCGCCCTCAAGGAGGAGATCGTTCCCAAGGGCGTGCACCTGGCGGTCTACTGGATCGCGCCGATCATCTCGGCCACGATGGCCTTCGTCGCCTTCGCAGTCATCCCCTTCGGCCCGGTGGTGCAGATGTTCGGCGTGTACACGCCCTTGCAGCTCACCGACTTTCCGGTGTCGGTGCTCTATGTCCTGGCGATCGCCTCGATCGGCATCTACGGCATCGTGCTCGCAGGCTGGTCATCTGGCTCCATCTACCCGCTGCTCGGTGGGCTTCGCTCGAGCGCGCAGATGATCTCCTACGAGATCGCCATGGGTCTCTCCTTCGTCGCGGTCTTCCTCTACGCCGGATCCATGTCGACCTCGGAGATCGTCTCTGCCCAGGAGCCGGTGTGGTTCGCGGTCATCCTGCTCCCGTCATTCCTGATCTACGTCACGGCGATGGTCGGCGAGACCAACCGCGCTCCCTTCGATCTCCCCGAGGCCGAGGGCGAACTCGTCGGTGGCTTCCACACCGAGTACTCGTCGATGAAGTTCGCGCTGTTCTTCCTCGCCGAGTACATCAACATGGTCACCGTCTCTGCCCTTGCCACCACCCTGTTCCTCGGTGGCTGGCAGGCGCCATGGCCGCTGTCGCTCTGGGAGGCGGCCAATACCGGCTACTGGCCGATTCTGTGGTGGCTGCTCAAGGTGCAGATCTTCATCTTCGTCTTCATCTGGCTGCGCGGCACGCTTCCGCGCCTGCGCTATGACCAGTTCATGAAGTTCGGCTGGAAGGTGCTGA
>JBAYUM010000061.1:0-10512 GCA_041675125.1 Candidatus Nanopelagicales bacterium
ACCGGAATCGTGTCGTCGACCGGGGGCACGAAGTCGACTGTCAGCACCCCTGCTGCAGGATCGGCAGTCGTGACCTCGGTGATGGTCGGCGCGTCATCAGGAGACGCCTGTGAGATGCCGTTGGCAAAGACCACCAGGCCGATGGCCATCGCAAGGGCGACGAGGGAACTCAGCAGGATGCGCGGCAGCCCTCGAGCAGGGCCGCGTCCCGCAGCCTGCGTGAAGAACTTCATCGCAACTCTCATTCCCATGGCCCGAATACCACCGTAGGGCCCGAATGCGAGCCACTTCTAGTGATGCCTGCTCGCCACTCTAAAACAGTGAAATGAGGCCAAATCCCCCGGGCCACGCATTGTCCGGTCATCTGACCCGTCATATGTCCCGTCACTTGGTGGAGCGGGTGAGCAGCACAGTGCAGAGCAGTGACAGCACCGAGCAGATGGCCATGACCACTGCCATCGTGAGCCCGGTATTGAAGGGCAGCACGGCCAGCAGCGGAGTTGCCACCAGGGCACCGGCGAAGGTCATCGCGCCGATGATCGCGGATGCCGTGCCGACGTAGGCGCTGCGCTCCAGAGCCAGTGCCATCGCATTCGCACCGATCGAGGCACGGGTGCCGATCACGAAGAGCAGCCCGAGGATCATGAGCCACATCGAGGGGCTGGAGACCGCCATGATCGGGATGAGCACCACGGCGGCAACGGTGGCGATGACCAGGGACACCACGAGCAGCCTGCGCACCGAGATGTTCAGCAGCAGGCGTCGATTGAGCATCCCGGCGAACAGGATCGACAGGACGATTCCGGAGAAGGCGAAGCTGTAGGCCGTGGGGCTCAGGTCGAAGGTCTCCTGGAACACGAAGGAGGAGCTGGCCAGATACGCGAAGAGCGTGGCGAAGGCGAAGACCTGCGTGACCGCATAGCCCATGAAGACCCTGTCGCGGAACATCTGGCCCGCGCCCTTGCGGATCTCGCGCAGACCACCGGCATGGCGGCGATCAGGCGGCAGGGTCTCCGGCACGAAGAGGATGATCGCCAGCGCGAGCAGCACGACGAATCCGGTCAGGAACACGAAGGCAGCGCGCCAGGTGTGGGTCCAGGTCAGGAGCGCACCACCGACGATCGGGCCGATGAGCGGCGCGAGCATCGTGATGCTCATCAGGAGCGAGAAGAACCGGGCTGCCTCAGGCCCCTTGGAGATATCGGCAGCAATGGCCCGGCCGATGACGATGCCTGCGCCACCGGTGATCCCCAGGGCGAACCTGGCGAAGGTGAGGAACTCGATGGTGGGAGCGAAGGTGCACGCGACCGTGGAGACGATGGTGGCCAGGGTCATGGTGATGACGAGCCGGCGTCGGCCGACGGAGTCGGACATCGGCCCGAAGATCAGCTGACCGATCATGATCCCGAGGAAGGTCGCGGTCAGGGTGAGCTGCGCCGCGCTGTCCGAGGCGTGCAACTCCTCCGTCAGATTCGGGAAGGCCGGCAGGTAGACATCGGTGGCGAACGGCGCGAAGGCCGTCATGCCCGCGATGGTGCCCATGAGGATCCAGAGCCCGCGGGTCGAGAGCCCGTGGTCGAAGGCCTCAGACTGCGAAGGAGGGGCAGCCGTCATCGGCCACCCCTCCCAAGCGAGATTCTCATCAACTTCAGCGCATCGCCTTCTGCAGGTTCTCGTCGATCGAGGCCAGGAACTCCTGGGTGGTCTGCCATGGCTGATCCGGGCCGATGAGCAGGGAGAGGTCCTTGGTCATCTTGCCCTCTTCGACAGTCTCGATGCACACCCGCTCGAGGGTCTGCGCGAAGGCAGTGACCTCAGGGGTGCTGTCGAGCTTGCCGCGATGCTCGAGACCACGGGTCCACGCGAAGATCGAGGCGATCGGGTTGGTCGAGGTCGGCTTGCCCTGCTGGTGCTGGCGGTAGTGACGGGTCACCGTGCCGTGGGCTGCCTCGGCCTCGACGGTGCGACCGTCAGGTGACATCAGCACGGAGGTCATCAGGCCAAGGGAGCCGAAGCCCTGGGCGATGGTGTCGGACTGGACATCGCCGTCGTAGTTCTTGCACGCCCAGACATATCCGCCCTCCCACTTCATTGCGGCAGCGACCATGTCGTCGATCAAGCGGTGCTCGTACTCGATGCCTGCGGCCTCGAACTCCGACTTGAACTCCTTCTCGTAGACATCGGCGAAGATGTCCTTGAACTGGCCGTCATAGGCCTTCAGGATCGTGTTCTTGGTCGACAGGTAGACCGGGTAGTTGCGGTTCAGGCCATAGCGCATCGAAGCGCGGGCGAAGTCGCGAATCGACTCGTCGAGGTTGTACATGCCCATGGCAACACCGGCACCTGGGAAGTCGAAGACATCGAATTCCATCGGCGCAGAGCCATCGGCGGGCGTGAAGGTCATCGTGAGTGCGCCTGCGCTTGGCACCTTGAAGTCGGTTGCCTTGTACTGGTCGCCGAAGGCGTGACGGCCCACGACGATCGGCTTGGTCCAGCCGGGAACCAGGCGCGGGATGTTCGAGATGATGATGGGCTCGCGGAAGATGACGCCACCGAGAATGTTGCGGATGGTGCCGTTGGGCGACTTCCACATCTTCTTGAGGCCGAACTCCTCGACGCGTGCCTCGTCCGGCGTGATGGTTGCGCACTTGACGCCGACGCCGTACTCGAGGATGGCGTTCGCTGAGTCGATCGTCACCTGGTCGTCGGTGGCATCGCGGTGCTCCATGCCAAGGTCGTAGTACTTCAGGTCGACATCGAGGTACTTCAGGATCAGCTCATCCTTGATGAACTGCCAGATGATGCGGGTCATTTCGTCGCCGTCAAGCTCAACGACTGGGTTCACTACCTTGATCTTGCTCATCGAATGCTCCTCGTGGGTCTGGGCGAGAATAGCGGCGGGCGCACCGGATCGCGGTGCGCCCGCCGAAAAAGACGGGTTCAGAGATCCTTGACGTCTGCCTGCTTGGCCTTGACTGCCTCATAGGCCTCGACGAGCAGGGCCTTCTCGCTGTCGGTCAGTGGGGTCTCGACGATCTTGCGAATGCCGCCCTTGCCGAGCTCTGCCTCGACTCCGAGGTAGGCACCGGAGAGACCGTACTCGCCATCGACCCACGCGCACACTGGCATGACTGCGCCGGAATCCTCGTGCACAGCCTTGGCCATGCGTGAGGCCGCCGCCGATGGGGCGTAGTAGGCCGAGCCGGTCTTGAGCAGGGCGACGACTTCAGCGCCACCATTGCGGGTGCGCACCACGAGCTCTTCGATCTTGTCGGCCGCAAGCAGCTCGGAGAGCGGCTTGCCGTCGACTGCGCAGGCCGAGGCCACGGGAACCATGGTGTCGCCGTGCGAGCCGAGGGTCAGGGTCGTCACTGATGCGACGGGCACATTGAGCTCTTCGGCAACGAAGTGCGTGAATCGGGCAGTGTCGAGCATGCCTGCCTGGCCGATGACGCGGGCATATGGGAAGCCGGTGACGATCTGGGCAAGTGCCGTCATCTCGTCGAGCGGGTTCGCCACGTTGATGATGACGGTGTCGGGCGCATGCTTGGCGATGTTCTCAGCGACCTGGCGCATGATCTTCGCATTGGTCTCGATGAGGTCCATGCGGCTCATGCCGGGCTTGCGCGGAAGGCCTGCAGTGATGACCACGATCTCTGAACCGGCGATGGCCTCATAGCCGGAGCCGTCCATACCTGTCGTCTGGCCGACGACCTTGGTCTCGAATCCTTCGATCCAGCGAGACTGGTTCAGGTCGAGGGCCAGGCCCTCGGCCTTGCCTTCGACGACGTCGGTGAGCACGACAGTCTCGAAGATGTCGTATTCCGCCAGACGCATTGCGGTCGTCGAGCCATAGAAACCTGCACCGATAACGGCGACCTTGCCACTGCGAGCCATGCGTAGCCTTCCAAGGAGATGGGGGATCAGAACAAAGTCCCAAGGTACTGCAGCCGCAAGGACCAATCCCCCACGGAGCCAGACCATGTGATGCACCACTCACTCACTGTCGTGAAAGCAAGTGAGAGCGGAGCCACTATGCCCGGCCAGACCACCAGGCAGCGGCGGTTTCGAGGAATCGATCATTGGCCTCGGGCAGGCCGACACTGATGCGCACGCCCTCGCCGGCGAAGGGGCGGACCGCCAGCCCGACCACTTCGCAGGCCTGCGCGAAGTCTGACGTCTGGTCGCCGAGCCGCAGCCACACGAAGTTGGCTGCGGACTCGGACGGCGTCAGGCCGAGCTCGCGCAGCCCTGCGTCCACTCGATTGCGCTCGCCGATCAGCATCTCGACCCGTTGCATGGCCTCCGCCTCGACCGCAGCATCGAGCGCTGCGACCGCTGCGGCCTGTGCGACCGACGACACCCCGAACGGCACCTGCACCTTGCGCAGGGCGTCGGCAACCTGCTCATGCGCGATGCAGAAGCCGATGCGCAGGCCCGCCAGGCCATAGGCCTTGGAGAAGGTGCGCAGCACTGCCACGTTCTCGTGCCGGCGATAGAAGTCCAGCCCATCGGGGACCGCACCGGGATCGACGAACTCGCGATAGGCCTCGTCGATCACGATGAGCACATCCGAGGGAACCTGCTCGATGAAGTCAGCGATCGCAGACGAGCCGACTGCCGTGCCCGTTGGGTTATTGGGATTGCACACGAAGATCAATCGAGTGGTCTCGTCAACGGCGGCGGCCATGGCCGCCAGGTCATGGCGGTCATCAGCATCAAGCGCGATGCGCTGCGTTGTCGCGCCACCGATCATCGTGACGATGGGATACGACTCGAATGATCGCCAGGCGAACATCACCGAGTCACCGGGCTCGCTGGTGATCTGCACCAACTGCTGCGTCAGTGCGACGCTGCCGGTGGACACGGCGACATGCGACTGGGGGACAGCGAACCGGGTGGCAAGCGCATCGACGAGCGCCGTCGATGCGAAATCCGGATAGAGCTGCATCGTGGCAGCAGACTCACGCGCGGCCGCCAGCACTGCTGGCAGGGGCTCGAACGGGTTCTCATTGCTGGAGAGCTTGTGCGGAGTGATCCCAGCCTGCACACGGGCAGGCTGACCCGCCTTATATGACGGAATGGCATCAAGGATCGCACGAAGTCGTGGGTGCTGCTCCGGAGTGGACACGGCCCAACTATGGCAAAGCCTGCTCAGACTCTGGACGGGCCACCCACTGCACGCCATCGCTCACCATCACTGACCAATGGTTGAGCTCGGCAATCTGCACAAGGTTGCGGTCGCCGTTGACCACCACCGGATTTCCCACGAGTGCGAGCAGCGGAAGGTCGTTGATCGAGTCCGAGAACGCCCATGCAGTCGAAGGGTCATAGCCCCAAGCATCGAACAGGGTCATCACGCGCCGGGCCTTCTCGGCTCCGTGGGCAATGGGCGAGGCCAGGGCTCCGGTGTACCGTCCCGCACGAACCTCGGCCACTGTGCCGATTGCGCCACTCATGCCAAGCTCGGTGGCGATCGCATCGGCCAGATCCTGTGGGCTCGCGGTGGCCAGATAGCAGTCGACCCCGAGCTTCTGGAAGGCGACAAGCCGATTCAGCACATCTGCAGCGAGGTGATGCCTGAGGGCCGTAGACGCATAGTGCCGAGCCCTCGAGCAGAGGTCCTCCTGCGATCTGCCCTCGACCAGGCGCAGGAGACGGCCGGTCAACTGCATCGGCAGCCCGTCACGTTCACCCCGATGGCGCACATAGGCAACCTCCGCGCACCCATACCGCAGCACGTGCATCGGGCTGATGACTCGCTGAGCCGCCAGTGCGCACCCGAAATGGAAGAGCGAGGATCCACGGACGAGCGTGTTGTCGAGGTCGAACACTGCCGCGGGGACCATGCCTGCAACCTATGCAGAGTTCAGTCTCAGCCCACGCCTCAACTGCCATTGCCAGCAACTGTTCGCCAATCATTCTCCAACACTTTGTCTGGAGTGATCCGTCTCCTCAGATCCGACGGGCTTCATTGAGTCATGCGAGTGGTCATCTCCGCCGAATCCTTCTTCCCACGAACAAACGGCGTCGCGAACTCGGTGGCGCAGGTGTCTCGCGAACTGTCGAAGCGAGACATCCCGTGCCTGATCATCGCACCTGACAGCTACGCACACGATGACTTCGAGGGCACGCCCGTGCACCGAGTCCGCTCAGTCGAACTGCCCGGTGTGCACGATGTCGACATCGCCCTTGCCTCATCCCATGCGATTGAGAGGGAGCTTCGCCGGTTTCAGCCCACTGTTGTGCATCTCGCCTCGCCCATGACACTTGGGCGTCAGGTGCTCCACGCTGCGCAGAGGCTCGATGTTCCCACCGTCGCGGTGTTCCAGACGGATGTCGCAGGATTCGCCGAGCACTATCGCATGGGTTCAGTCTCCTTTCTCGCCGATACCGTCGTGCGACGAATCCACAGGCAGGCGACGCTCACGCTCGCGCCTTCCCAGGCCTCGCTCGATTACCTGCGAGGGATCCAGGTGCACTCGATCAGGTCATGGGGCCGTGGTGTTGATCTCGACCGATTCTCCCCGGACTGCCGATCGGAGCAATTCAGGAGCATGGCCGGCCGTGGCCAACCCCTCGTTGGCTACGTGGGCCGGCTGGCGCCCGAGAAGAACATCGGGATCCTCGCGAGTCTGGCGCGGGCAGGCGACGTGAGAGTCGTCGTCGTGGGTGACGGTCCCAGCCGCAGGGCGCTGACCGAGGCGATGCCAGGCGCCCTGTTCACGGGAAGACTCGATGGCGCTGCCCTGGCCACTGCGTTCGCGAGCTTCGATGTCGTTGTCGCCACCGGAGAGAACGAGACCTTCTGCCAGGTGATCCAGGAGGCGATGGCCTCCGGCACGCCGGTGGTCGCCCCACGCATCGGCGGTCCCGTCGATCTCATTGACCAGGGGGTCACCGGCCTGTTCTACGAACCGGGTGATGCCCAAGGCCTCCAGGCGCAGGTTCGCAGTCTTCTCAACGACGATCAGCTGCGCCGGGGCATGGGCGGGGCTGCACGGGCCAAGGTCACCGGCCGCAGTTGGGGCGCACTGACCGAGGAGCTCATCCAGCATTTCCGGGCAGTCACCCATCGAACAGGCTTGCGCGAGGCAGCCTGACGTGGCGACGATCGCGCATCTCGCGAACTTCTACGGCCCACGAAGCGGTGGCCTGCGAACCTCGCTGAACGCCTTGGCCGACCAGTACGCGCAACGCGGTCATGCGGCGCACATCGTGGTACCCGGCGGATCGAATTCGATGTCGACGAACGGCGGCATCACCTTGCACGAAGTGGCAGGTCCGACGATCCCGCACACGGGTGGCTATCGGGTGATCCTGGCTGGGAGGCGAGTGCGCCAACTGCTGACGGACATCAGCCCCGATGCCATCGAACTGTCAGATCGCACCACGTTGCTGCCCATGGCCGACTGGGCCAGGCGCCGAGGAATACCCACGACGGTCACCGCGCACGAACGGCTTGATGGAGTCATTCGAACCTTTGCGCGACCATTGACGGGCGTGCGGATCGCGGACCGCATCAACTCCTCCGTCGCGAGCCGAGTCGACACGGTTGTGTGCACCACGAGCTTCGCGGGCCAGGAATTCGATCGCATCGCAGTCCCGTACGAGCGAGTTCCGCTGGGCGTGGATCTCGAAACCTTTCATCCACGGAATCTCAACCCACGTGTTCGCACTCGATTCCACGCTGATGTGCTCATCATGATCTGCAGCCGGCTCAGCAAGGAGAAGCGACCTGGATTCGCACTCGACGTGCTCGCCGAGCTGCAGCGTCAGGGCATGAGCGCGCACCTGATCATCGCGGGCTCCGGCCCGATGGAGCGCTCGATGGAAAGGCGACTGCCCAAGCGGTCAGCCACGATGCTCGGATACATCGCCGATCGTGGTGAGTTGGCGCAGTTGCTCGCGAGCGTCGATGTCGTGCTCGCTCCCGGGCCGATCGAGACGTTCGGCCTGGCCGCGCTCGAGGCCATGGCCAGCGGGACACCGGTGATCGCGAACGCTCGTTCAGCGATCCCGGAGGTCATCGGAAGGACTGGCGGCCTGACGCTCCCCCTTGATGCCCAGATGTGGGCATATGGCGTGCGCACGATCTCGAATACTCCGACGATGCGCATCCAGGCTCGAGCCCGCGCCGAGCAGTTCACCTGGCCCGATGCCGCACAGCGCATGCTCAGCATCCATGGCATCTCAGAGGTCACCGGGCTATCGAGAACCCCATGACCTCCATCATCGCCATTGGCGACAGCCTCGCCTTCGGCGTCGGGGAGTCGAGGATCGCCAGTCCCTGCGGCGCTTGGGCTGGCCGACTGGCCCAGGTCATCGGAGCACCCCATCCCCTGCGGTTCGCCTGGCCTGGGGCTCGAATCGCGGATGTCGTCAACCTGCAGCTCGATGCGGCGCTGATGCGACGGCCGGCTATCGCCCTCATCAGCGTCGGCGGCAATGACGCGATTCGATGGGGATTCGATGCTCCGGCCTTTCAGGCACGCCTGCACGATGCCATCGATGCGCTCGAACGGGGCGCAGCCAAGGTTGTCGTGCTCAACCTCCCCGACGTGGCGCGGCAGAGCCCCGTACCGCCTCTCATCCGGCGCCGCTTGCACGAGCGCATCCTGAGGCTGAACGAGGCCATCGGGCTTGCCACGCATGGTACGAACGCCTTGGTCGTCGATCGCTGGCACGATCCGGCTGCGTACGAGCGCGCCTACCTGTCAAGCGATCGCGTGCATCCATCGCCGCTTGGCTACCAACGCCTGGCCGAGCGAACGGCGAAGGCACTTGGCTACGAAGGAGTGCCATCGCCCGTTGACGTCAGCCATCACGACGCCCGCCGACGACTGTGGCTGGTCACGAGCGGACTTCCCTGGGCTGTCAAGCGATCGCCGCAGCTCGTACCCGGGATCGCATCACTCATCCTCAATGAGTCAGGCCGGATTCGGCACCCAGAACGACATCACCGTAAGGCCGATGGCCAGCGCTGCCAGGACGACGACATCAATGCGCTTGCTGCGAATCACGAGCCAGCCGGCCTCAGCGTCAGGCAGCAGTAGGCGCAGGAACAGGGCCAGGGTCACGAATGCCGAAAGCATGATCGAGCCACGTCGAAAAGAACCGAAGGCGACGACACCCAGGGACAGCGCCACCCCCAGCAGCACGACCGTGATCGGCCACTGCGTCAGATTGACGCGTCGTCTGCGCCGCGCGCTGAGCGAATGCACGGAAGCCAGGGGTTCAGCCGAGGGCTTATCAGGACTCGTGGACATCGACTTCACCCTAATGCGCCAGCAGTTACAGTGCCCAATCGAACATCTGGCAATGCACATCACCCAATCGTGAGGCCCAAGTGACCCTGCTCTTCACCCCCATCACCATCCGTGGCGTCGAATTCACCAATCGCGCCTGGCTGGCTCCGATGTGCCAGTACTCCGCGGTGGACGGCGTCGTCGGTGACTGGCATCTGGTCACCCTGGGCTCATATGCAACAGGCAAGGCCGGGCTCGTGCTCGCCGAGGCAACGGGTGTCACCCCGGAGGGCCGCATCAGCCCGCAATGCCCGGGCATCTGGAATGACGAGCAGGTCAAGGCATGGTCCCGGGTCGTCGACTTCATCCACGGCCAGGGAGTCAGGGCCGGCATCCAGCTCGCTCACGCAGGGCGCAAGGGCTCAACGGCCTCCTCCTGGAATGGCGGCGCCCATGTCGAGCCATCCGATGGTGGCTGGGTAACCCTTGGCCCATCCCCTGAGGGCTTCGGACCGTTCCCTGCGCCCAGGGCGATGACCCAGGACGACATCGATGCAACGGTCAAGGCCTTCGCCGATGCCGCGGTGCGGGCCGACCAGGCAGGATTCGATGTCATCGAGCTGCACTCGGCTCACGGCTACCTCATGCATCAGTTCCTCTCGCCTGTCAGCAATCACCGCACCGACGAGTACGGCGGCGTCATCGAGAACCGGATGCGCTTCCCACTGGCAGTCGTCAAGGCAGTGCGAGCCGCCTGGCCGGCCGACAAGCCACTGTTCGTGCGCATCTCGACGACCGACTGGGTTGACGGCGGGTGGGATGTCGATTCCTCAGTGACCTACGTCAAGGAGCTGGAGAAGCTCGGCGTCGACCTGATCGACGCATCATCAGGCGGCGCTGCCATGGTCGCCGACATCCCTGACGACGTGAACTACCAGATCAACCTCGCCGAGCAGGTGCGCAAGCAGACGGGCATGCTCACCGGAGCCGTCGGCCGCATCACGCAGCCCCATCAGGCAGAGGCGATCCTGCAGGAGGGCAAGGCCGACGCTGTGTTCCTTGCGCGTCAGATGCTGCGCGATCCGCACTGGCCGCTGCGTGCAGCGCATGAGCTCGGCGACAAGGTGCGCTGGGCCAATCAGATGCGAGCCGGTGCGAGCTGGAGCAACTAGCGTCGCAAGGCTCAGTCGTGCTGCCCAATCTCCAGCAACTGACCAAGCGCTGACTCGGCCTGACCCCGCCGGCCTGCAACACCGCGCGCCTG
>JBAYUM010000062.1:0-10499 GCA_041675125.1 Candidatus Nanopelagicales bacterium
CTGACGGGATCTTCGATTTCCAGTCCGCAAGAATCGGAACTCTCATGCACTCGGATCGAGGACACGACTGAGTTGAATCAGTAGGGTGAAGTCGATACCAAGGTCGCCATTGAGGGGTTCGTATGAACGATGAGAGTCCAGTGCTCATCGCCCCGAGTGCGTGGTGGGTCGGCACGCGTTTGGAGAATGACAGATTCCAGTGCCACGCCTACTTCATCGACAATGGGCGCGATGGAGTGCTCATCGATCCCGGTTCGATGCTGACCATCGAGTCGACTCTTGCCAAGGTCGCGCAGATAGCAGATCTCGACTCGATCAAGTACCTGGTCTGCCACCATCCGGATCCCGACATCGCTGCCAGCCTCCCGTATCTCAGCGATCGCCTGACTCGCCCGGATGTCCAGGTCGTCACCGAATGGCGAGCCAAGGCACTGCTCCGCCACTATCGACATCGGTTCGACTACTACCTGGTCGAGGAGCATGGGTGGCGAATTCCCTTGTCACCCGGGCGCAATCTGGAATTCCAGCTCACTCCGTACTTGCATTTTCCGGGTGCAATGGTGTCGTACGACTCCGCATCAGCCACGCTGTTCTCGTCCGATCTCTTCGGCGGATTCGTTCCGGACTCTCAAGTGCTGGTGTCGCACGATCTCGACTACATCATCCAATCGGCGAAGCCGTTTCACCAGCACTACATGCCGAGCACCGAGCTCCTGGCAGCAGGATTGACGCGCATTCAGCATCGCTGGCCGCATATCTCGCAGATTGCCCCGCAGCACGGCCACATCATCCCCAGTGAGATCGTCGACGGCGCGTTCAAGGCCCTGCAGGGAATTGAGTGCGGGGTGTTCACGATGGCGCATGCCGATCTGGATCTGCAACGGCTCCTTCGCATTGCCGAAGCCAAGACTCGCATCACGGAAGCCCTGCTGACCGCTGCGGCACCAACTGGGCTGGTGAATGCGATGAACACGATTCTTGCTGCGACTCACGAAGCGAGTGAGTGCGCGCTGTTCATCGACGTCCCTGGCGAGGGGTGGACCATGTGGGGCCTGGGCCTGTCTGGACCGACCTCGCGTGAGCCGAATTCGGATTGGCCGTGCGTCGAACTCCCCGGTGCGCCAGCTGCTCTCCTGTGCATCAGCACGCCAGACAACGTCCATCCCGATGAGGACCTCATGGGCATGCTGGCGGCCATGGCATCGACCATCCGGCCTGCCGTTGATGACTATCTCGAGCATTTCCGCGAGACCCGACGCAGTGCGGAACTGAGTTTGGCTGCCCATACCGACCCGCTCACCAATCTCAGCAATCGGCGGGCACTTGATGAGCAGACGCCGCAAGGTGCCTACTCGGTGATGTCGCTTGATCTCGACTATTTCAAGCTGGTCAATGACACCTACGGTCATGAGGCCGGTGATGTCGTGCTCAAGCGGGTTGCCGATGTGCTGCGATCAAGTGTTCGTGATGGCGATTCGCTCTATCGAATCGGCGGCGAGGAGTTTCTCGTATGTGCTCCGGGCGCCCAGGAGGCACAGGCACTGGCCATCGCTGAGCGCATTCGCGGCTCGGTCAAGGCGCTGGACCTCACCGGCCTGGCACCCGGCGGTCGCATGACCATCAGCATCGGCATCACCAGCACTGATGGAAGCGACTGGGCGTCATTCGCCGATGTGCTCAAGTCGGCCGATGCAGCACTGTATGCATCGAAGGCAGCGGGACGAGACTCGATCACGGTCTTCCAGCAGCCGTAGCCGATTTCGTTCAGTGAGAGAGTGCGCCGAGTTTCTGGGTTCCGAGGAACTTCACGAAGTCCTCAGCGGGCAGAGGCCTGCTGAAGTAGTACCCCTGGGCCATGTCGCACCCCTCTGCGAGCAGGACCTCGAGCTGCTCAGCAGTCTCGACGCCTTCAGCCAGGACAGCACAGTTCATCGATCGTGCCATTTGGATGATGGCCCGGACGATCGACCGGTCGTCGGCGTCACTCGCCAGATCACGCACGAATGACTGATCGATCTTGATCTTGTCGATTCGGTAGCGCTTGAGATACGCCATCGAGGAGTACCCCGTGCCGAAGTCGTCGAGTGACACGTGGAATCCATGGTCATGCAGGCCCTGGATGATGTCGACTGCGCCCTCGGGATCGAACAGGGTGGCACTCTCGGTCATCTCCCATTCAATATCACTGATGGGGTAGCCGGAGGTGGTGGCGATCTCCGTCATCTTCGCAGCCAGATCAGGCTGGCGGAACTGAGCAGCCGACAGGTTGATCGACATGGTGCCGATGTTGATGCCGCGTCCCCGCCAGCTCTGGGCATCCTCCAGCGCCTTGCGTGCGACCCAGTCGCCCATGGGCAGGATGAGCCCGCTTTCCTCGGCCAGAGGGATGAATGAGCCTGGTGGGATCAGGCCAAGCTCTGGGTGCTCCCAGCGGATGAGGGCTTCAGCCCCGCAGACGGACCCATCCGCGAGAGAGATCTGCGGTTGATAGTGGAGTCGAAACTCATCATTGCGCGCAGCGCCGCGAAGGTCGTTGAGTGTCTGCAATCGGATAGTCGTCTTCTTCTGCATCTCATCGGTGAAGAAGCGGAAGGTGTTGCGGCCGTCGGACTTTGCGCGGTACAGCGCTGCCTCGGCGAACCTGCGGAGAACCTCGTATGAGTCGCCATCACTGGGGAACATGGCGATTCCTGCTGAGACCGTGATGTTGAAGTCGCGTCCTAGGACGGCAAATGGGCGTCGCGCGAGTGCAACGAGCGTCTCAACCATGACTGCAGTGGCACTTGGAGTGTCATTGATGAGCAGGGCAACGAACTCGTCGCCGCCGGGTCGGGCGAGGACATCACGCGGTGGGATGCTCTCGCGAAATCTCTGCGCCACCTGCTTCAGCAGCACATCGCCCTGTTCATGGCCGATAGCGTCATTGATGGTGTGGAAGTCATCGATGTCGAAGATGACGAACGCGACCTCCTGATGGGTCGCGCGTGCGATGTTGAACTCGCGCAGACTCGACTCTGCGAGCAAGAGTTGATTCGGCAGCCCGGTCAACGAGTCGTAGTGAGCAAGATGATCGAGTTTCTCCTCGGCCGCCTTCTGCTCGGAGATGTCGCGAGAGATCGCGATGAGTCCCAGGTGCTCTCCTGTTGGACCCTGAAATGGAGTCTTGAGGGTGTCGAACAGCTTCGCGGAACCATCGGCAGCCGGGATCCACTCCTCGGTTCGGAGCGGCTGTTCGCTCGCCAGGACTTGCTGCTCGAAGATCGCATGCCGATTCGCACCCTTTTCGGCAGTGATCTGGGCCGTTGTCCTGCCAAGCAGGTCTGACTCCGCAATATTCGCGTACTTCTCGAATGCTGTGTTGGCCACCAGGTATTTGCCGGCAGGGTCCTTGACGAAGATCAGATCGGGAATGGAGTTGATCAGCGAACGCAGCAGTGATCGTTCATGGGCTGCATCGTTATAGGGCTTCTGCACACCAGAGACGAAGATCGCCCGATAGATCATGGCGTAGGCGATCACCTTGTAGACATGGGCGATCACGCTCAGCAGGTCCGTTACATTGGCATAGAACGTGAAATACAGCTCGGTCAGGGCCAGGGTCCAGGCGGCAGCAGCAAGCCAACCGTTCTCGGGGTCGCCCTCGCGTCTCGAGCGCCGCAAGAACAGCAGTGCGGCAATCGCGAGGACTCCTGCGATGCCGTATTCACAGACCTTCTTGAGAGTCGTCAGGCCCGGGCCTTCGACGTAGAAGCGTGGCAGCCAGTCGGGCTGTGCGAGCCCGATCCAGCAGACGGCCACCACCACCATGAAGACCACCAGCAGGCCGTAGATCCAGGCGATCATGGGCACATGCCTGCGCTGCACGAGTGCGATCACCAGGAGCCCCAGCGCAGCGATCAGCCGCCCAGTGAGCCAGAAGGTGATCGACTTCTGCGCACCGCTCGGGGTGATGAGCTCGGGCATGCCGACGTAGGAGAGGACATGGCCGATGTCGATGACCGCCACTGCCAGGGAGGTGAGACCCAGCACGAGCAGAGCGAGGTTGTCCTCCTGCCGGCGCAGATTCCACGCCAGGGCAGCCACCATGAAGGAGATGGCTATGGACGCGAACTCCAGGACCGTATGAATGGCGTCGTACTCACCGAGGTTCGAGGTGAAGGTGTAGTTGGGAAGGAACGGCCCGATGAGCATGATGCCCGTGAGCACGATCATCCAGGTCATCTGCGTGCGAAGGGTGAAGGTGGGCTTGCGCATCACCAGTTCCTGGGCGGTCATGCCGCCGTCAAGGAACTGGGCCGTCGCATCCTGCAAGTTAACCCCACGAGAGGTGCCCGTGGCGTGCTAATCGGGTCAAACCTGCGGTTGTCCGGCGAGGGCGTCGCGACGAGTCCCCAGCACCTTGCGATATCGAGCAAGCTCGGCCGTGCGATTGATGCCTACGACGCCTACGACCCCCTGGTCATCGAGATATTCGACGATGCAGGAGCCGTCGTCATCGCGCTCCACGAAATTCGTCGCCTCGCCCAGCATGGGAATGCCGAAGGACTGGATCTGGAAGTCGAACTGATCCGACCAGAAGGCCGGGATGCTCGCAAAGGCAGGGAAGTCCGGCTCGATGCCCGTCAGTTGGCCCGCGAGCACTCTGCCGGCGTACGAGCCCATGTCGGCAGCGGCAGTCCAATGCTCGATGCGGCGAGTGGCTGGCCCGAAGTGCGCATTGGGATGACGGGCGATATCGCCGCAGGCGACTGCAGGCGCCTGCGCTCCGACGACGCGAAGGTAGGCGTCAGTGAGGACACCATTGGACAGGTCGAGGCCGTTGTCCTCGAGCCAGGCGACATTCGTCGTCGATCCGACCGCCTCGACGACGATGTCGGTGGCAAGGAAGGTGTCGTCGTCGAGGACGACTTCCTGGACTTGGGCCCTGCCTCGATACTCCAGCACGGTTCGTCGCGCCAGCAGGCTCACCTCGCGCTCCTGAAGGCGCCGGGCGATGATCTGGCCGACTTCATCGCCGACTGCCGAGGCGAGCGGGACATCCTCGGGCGCCACCATGGTCACAGTGCATCCCAGCTGTCGGGCAGTCGAGGCCACTTCGCAGCCGACGAATCCCGATCCGATGACGGTCAGACGGATGCCTGGCTTGAGATGAGGCTGCAGGGCCTGGGCATCGGCCAGGGTTCGCAGGGAGTGGCGGCCAGCCTTGGGACCAGCGATACCGAGATGGCGCGAGCTCAGGCCCGAAGCGATCACGATGCCATCGAATGCCAGTGGCGTGGTTGTGCCGTCAGTGCTGCGAACGACGAGTGACTTCGCCGTCAGGTCCACCGACTGCACTGACGATCCGATCATCCAGGTGAGGTCGTCGACGCTGCGCCTGTACGGGAATCCGTAGTCGCCCTGGGTCGGATGCCGCAGCGCATCCTTCGAGACAGCAGGACGGTAGACCGGCTGCTCTGCACCGATGATCGTCACGGGGCCCGAATATCCCTGACCGCGCAGGGCCTCTGCCGCCCGCACTCCCGCGATACCCGCGCCCACCACCACGACACCACTCATTTGGGGCACGGTACTCGTGGCCGGTCCCCATCTCGTAGATTGCCTGACGTGGACGACAACGAGCACTACATCCTCACCCTGCGCTGCGCTGATGGCCCTGGCATCGTGCACGCGATCACCGGAGCATTGCTCGAAGCGCGCGGGAACATCCTTGAGCAGGCCCAGTTCACCGACGAGGAGTCCGGGATCTTCAGCCTGAGGACGAAGTTCGAATCACCCCTGGCGATCGACCAGGTGAGGGAGACGATCACCGGCCAGGTCTCCCGCTTCGAGCCGGAGATGACCCTGCGACACGAGAGCGATCGCCGTCGGGTGCTGATCATGGTGTCCAGGCATGATCACTGCCTCATCGATCTTCTCTACCGGCACGAGATCGGCGAGCTCCCGATCGATATCCCGGTCATCGTGTCCAATCATCCAGATTGCGAGCACATCGCAAGGCGTCATGGGATTGCCTTCGTGCACCTGCCGGTGACTCCGGACACCAAGGCCGCTCAGGAGGCCGAGCTCTTTCGGCTGACCGAGTTGCACGACGTCGACGGCGTGGTCCTGGCCCGCTACATGCAGGTGCTGTCAGATGAGCTGTGCACTCGACTCTCCGGGCGCATCATCAACATCCACCATTCGTTCCTCCCGGGATTCAAGGGTGCTCGTCCGTATCACCAGGCGCATGAACGCGGGGTGAAGCTCATCGGTGCCACCGCGCACTTCGTCACCGCTGCGCTGGATGAGGGACCGATCATCGAGCAGGAGGTCGAGCGCGTGACCCACGCCCATTCGGCCACGGATCTTGCCGAGATCGGACGCGATGTCGAGCGGCTCGTGCTGGCCCGTGCGGTACGGCTGTTCGCCGAGGACCGCATCATGCTGACGGGTCGTCGCACTGTCGTGTTCCAGTAGCGGGAGCGGCTACAGCGCCAGGGCATCCTGGTAGACCTGCACGGTCTGCTCGGCGATGGCATCCCAGCCGAAGTGCGCAACGGCGCGCTCGCGTCCGGCCTTGCCCATCGTCGTCGCGCGTGCGGGGTCCTTGATGAGGCTGTTCACGGCGTTGGCGAACTCCTGCTCGAAGCGCCGCGGATCTGCAGCGTCGTAGTGCACGAGCAGGCCCGTGACTCCATCAGTGACGACTTCAGGGATGCCGCCGACGTCGCTGGCCACCACAGGTGTCTCGCAGGCCATCGCCTCGAGATTGACGATGCCCAATGGTTCGTAGATGGACGGGCACAGGAATGCGCGCGCATGTGAGAAGAGCTGGATGAGCTTGGCGCGGTCAACCTGCTTCTCGATCCAGATCACGCTGTCCTTGCCGCGAGCCGCACGCAGCTCTCGAACGGCATTGGCGGTCTCGACCTCGATCTCGGGAGTGTCGGCCGCTGAAGCGCACATCACCAGAGGGATATCGCCCGCGAAGCCCTTGGCCGCATGCAGGAGGTGGACGAGTCCCTTCTGGCGGGTGATCCGCCCGACGAACAGCAGATAGGGCCTGTCGGGCGCAATCCCGAACTCCTCCAGGGTGTCTGTGTCGCCGTCGGGCTTGTAGATGGTGGTGTCGATGCCGTTGTGCACGACGTGCACCCGTGCCGGATCGACGAAGGGATAGGCATGCAGGACGTCATTGCGCATGCCGTTGCTGACGGCGATGACGGCCTTGGCCTCGGCGTAGGAGGATCGTTCGACCCATGACGAGAGCCGGTAGCCGCCGCCGAGCTGCTCCTCCTTCCACGGCCGAAGGGGCTCGAGGGAATGGGCGGTGATCACATGCGGGATGCCGTAGAGCAGTGACGCGATATGCCCGGCCAGGTTCGTGTACCAGGTGTGCGAGTGCACCAGGTCGACGTCTGCAACCGCCATGGCCATTTCGAGGTCGACGCCGAGAGTCTGCAGCGCAGGATTGGCGCCGTGCAGGGAGGTTGGCACGGGATGCGCAGTGGCATCAGTGCGATGACCACCGAAGCAATGCACGTACACCGGCGTGAGCCTGCGCAGTTCATGCACCAGTTGGTCCACGTGGACGCCTGCGCCGCCGTAGATCTCCGGCGGCCATTCCCGAGTGAGGATTCCGATGCGCACGCGACGAGCATAGGCATTTCGCTGGGACCCTTGGACAGCGGCAGTTGGGCACTAGAGTTGCGACGTGAGTACGGACCCGCATGTGCTGTGCATGGTCCTCGCCGGCGGCGAGGGCAAACGGCTCATGCCGCTCACCGGAGACCGTGCGAAGCCGGCTGTTCCCTTCGGTGGCTCCTACCGTCTCATCGACTTCGTGCTCTCCAATCTCATCAATGCCGGCCTTCGACGGGTGTGCGTGCTCACGCAGTACAAGTCGCACTCGCTCGACCGGCATGTCACCCAGACCTGGCGCATGCCCACCCTGCTCGGTGACTACGTCACGCCCGTTCCGGCCCAGCAGCGCCTCGGTCCGCGGTGGTACACCGGAAGCGCTGATGCGATCTTCCAGAGCCTGAACCTGGTCTATGACGAGGGCCCTGAGTACGTCGTCGTGTTCGGTGCTGACCACGTCTATCGCATGGACCCGATGCAGATGATCGAGGCCCACATTGCCTCCGGAGCAGGCGTGACGGTGGCAGGCATTCGTATGGCCAGGGCCGAGGCGCATGAGTTCGGCGTCATCCAGACCCACGCCGATGGCGAGACCATCAGTCGTTTCCTGGAGAAGCCTGAGAGTCCTCCGACCATTCCTGGCGATGACAACTCGTGCTACGTCTCGATGGGCAACTACGTCTTCTCAACCGATGTGCTGCTGGAGGCGCTGCGTGAGGACGCCGCCGACCCGGCGTCTCTGCACGACATGGGTGCCAACATCATTCCGATGCTCACCAATCGCGGGATGGCACGGGTCTATGACTTCGCCAGCAATGTCGTGCCGGGGGCAACGGATCGCGACAGCGGCTATTGGCGCGATGTCGGAACCCTCGACAGCTACCACGATGCGCATATGGATCTCGTCTCGGTGCATCCCATCTTCAATCTCTACAACCGTCGCTGGCCGATCCTGTCCCATCTCCCGTCACTGCCACCGGCGAAGTTCGTCGAGGGCGGCAATGCGCATGAGTCGATGGTCGGTGCCGGCACGATCATCTCCGGTGCGCATGTGCGCACTTCGGTGCTGGCATCGAATGTCGCCGTCGGGTCAGGTGCCTATGTCGAGGGGAGCGTGATCATGCCTGGTGTGCGCATCGGCCGAAATGCCGTTGTCCGACGGGCGATCCTCGACAAGAACGTGGTGATTCCCGATGGTGCGCAGATCGGGGTCGACCTCGACCGGGACCGTGGGCTCTACACCGTGAGTGACGGCGGTGTCGTCGTGCTCGGCAAGGGCACGGAGGCTGTCAGGTGAGACTGCCGTTCGCCGCGGCGCTCACTGGCCTGGCGCTGATGCTCAGCCCGGTCGCAGTCTCGGCAGTCCCACAGCAGGCACCTGCTGTGATCGGCGGATCCCCGACCACGATCGATCTTGCGCCGTGGCAGGTTCTCCTCGTGATGCGCGGCAGTATGCAGTGCTCAGGTGCCTTGGTCACTCCTTCGATGATCGTGACCGCTGCCCACTGTCTGTCGGGATATGCGCCCGGTGAGATTCGGGCTTGGGCGGGAATCAGCAAGGTGAGTGAACGCACTGCCGCCCAGGAGATTCCGGTGGCGTCGATCGCCATGCACCCGTCATTCGACCGCCGAACCTTCGCCAATGACGTTGGCGTCGTCACCCTGGCCAGGAATGCTGATCTCACCGGCAGACTGCGAACCATCGCGCTTCCATTCGCTGTCGATGCGTCAGTCTGGCCTTCGAGTGGGACCCCGGCACTGATCACGGGCTGGGGTGTCACCTCAACCACGTCCGCGGCGACATCCGATCAATTGATGCGGGCTGATATTGCCGTGCTCGCTGGGCCGGGCCAGCCATGTGGGGAGTACGGCCCCGATCTCGATCCTGTCCAGGACATCTGTGCCGGGACTCCCGAGGGCTCCATCGACGCCTGCCAGGGTGACAGCGGCGGCCCGCTGGTGGTCAATGCGAGCGTGCCTGTCCTGGCCGGCGTCGTCAGCAGCGGCAATGAGTGCGCAAAGGTGGGGTACCCAGGTCTCTACAGCCGCGTCACGTCCTTCCTGCCCTGGATTCAACAGCAGGGCTCCGTCCCCGCGACCGTCCCGGAGTCGGCAACGGCGCTCGAGGCACAGAACGCCAATGGCAGTGTCGTGGTGACCTGGTCGGTGCCTACGGCGCCGGGTGCGAGCTCGACCGTGTGGAAGGTCATCGCATCTCCCAGTGGGCAGTCCTGCACCACGGTGAGCAGCAGCTGTGAATTCACCGAGTTGCCAGCAGGGCAGGCTGCGACATTCACCGTGCAGGGAAGCAATGCCTTCGGTGATGGCACTGCCACCACATTGGTGTCGCCGGTAGTGCCTGCCTCAGGTTCGAGCGCGAAGGGGAGGGCAGTCGCCTTCCGGACTCTTGCAGCCTGGGCCGGCTGGCCGGCTCACGCAGGCATCAAGGTGTCGACCAGGACCCCACGCATCTGTCGCGCAGTGGCACCGAGTGTGCGCATGCGCACTGCGGGTACCTGTCTTGTCGTGTTGAAGCGCGGTCAGACGCAGCGCACGGTGGCAGTGCTCGTCGACTGAATGATGTCCAGGAATGCTTGCGGTCAATCGCTGAGTTGATGGCGTTCGATGCTGATGAGCCGCGGAGTGCCATCGGGCGCGAAGGCTCGGTGCAGCACCACGAATGATCCCGGTTGCATCTTGGGATCCCATGACGGTCGGGTTGCGTCCTCGCCGAGCACCTCGGCGAGGGTCTCAAGGATCGTCGGCAGCACCGGACGATGCGAGCAGATCACCATCGGCTGTCGCTGGGACACGAGATCGCGTACCCGTTGGGCTGTCTTCTTGGGATTCGTGCCGTGGTTCTCCTCGCTCAGGCA
>JBAYUM010000063.1:0-10498 GCA_041675125.1 Candidatus Nanopelagicales bacterium
ATCGTCCTTGACCTCGCGCAGCAGCATCACCGACTCAGCGTCGTCAGTGAGATTGAAGAAGGCGCGCACGATCCAGCCCGTGTCATCTGGGTTGAGCCGGTTGTTGTCGTCACGATGCAGGTTGTAGATGGCATCGGCGTAGGTGTTCGGCTGCAACTCGATCACGCGGCAGCGACCGATATTGGTATTGAATGCCTTGGCTCGCTCGGTGAGGATCGGGGCGATCTCGATATTCTCGGGAACCCACACGCCATCCTTGTCGGTCTTCGGTGGGGTGTGATTCCAGAATCCGTCGCACTCGATGTCGCCATAGGCACTCGCCAGTGGCGCGAATCGGGTGTCACCGGAAGATTTCCAGTCCACATAGATGAGGTTCTCCCACTCACGTGGATCGGCAGGTTGATCATAGGAATCAACGATCACAAAACCGGTCTCATTGAGGATAGGAAGCTTGAGGTAGGACATGGCACACCCTTTCGCGTCGACTTACCTCAGTTTCCCATGCAACCGTGCCGCATCGGCATACAGACATACAGCCGCGGCAGCTGCCACGTTGAGAGATTCCGCACGTCCATAGAGCGGGATCCGCACTTGCATGTCAGCCAGAGCGCGAGCTTCCTCGCTCACTCCGGCCGCCTCGGCACCGAATACCCAGCAGATCGACTGGGTGTTCGGCACTGAACCTAGCCAGTCATAGACGTCGACCGCAGCATCGCCTGTTGCAACTGCGAAAAGCATGCGAGAAGGATCTATAGCCGCAGGCACCTCATGCAGGGCCACGTCGACCGCAATCGGCAGATGAAACAGGGATCCGGCCGTGGACCGCACGCACTTGCCGTTCGTGGGATCCACCGAGCCTGAGGTCAGCACGACGCCACCAGCGCCTGCAGCGTCCGCGGTGCGGATGATGGTGCCCGCATTGCCGGGATCGCTGACGCCATCGAGCAGCACCGACGGCGCTCCCCCACCCGGAAGGGCAAGGGACAGCGGACTGGCCTGCCACCGGCAGACCGCCACGATTCCCTGGGGAGTGGCCGTCTCGGCGATCGCCTGCATCACGGCCTCGGTCACCCAGGTCACGGGCAGCTGGCCGACCGCTGCCAGCATCGGCTCTGAGACCTCAGCGGTGACGAACACCTCCTGGACGAGCGGTGTCAGGGCAGCCTCTCGAACCGCCTGCGGTCCCTCGACAAGGAAAAGGCCGGCATCTCGCCGGCCCTTCCTTGAATGCAGGCGTCGGACTGCAGCAACCCGTTCCGAACTCCGGGCGCTCAGCGTGGGACGCAAGTCGTGCAACGTTATGCAGTTGCAGCAGGCACGTGCGCCCGAGCGACCTCAACGAGTGTCGCGAACGCTGCTGGGTCATTCACGGCGAGCTCTGCCAGCATGCGGCGATCGACCTCGAGGTTCGCCTCCTTCAGGCCCTGGATGAAGCGGTTGTAGGTCATGCCGTTGGCCCGAGCACCTGCGTTGATGCGCTGGATCCACAGGCGTCGGAAATCGCCCTTGCGCGTACGACGGTCTGCGTACGCGTAGACCATGGAGTGAGTGACCTGCTCCTTGGCCTTGCGGTACAGACGCGAACGCTGCCCGCGGTAACCACTGGCGCGCTCGAGTACTTCGCGGCGCTTCTTATGGGCGTTTACCGCCCGCTTTACACGTGCCATTGCTCTTCTCCTGAACCTTCATGCCGCACTACACGGCGAAATCGTTGGGGCCGGTCGACTAGTGACCGAGCAGCTTCTTGACCTTCTTGGTGTCGCCAGGTGCGAGGACCTTGTCGCCCTCGAGGCGACGGGTGCGCCGCGATGACTTGCTCTCCATCAGGTGACGGCGGCCAGCCTGCTCATGCGTGATCTTGCCGGAACCGGTGACCTTGAAGCGCTTCTTGGAGCCGCTGTGGGTCTTCTGCTTTGGCATGTCGTTCCCTTACTCGTTGTTCGGACTTGCGGGCTTGAGTTGCGAATTGCTAGGCGTCTGCGTGAACGTCTTCGATCGGCGTTTCCGTGGCATCCTCGGCCGAACTTGGCTTCGGCACATCCGCCTTGCGGCGATGCGGCGCGAGCACCATGATCATGTTGCGGCCATCCTGCTTGGGCGTTGCCTCAACGAATCCCAATTCCTGCACATCCTCAGCAAGGCGCCCCAGGAGCCGCAGACCCAACTCCGGTCGGCTCTGCTCACGACCGCGGAACATGATCGTGATCTTGACCTTGTCCCCCGCCTTCAGGAACCGCTCGACGTGACCCTTCTTGGTCTCGTAGTCGTGCTGGTCGATCTTGGGGCGGAGTTTCATCTCCTTGATGATGGTGTGCGTCTGATTGCGACGTGATTCGCGTTCCTTCTGAGCGGCTTCGTACTTGAACTTGCCGAAGTCCATGAGCTTGCACACAGGTGGCTTGGCCATGGGTGCGACCTCGACAAGGTCGAGATCCGCCTCAAGTGCCAGTCGCAGCGCATCCTCGATGCGGACGATGCCAACCTGTTCGCCAGCCGGTCCGACAAGACGGACCTCGGGGACGCGAATTCGGTCGTTGATTCGTGGTTCGACGCTGATGGCGCCTCCTTGCTCGTGCGGTTACCAGTGATCCATTCCAGGGGAAGACCCCCGAAGCGGCGCAAGGAAACGACAGCACGAACGGGCACGACCTGCGTGCCTGTGCGCGTGACCCGTGGCATCTGGTGCGATGCACAGGTGGGAGCCGGGGCCCCTCTTGCGCGATCCGGCCCATAGGGCTGGATCAATCGTGGGAGAGACTACCAGCCACACCGGACGGACCGGAAATCGTGGCCTCTGGCGCCTGGGCCACGCGGCTAGCCCTTGGCCAGGAACCTGAGGCGCTCACCGGTGACCACATGGCGCGCCGGGCCCATGACGTCGATGACGATGGCTGTGGCATCCGACTCGAGGGCTGCCCGTGCCGCATCGGGCCCGGTGACCGGCACCGGCCGGGCCTGGGCATCCCACTGAGCCATGGAGTCGGTCCCGGTGAAGGCCAGCAGCCCGCGCTCTCCGCTGGGGCTGATCATCGAGACCACGGTCATATGGCTGTCCTTGTCGCCGCCGGCCTCGTCGACGGCATCGAGCACCGCCACGACTGCGACCAGCAGGCGCGAGTCCATCAGGAGCTCGAGCACGAGATCACGGGCGAGCCCTTCGGACACCTGCTGGACCCCGGCCAAGATCGCTGAGCGCAGCGCCTGATCTGCCGATCCGTCGTCGCCGGCGAACTGCGGAGTGGCCAGATGCCGGCCGCGGCCCAGTGATTCGTGTGCCATGACTAGAGGCGGCAGGCACGAATGTCGGTGACGAGAATGCCGCGTGCTCCGAGCTCGTAGAGATCGTCCATGATGTGGTGGACCTCGGCTGCCGGCACCATGGCCCGCACGGCAAACCAGTCTGATTCGTGCAGGGGCGACACCGTGGGCGACTCGATGCCTGGGGTGATTGCACAGGCCTGCTCCAACTCGCTCGTGCGGATGTCATAGTCGACCAGCACGAAGGTGCGCGCAACGATGACGCTCTGCAGGCGGCGGATCAGCGTGTCGACGCCAGGGGTCATCGGGGCGCCGGTGCGGCGGACGACTGTTGCCTCGGAGACCAGGATCGGCTCCCCGACGATCTCGAGCCCAGCCTTGCGCAAGGTGGTTCCGGTCGCGACGACGTCAGCCACGGCATCGGCGACTCCGAGCGCAACGGCGTTCTCGACCGCACCATCGAGTCGCACCACGGTTGCCTCGATCCCCGTCTGCGCGAGCCAGGAGCGCAGGAGCCCGTCATACGAGGTCGCGATGCGCTTGCCTGCCAGGTCGGTGACCTTCGCGGCGGTTCCGACCGGCGCTGCCAGGCGGAAGGTCGATGGGGCGAATCCCAAGGGGAGGAGCTCTGAGGCCTCGGCGCCGCAGTCCAGCAGCATGTCCCGGCCGGTGATGCCGATGTCGAGTGTGCCTGCGCCCACGTACAGGGCGACATCCTTTGGCCTCAGGAAGAAGAACTCCACGTCGTTCTCGGGATCCTGCACGACCAGATCGCGAACTCCGGCACTGCGGAGATAGCCGGCCTCCTGCAGCATGGCACGAGCTGGGTCAGCGAGCTGGCCCTTGTTCGGAATGGCAACTCTCAGCATGTGACTACAACCGCCGATACACGTCATCGAGCGTGATATCGCTCGCGATCATCATGACCTGCAGGTGATACAGCAACTGCGCGATCTCCTCCGCCGTGCGCTCTGGCCCCTCGTGCTCGGCAGCCATCCACACTTCGGCGGCTTCCTCCACGACCTTCTTGCCGATGGAGTGCACGCCCTTGGCCAGCAGCCTGACGGTTCCTGAGTCCTCATCTCCGTATGACGTCTTGCGCACTAATTCGGCGTACAACTCGTCGAAGGTCTTCACGTGTTCCAGCCTACTGAGTCCGAGCGCCGGCGCTAACCGGCAATGCCTGCGAGGGCCTGCCAGGTGAGCAGGGCCGCCTGGGTGGCCTCGGCCCCCTTGTCCTCGCGGGACCCTGGCAGGCCGGCGCGATCCAGGGCCTGTGCATCCGTGTCGCAGGTGAGCAGGCCGAATCCGACCGGCACCAGGTAGTCGAGGGCAACCTGTGCGAGTCCGTCGGTCGCGGCCGAGCAGACGTAGTCGAAATGCGGAGTGTCCCCGCGAATCACCACTCCGAGCGCGATCACGACATCGAAGTCATCGGCTGCGGCGCAGGCCTTGGTGACGATCGGAAGCTCGAAGGAGCCGGGAACGCGGATCAGGGTCGCCTGTGCCGCAGCCTCGGCACATGCCCGCTGGGCGCCGGCGATCAATCCGTCCATGACCTCGGTGTGCCAGGAGGCAGCAACGATCGCCACTCGCGCACCTGGTGCGCGCACGATGACTGCCGGGGCTCCATGCCCGCTCATGCTGACTCCTTCGGCGTGAGACCGGACTCACCGAGCTCGTGCCCCATGCGCGCCGCCTTGGTGCGCAGGTAGACCTCGTTGTGGCGGTTCGACTGGATCTCCAGCGGCAGGCGCTCCACGATCGAGAGGCCATAGCCTTCGAGTCCTGCGCGCTTGGCCGGATTGTTGGTCAGCAGGCGCATGCTGTGCACTCCGAGGTCGGCAAGGATCTGCGCACCCGTGCCGTAGTCGCGGGCATCGGCAGGAAGGCCGAGCTCCAGATTGGCATCGACAGTGTCGCGACCGTCGTCCTGCAGCTTGTACGCCAAGAGCTTGTGCATGAGCCCGATGCCACGGCCTTCATGCCCGCGCATGTACAGGACCACGCCACGGCCCTCTTCGGCAATCCGGAGAAGGGCAGCCTGCAGCTGCGGGCCACAGTCACAGCGAAGCGAGCCGAAGACATCGCCTGTGAGGCATTCTGAGTGCACGCGCACGACAACGTCCTGCCCGTCGCCGATCTCGCCTGCGACAAGGGCCATGTGCTCGATGCCGTCGATCTCGCTGCGAAAGCCCACAGCAGTGAACTCGCCGAACTCAGTCGGCAGCTTGGTCTCAGCGACCCGGGTGACCTGGCTTTCGTGGCGTCGCCGGAATCGGATGAGATCGGCGATGGAGATCATCGTGAGGCCGTGCGCATCCGCGAAGGCGCGGCACTCAAGGGCGCGCATCATCGAGCCGTCGTCGTTCACCAGCTCGCACAGGGCTCCGGCCGGAGTGAAGCCGGCCAGCCGGGCCAGGTCCACCGAGGCCTCGGTGTGACCAGGGCGGCGCAAGACGCCTCCGATGACCGCACGCAGGGGCATGACATGGCCTGGACGCGTGAGGTCGAAGGGCTCGGTCGCCGTGTCGCCCAGCACCCGAATCGTGTGGGCTCGATCCTTGGCCGAGATTCCGGTGGTCTCGACGTCGCGGGCATCGACGGATACCGCATACGCGGTGCCCTTGCGATCCTCATTCACCGCGGTCATCGGCGGCAGGCCGAGTCGATCGAGCAGCTCACCAGTCATGCCAACGCAGATGTATCCAGAGGTGTGGCGGATCATGAAGCCGGTGAGCTCAGCCGTCGCTGCGCTGGCTGCGAAGATCAGGTCGCCCTCATTCTCGCGATCCTCGTCATCGACCACCACGACTGCCTGTCCGGCGCGCATCGCTGCGATGGCGTCCTCGATCGAATCGAGCATGACGCCGTCAGACGAGGTACTCCCCGCGCGCGCCTTGGACTTCGCCCTTGCTGACACGGTCGGCTTCTTCTGGTTCTTGAAGAGCTCATCTGCCGGAATCATCGTCGCGCCTCCAACAGTCGTTCCACGTATTTCGCGATGACGTCGATCTCGAGATTGACGATGTCGCCGACCTCGCGCTCCCCAAGGGTGGTGTCGCGCAGTGTCGTGGGAATCAGTGAGACCGCGAATGACGAGTCGTCGACACTGACAACAGTCAGGGACACGCCGTCGATGGTGATCGAGCCCTTCTCGGCGATGTAGCGGGACAGGTGCTCGGGAATGGCGATGCGCACGACTGTCCAGTGCTCTGCCGGTGCAATGGCCGCGATGTGCCCGGTGCCATCGACGTGACCCTGCACGAGATGCCCGCCCAGACGTCCGTTCGCCGGCATCGCTCGCTCCAGATTGACATCCGATCCGGGCTTGGCGCTGCCAAGGGAGGTGCGTGCGAGGGTCTCGGCCATCACGTCCGCAGTGAACGTGTCGGAGTCGCGCTCGGCAACGGTCAGGCAGACTCCATTGACTGCGATCGAATCACCGAGCTGGGCATCGCTCAGTGCAATGGCAGCACGGATGACCAGGCGGGCCGAATCCCCCAGGGGGGTCACGGACACGATCTGGCCGCGCTCTTCGACGATGCCGGTGAACACTCGAAAGTCCTATCGCTCTTGATCAGCTCGCGAAGGCTACGCGCCCTCGCACCATCACATCATTCCCGATGCGCGTCACCGCCGTCACATCGACCGCAATCGGCACGCCAAGTTCCGGGATCGAGACCGGGCCGCCGCCGAGCAGGGTCGGCGCCAGGAACCACACCACCTCATCGACGAGCGCGGCCTCGAGGAACGCGGCAGCCAGCCTCGGGCCACCCTCGATCAGCACCTGCTGCACCCCCGCATCACTCAGCAGGCCCAGGGCGGTCAACGGGCGCCGGTCGCGGATGACGAGGGTCTGGGCCGCATCGTCGAACACCCGAAGCCCGGTCGGCAGATCGCGCTCGCCCATGACGACGCGCAAGGGCTGGCGTTCCACGCCGATCTCACGAACCGTCAGCGCGGGATCGTCGACCAGGGCCGTGCTCGTGCCCACCAGCACGGCATCGGACTCAGCTCGCAGCGCATGCGTAAGGCGCCGCGCCGCAGGGCCTGTGATGGCCGTCGGTCCGCCTCCGGAGTCGGCGACGCGTCCGTCAAGGGTCTGGGCGAGCTTGAGCACGACATAGGGCCGACCGGTCACCTGCACATGGGTCCAGGCAGTGTTGATCGGCAGGGCCTGGTCAGCGCCAACGCCGGCGATGACCTCGATCCCTGCCTCGCGCAGCACAGTTGCACCACCGGACGCCGTCTTGGTCGGATCGCCTTGCGCATACACCACCCTGGCAATGCCGGCAGCCAGCAGCGCCTCGGTACATGGACCGGTTCGACCGGTGTGCCGACACGGCTCAAGGGTCACGACAGCGGTCGCGCCCTTGGCTCGGTCACCTGCCTGGTCCAGGGCCACGACTTCGGCATGCGCGGTGCCCGCACCCTGATGCGATCCCTGGCCGACCACGGCGCCCGAACTGTCGACGATCACGCAGCCGACACGGGGATTCTCCGAGCGCGGGCCCAGATAGGCCAGCTCGATGGCCTGACGCATCTCATCGACCCAGGGATCGCTCATGAGTGGCCGCAGGCTCCGTGGGCGATCTCGCGCAGGTGATTGACCATCGCAGCGGGATCATCGACCCGGTACACGGCCGAGCCCGCCACGAAGACATTGGCTCCGGCCTCAGCGCAGCGGCCAATGCTGGCGGCGTCGACACCACCATCGACCTGCACCCAGATATCGGTGCCCGTGCGCTTGGCGAACTCGCGAGCACGCTGCACCTTGGGCAGCATGTCGGACATGAAGGACTGACCGCCGAATCCAGGTTCGACCGTCATGACCAGGATCATGTCGAGCTCTGGCAGCAGCTCCTCGATCACGGAGATGTCGGTGCCGGGTTTCAAGGCAGCAGCGGCACGTGCGCCGGCCGAGCGGATGTCCCGGCAGATCTGCCGGGGATCCTGGGCTGCCTCGATATGGAAGGTGACGCTGCCCGCCCCAGCCTCGGCATATGCCGGAGCCCAGCGATCCGGGTCGGCGATCATCAGGTGGCAGTCGGCCGGAAGCGTCGTGCTCCTGATCAGCGACTCGACGACCGGAAGGCCGAAGGTGAGATTGGGAACGAAGTGGTTGTCCATGACATCGAGATGGATCCAGTCTGCAGCGCCCTCGACGCGGTGCACCTCATCTGCCAGATGGGCAAGATCGGCATTCAGGACACTCGGAGAGATCAGCAAGCCCACGGCGCAAGCGTAGTCGCAGATCCGGACTAGCCCTGCGAGCGCTGCAGCAGGGCGAGGAACATCGCATCCGTGCCATGGCGGTGCGGCCAGAGCTGCACGAAGCTCCCACGCCGAGCATCAGTGACCTCGGGCAGGAACGAAGGCGCGTCGAGCACCTCGAGCTCAGGATGCGACTTGCAGATGTCCTGCACGACCAGTTCGGTCTCGGCGAAATGCGGTGAGCAGGTGACATAGGCGATCACTCCGCCTGGGGCGACTGCGCGCGCTGCATTGGCCAGCAGCGCACGCTGAACCGGAGCCAGGCCGGCGACATCACCTGGCTGGCGGCGCCAGCGTGCCTCAGGCCTGCGCCGCAGGGCTCCCAGTCCGGTGCATGGCACGTCGACCAGTACGCGATCGAATTCGCCGTGCCACGTCAACCGGGTTGCATCGCCGGTCAGCACCTCGGCGCTCGAGAACTCGCCCAGCGCCTGGCTGACCAGATGCGCCCGGTGGGCATGCTGCTCAACGGCGACCAATTGCGCATGCTGTGCCGCTGCCAGGCCGTCGAGCAGCGCTGCCTTGCCGCCGGGACCGGCGCACATATCGAGCCATCGGTGGGTCTGGCTGCTCACCGGGACGCGGGTCAGCGCGAGAGTGACGAGCTGGCTTCCCTCGTCCTGAACGCCCACGTCGCCTGATCGCACCTCATCGATGGAGCCAGGGACGCCCTCGACCAGGGTCGCGGCGAACGGCGACCAGCGTGCTGGCTCGACCCCGGGGATGGAGAGCAGCTGCTCGGCGGTGAAACGTCCCGGTCGCGCGACCAGCGTGGGCCGCGCCGGCACATTGTCCGCCTCGAGCAGCGCTGCCACCTCGGATCGCCTATCGCCCAGTGCCTGGGCCAGGGCCCGCACGATCCATGCCGGATGGGACCACCGGACGGCGAGCTGCTGCTCGGTGTCGCCGTCGGCCCCGAGCTCGGTGATCCACTCGTCGAAGGTGCGTGCGGCGACCTTGCGCAGGACGGCGTTCACGAAACCAGCTCGTGCCTTGGCCCCTCCCGGGGATCCGGCCGAACGAGCCAGATCGCAGGTGGAGTCGACTGCTGCATGAGCCGGCACCCGCATCGCCAGCAGCTGATGCGCGCCGAGGCAGAGGATGTCCTTCATCCTGGAGTCGACATCGTCCCAGCTTCGCGAGACGCACAGACCCAGGATCGAGTCGTACAGGCCGCGCCAGCGAAGTGAGCCGAATGCCAGCTCGGTGGCGAATGCCGCATCACGTCCGGACAGGCGACGCTCATTGAGAATATGCGGCAGGGCCAGGTTCGCATATGCGTCGTCCTCGCGCACGACCCTCAGCAGCTCAAGGGCCGACTCGCGTGCTGGATCACTGGTCATTCGAACCGCAGCCCAGCGAGCGACAGGCCACGGGCCCAGTCGGCTGCATTCATGAGCTTGCGCCCGGCAGGCTGAACCATGCCCAGGCAGGCCGGTTTCGTTGCCGTGCCCACCCAGACTGAGGCCCGGGTGACATGCAGTGCACCTGGGTCAAGCGCCGGCAGGTCCATCGCCTCGTTCAACTGCAGAGGTCCTATCTTGACTCGCTCGCCCTCGAGCGTTGTCCAGGCGCCTGGGGCAGGCGTTGTCGCCCGGATGCGGCGATCGACCCCCACCCACGGATCCTGCCAGCGCACGCGGGCATCATCGATCGACAGCTTGGGGGCGAAGGTGACGCCGTCGGTGGGCTGGTCCACGGGATGCACCTCGCCCGCCTCGAGTGCGTCGAGCGTGGCGACCAGCAGTGAGCTGCCGTAGGTGCCGAGCCGGTCCAGCAGGTCGGCGGCGGTATCGGTCGGCAGGATGCGCTCAGTGACCGAGCCGAACACTGGACCGTCGTCGAGTCCGGGGCCGATGAGGAATGTGGTCGCACCAGTGATCTCGTCCCCCTGGAGTAAGGACCACTGCACCGGCGCTGCCCCGCGCCAGGCCGGGAGCAGCGAGAAGTGCAGGTTGATCCA
>JBAYUM010000064.1:0-10431 GCA_041675125.1 Candidatus Nanopelagicales bacterium
CGATGCCAACGCCGAGACCGATCATTGCCGCAAGCGTCGGAGCGAAGGTCGCAACGTCGAGGAAGTTGGCGACGAGCAGTACGCCCATCTGGCCCATGGCCAGGCCGATGATCGCCGCGACGATCGGCAGGCCTGCTGCCACCAACGACCCGAAGGCGATGAGCAGGATGATGATTGCCGCGCCGACGCCGTACAGCTCGCTGCTCGGTGGTTCCTGCCCGGCGAACTCGAGTGCCTGGCCGGAGGCTGCGACTGTCAGGCCGTCCGCATTGTTGGTCTTGACCAGTCCCAGGATCGTCTTCGCGTCAGCAGTGGAGACCTGCGTGCCATCGCCCGTGAAGGTGATGCTCGAGTAGGCGACGGTCTTGTCCTTGCTGATCGGCGCAGCCGCTGCGGCATAGGCGGCGAAGGCCGCCTTCTGCTCGGCAGTGAGCTTGGCCAGCTCCTGTGGCGTCGGGCCCGCTGCTGTCGTTGGGCAGTCACTGCCCAGGCTCGCGCCGGTCAACGTGGTGACACAGGCGACCGACTTGAGGTCGGCGATCTCCTGCAGCATCGGCTGCACCCGGGCGATCACTGCCGGATCGACTGCCGTGCCGGTTGCCGGGGACCACACGATGGTGGCGCCGGCCTCCAAGGAGCCCGTGCCGCCATAGGCCTGCGCAAGCAGGTCCTGTGCGGTGGTCGACTCGGTGTCGGGCAGTGAGAACGAGTCATTGAGCTTGCCACCCACACTGGCTCCGAGGCCGATCACAGCAGCAAGAACGATGAACCAGGCAACGAGCGCAACGACTGGCCGACGCACGGCCCAAGCGGACAAACCAGGCACAGAGATCTCCAAATCACAAAGGTGAAGTAAGCCTACCTATCAACTGGAAAACGCCAAATCCGACGAATTCATGGGGGCAGCGACGAGTTTGGGCCTAGTACGCCTGGCTGGTGTTGACCAGCAGGCGGTCAATGCCCTCGGTAACGGCAGCATCGAGATCCTCATCCGCGATGAACCCACCGATCGCCAGTGCGGCCAGTCCTTGCAGTTGGGCCCACAACGACCTGGCCAGATGGTTTGCGGACACCGCAAGCTCCCCGCGCCGGCGTGCCGCAAGCAGCAGGTCGATCGAGCTCGGGCCGATGGAGCCCTCAGGTGGCGGCGGTCGCCGTCCGCTCGTCTTATAGGCGAACATGAGCTCGATCAGGGCCGGATTGGCGATGGCAAAGCGCACATAGCGGATGCCCCGGGCGACCAGCAGGGTGCGCAGATCCTGGTCGACCGCGGCCAGATCTGCCTGACGCAGTTCCTCATCGACCCGGCTCCAGCCGATCTCCGCCAGGGCGTCGAGCAACTGCTGCTTGTCCTCGAAATGACGACGGGGAGCCGCATGGCTGACGCCGAGCTCACGGGCAAGTCCGCGCAGCGAGATGTCCTGTGCCCTGCCGCTGCGCAGGGCATCCTCTGCGGCCTCGAGCAGGGCACTGCGCAGATCGCCATGGTGGTACGGCGTCGACTGCGAGGACATGCCAGCACTGTAGCCGCGGGCGAGGATGCTTGACGGTCATGTTGTCACCGGCTACATTCGCGGCAACGCCTCGACACTGCCGTGACTGGTCGAAGGATCGCGCACACCGTCCGTCACCTGTCTCCAGACCGCTCCTGCTGCACTACGAACCCACAGATTGAAGGACGCACATGACCACCCGAACCCTGGGCACCACCGGCCTGCACGTCTCACCACTGGCGCTCGGCGCCATGATGTTCGGCAAGTGGGGCGAGCCTGACCACGACACCTGCATCTCGATCATCCATCGCGCACTCGACTCGGGCATCACCCTCGTCGACACTGCCGACATGTACTCCTTCGGCGAGTCAGAGACCATCGTGGGCAAGGCCCTGGTCGGTCGACGCGACGATGTCGTCCTTGCGACCAAGTTCCACAACCCCATGCATCGCACCGATCCGTTGCAGCGCGGCAATTCACGTCGCTGGATAGTCAAGGAGGTCGAGAACTCCTTGCGCCGGCTGCAGACCGACTGGATCGACATCTACCAGGTGCATCGCCCAGAGACCGGCACCTCGTTCGACGAGACTCTGGGGGCCCTTTCCGACCTCGTCACCGCAGGCAAGATCCGCTATATCGGCACCTCGACCTTCCCAGCCACCCAGATCGTCGAAGGCCAGTGGCTTGCCGAGAGGAGGAACCTCAACCGAGTGGTCGCCGAGCAGCCTCCGTACTCGATCTTCGTGCGAGGCATCGAGCGCGATGTCCTTCCCACGGCACAGCAGTACGGCATGGGCACATTGACCTGGAGCCCGTTGGCCGGCGGCTGGCTCAGTGGGCGCTACCGCCTCGAGGGCTCAACCCCGTCGACCAGCGCGAGCACCATTCGCTCGTCCAGTCCCGGCTTCGACGCCGCCCTGCCGGAGAACGCTGCCAAGCTCCGTGCTGCCGATGCCCTCGCACAGCTTGCCGACGAGGTTGGCATCACGCTGCCGCAACTGGCACTGGCATTCGCCCTCGAGCACCCTGGCGTGACCTCGGTCATCACGGGCCCCCGCACGATGGAGCAGCTGGAAACCCAACTCGGCGCAGATGAGATCCGACTGAGCGCTGATGTGCTGGATCGCATCGACGAGATCGTTGCCCCTGGCACGAACCTCGAAGGAATGGACTCCGGCTGGACCCTGCCTTGGATGGCGCCGGCAGCACGTCGTCGCAGCGCCTGATCCCTGCACGAATATCCCCGACAATGAAGGAGCACCATGAAGTACACCCATCTCGGCAGCACTGGATTGACCGTCAGCAGGCTGTGCCTTGGCACCATGAACTTCGGACCGCAGACGAGCGAGCCCGACTCCTTCGCGATCATGGATCACGCACATGAGGTCGGCATCAACTTCTTCGACAGCGCGAACTTCTATGGCGGTCCCGGCAATGCGGGCCTGACCGAGACCATCATCGGCAACTGGTTCGCCACGGGTGGTGGCCGGCGGGACAAGACCGTCATCGCCACGAAGCTGTATGCATCGATGACCGACTGGCCCAATGACGGCAAGCTCTCAGCGCTCAATATTCGTCGCGCCTGCGACGCATCGTTGAAGCGCTTGCAGACCGACTACATCGACGTCTACCAGATGCACCACATCGATCGCCGCACTCCATGGGAGGAGATCTGGGAGGCGATGGCGGTGCTGCGCGCTCAGGGCAAGATCATCTATGTCGGCTCATCCAACTTCGCCGGATGGCACATCGCCCAGGCGCAGGAGGCTGCGCGACGTCGTAACTTCCTCGGCCTGGCAAGTGAGCAGTCGATCTACAACCTGCTCGAGCGCACCGTTGAGCTCGAGGTGCTGCCAGCAGCAGAGCACTACGGCCTGGGAGTCATCCCTTGGTCGCCGCTGCAGGGTGGCCTGCTCGGCGGCATCATCAAGAAGCAGGCATCGGGCGATGTCGGCCGCAGCAATGCCGACGTGACCAATAAGCGCCTTGAGGCATTGCGTCCGACGATCCAGGCCTGGGAGGACTTCTGCGCAAAGCGCGACGAGGACCCAGCCGACACTGCGCTGGCCTGGCTGCTGCACCAGCGTGCAGTCACCGCACCGATCATCGGACCGCGCACCATGGCACAGCTCGATGGCTCACTGCGCTCACTGGACATCACTCTCGACGCTGCTGCTCTTGCCGAGCTCGACGCCATGTTCCCCGGACCCGGTGGCACCGCTCCTGAGGCCTACGCCTGGTAGCGATCAGCGAGATTCACTGCGCATGAAGAAGGCGGTGCGTGGCCTCTCCCGTTGGGAGGTCATGCACCGCCTTCTTGCGTCTGCTGCAGTCAGTTCGGTCCGCCTGAGACCGAAATGGTCTGGCCGGTGATGTAGGCGCCCTTATCGGACAGCAGGAAGCAGGTCATCTCGGCAATCTCCTGCGAGGTGCCGGCGCGCTGCATCGGAATGGAAGCACGCATCTGCCTCTGGGTCGCCTCATCGACAGTGGCCACGCGCGGGGTCTCGGTGAAGCCGGGAGACACGTTGTTGATGCGCACCGTCGGTGCCAGGGCAAGACTCGCCCGCGCGGTGAAGGCATTGAGCGCTGCCTTGGTGGTGCCATAGGCCAGTTGCGAGGCATTGGGTCGTTCACCGGCATTGGACGAGATGTTGACGATGCCACCGCTGCCCTTGGCCAGCATGTCGTCCTTGACCAGCCAGGTCAGGTGGAAGGCCGCATCGACATTGGCGGCGAACATCGCCTTCCAGGTGCGCAGCGTCAGTTCATGCGGATCCTGGATCTTGGTGTAGGCGGCGTTGTTGACCAGCAGGTCAATGGACCCGAACTGCGCCTTGACATCGGCAACCAACTGCTCGCGCGCTGCCTCGTCGGTGATGTCAGCGCGAAACAGTGCAGCCCTGCCACCAGATGCATTGATCCGATCGCAGGTCTCCTGCGCGACATCGGCGTCACTGCGGAAGTTGATTGCGACTGTTGCCCCGCGAGCAGCCAGCATCTCGGAGATCGCTCCCCCGATGCCCTTGCCACCGCCGGTGACCAATGCGATCCTGCCGGCGAAATCCTTGTCGTCTGCCATAGCCCTGCATGCTCCTTGTGTCTGCTCCTGGACGTGCCCGCTGATTGCGGCTGCATCGACGCGAACTTTACGGCGTATAGGTGCGCCCGTCCCTGCTTTTCATCGCATCCGTCAACCAGGGCTCACAGACCCGTCGGATACGTCTCCGGCGGTTCGCCCATGTCCCACAGCGGAGTGCGCTCCAACGGGACCAGCGCCGAGGTCCTGTCCACATGGATGACAGCATCGAACTGCCTGGCGAGATCGGCGTGGAACCAGTGGCTTGCGCGCTCGCTCTCAGGGCGGTAGATCACGCCAATGGCACGCTCGATCAGATTCGAAGGAAGCCGGTGGCCGGGATTCCTCAGCAGCGGCAGAATGAACGCATCGGACTCCTGCTCATGAAAGGCGTGCTCATAACTCCCGGGCAACGCCGAACGCACCCGCTTTCGCTCGGCAGGGCCACCCCATTCCGAGGCTGCGGTGACATAGCCATGGTCGGTCGTGAAGCCGATGATGAAGGTTTCGAGCGGTGCGAACTCGCGCACGAGTTGACCGACATTGACCTCACCGCGGTGGCTCATCTGGGTGAACCGCGCATCACCAACATGGGAATTGTGCGCCCAGACGATGATCTTCGAAGGTTTCCCGGGCTCATCCAAGTGCCGCGCAAGTGCATCGAGTGTGTCCACCATGTGACCATCGCGAAGGTTCCACGATGATGCGCTTCCTCGATACATCTCTCGGTAGTAGCGCTCTGCATTGATCACCAGTCGAGCGTTCTGCTCGGCGAAGAAGAACTCGTCCCTGGCCAGCCAGCCGTCCTGTCCAAGGATGGCAGCCTGCTTGTTCCTCAGGTCCATGAGTTCGCCGACAACCTCCTTCTCGCACGGTGCTGCGATATTCAGGTGGACGGCATGTCCGTAGTGCTGGCCCTCGCCTTCGAACATGTCAAAGCATGCATAGCGTTGTCGGGCGGCCTGGGCTGCAGCGGGATCAATCGAATCCAGGTAGCCGACGACCGAATCCATGGAGGCTCGCAGGCTGTAGAGGTCAAGGCCGTAGAAGCCCACCTTGGCATGCGGGGATGACTGCCCGTCATTGCGCGCTCTCAACCACTCGATGAAGCCAACCACGTCGAGATTGCGCCACATCCACGCCGGGAAGCGCCGGAAGTCCCCCAGTGCTGCACTCGCACTCGGGTCGTTCGACTGTCCCCGGACATAGCGATTGACTCGATAGGCGTCAGGCCAATCGGCCTCGACGGCAACTGCGGTGAAACCCTTCTCCTGGATCAATCGCTCAGTGATGACGGCGCGCTCCCGATAGAACTCGTGGGTTCCATGAGTCGCCTCTCCAATGAGCACGAATCGCCTGTCACCGATGCGGCGCATCAAGTCGTCGTAGTCAGACTCCCGCCACGACAGGTGAGCAAGCCCCGGCACGCGCTCTTGGCCGGACTTCCATGCAATTGCGGACATATCGACCTCCAAACCCTGGTCTTTGTCACTGCATCACCGCCACGGTCGCACATGCGGATCCGTATTGCATCTCCAATGAGCAGACTCGAAGCAGCCATGCATGACCAAATACCCTTGCGGACCGCGTACTTTCCGAGGAGTGTCGCCTCTAGGGAGGCGCTCATGTTCCTCAATCGCCGTGAGGCAGGCAAGCGACTGGCGTTCGCAGTTCGAGACGACGTCGGCGAGGACGCGGTGGTTCTGGCACTGCCGCGGGGTGGGGTCCCGGTCGCTGACGAGGTGGCTCGCGTGCTCGGCTGCGAACTCGATGTGCTCGTGGTTCGAAAGCTCGGAGCCCCGAAGAGTCCTGAATTCGCCTTTGGTGCGGTGGGCGAAGGCGGGGTGCGTGTGGTTCATGATGATGTGGTCACAGCGCTTGGTCTGTCTTCTCGCGAGATCGACGAGATCGCATCATCACAGCAGCATGAAGTCGAACGCCGAGTCGCGCTCTACCGCGGTGTCCGGCCCATGGCCAAGGTCCAGGGCAGGACGGTCATCGTGGTCGATGATGGCCTGGCCACTGGGGCGACGGCGGCTGCCGCCGTTGCCGTTCTGCGCCACCTGCAAGCTGGCCGCATTGTGCTCGCCGTGCCCACCGGCTCACGTGAGGCCGTGAAAGACCTGCGGACTCTGGCAGATGACGTCATCTGCCTGGAACAGCCCGAATGGTTCCAGGCTGTCGGCCTGCAGTATCAGGACTTCGGGCAGACCAGCGATCAAGAGGTCCTGGAAATCCTTGCAGCCGCCCACTTGGGACAGGCGGGCACGGATCCCGGTACTCGAATGCGGGACTTCGATGTGGTCATCCCGGTTGCAGCGGGTTGCGATCTCGCCGGGCGTCTCACGATCCCTGCGCATGCATTGGGTGTCGTTGTCTTTGCGCATGGCAGCGGCAGCAGCCGCTGGAGTCCGCGCAATCAGGCCGTGGCCCGCACCCTCAACGAGCGCGGCATCGGGACTCTGCTCATCGATCTCCTGACGATGACTGAAGCCGACGACCGCGCCATGGTCTTCGACATCGACACGCTGGTCACTCGTCTTGTCGCCGTGGTGCACTGGGTCGCCGATCATGATGACTGCCGACAACTGCCCATCGGACTGTTCGGTGCAAGCACGGGAGCCGCAGGTGCAATCGGCGCCGCTGCCCTGGAGCCCGCGCTGGTCAAGGCCGTCGTGTCTCGTGGAGGCCGCCCTGATCTCGCACAGGATTGGCTCGGGCAGCTCGTGGCTCCCACCCTGCTCATCGTTGGAGGCGATGACACTCGGGTTCTTGCCTGGAATCGTCAGGCGGCAGCAGCCATGCACTGCCCGCACCAGGTGGCCATCGTCCCGGGAGCGACCCACCTCTTCGAGGAGCCAGGAACTCTGGCTGTCGCTGCCCAGATGGCGGGCGACTGGTTCGTGCGGTGGCTCAAGCTCAGTAGCTGACCGGCACGAGGCCCGACACGTCCTCGCCGGTCATCATCTTCATGGGCAGGCTCGTATCCCAGTAGTCGTGCCAGCGACGGATCTTGCCGTCCGCAAGAACGAACGCGCCCATGACCGGCACGCCCTGCACGCCACTGGGCGTGCGGATCATGTCAAGCCGCTCCGTGAGCACCACATCACCATTCCCGGCGATGTTCTTCATCACATACTCATAGGAGTCCGGGAACGACGCGAACTGGCCGGCGAGGTTCTCTACGATGGCGTCCACGCCGACCGAGGCCGGCATGCCGCAGTTCTGGTAGACCGCATCTGCGGCGAGGTAGGTCCTGCACGCCTCAGCATTTCGCCTGACCATGAGGTCGCAGAACTCCTGAACGGTGCGCACTGAATCTGACATTGCCGTCTCCTCATCGCTGAGCCCACATGGATACACCCTGCATTGTTGGCATACAGAATGTATGTAGACGATACTCAAGGCATGGCAGCCAGTCAACGACTTCCCGGAAGTTCTCCGGAACCCCGGTCGTCACGCGTTGCCGCACATGCGTCTGCCACGCAACAGGGTCTGATCGACTCAGCCCGGCACCTCTTTGTCTCCAAGGGCTACTTCAACACGGGAACCGAGGAAATCGTCCGGGATGCAGGCGTGACCCGCGGAGCGCTCTACCACCATTTCGGCAACAAGAAAGGCCTGTTTCTGGCCGTGTTCAAGGAGATCGAGCAGGATCTACTGAACTCCGCTGCAGCGAACCCCCTGCCGGGTACGGCCATCGAACGCCTCGAAAGCGGCCTCCTCGGATTCCTCGATGCGTCGACCACACCTGAGATCCAGCAGGTCATCCTCGTTGACGGCCCTGCTGTTCTCGGCTGGCAGCTTTGGCGCGAGCTCGAAGCCGACTATGGGCTGGGCTCGATTCAACAGATGCTCGCTGATGCAACCGCTGAAGGAACGCTCGCCACCCAATCCATCGATGCTCTCTCGCACATCCTGCTCGCGGCTGTCGATGAGGCCGCCCTGTTCATCGCCAACGCCCCTGATCCCATGACTGCTAGGGAAGCCTCGGCAGGCGCGATGCGTGCGCTGCTCTCAGGCCTTCTTCGCCAGTCATGACCGTTTCCTTATGTCGAGAGGTTGACATGACTCCCCATCCGGCCTCGAACCAGAAACCCGATGTTGTCGAGGCTGATGTTTCGCCCGCCACGCTCGATGCCACCGATGCAGGTCCGGTCAAGTCCCGCGGCGCTCGCCAGCCCCTTTTCCACTCAACTCGAACAGCTTGCTCAGTGCCCCGACTCGCGCACCAAGGCGTCGCACCGGGCGAGGCAGTCAGGATCACTCCCCCGTTCGAGCTGGTACCAAGACGCCCATGAGTCGACGGACGATAAGTAGCATCCGACTATGGATGCTCAGAGCGGGACGCCCATACCTGCCCCTGGCGGCGATCTGAACATGGGGCACATCCTCACCGCTGCAGGCGCCACCAATGCGAACGACTTCCTGATGATCCGCCACACCTACAAGGACGACGGGCTCAGAATGCCGAGCGATCTGACGCTGGAGAATGTCCTCGCCTATACCCGAGAACAGGACCTGAGCACGTTGAAGTTCCCAGCCGACCCACCGCCCACATGGCTGATCTTCATGGCTGATGGAGGCAGGCGCTCGCGGTTCTATGGTGCTTTTGAGAATCGTGGCGAGCTGGTGGCAGAAAGGACGTCAGCCCTACGCACCTTCGACCTATACGAGTCAGGGCTGTTGAGTTCGTTGAAGAACCGACTCGTGATCGAATGGTCGAAAGACGCCATCAACTGGACCAAGACAGGAATTCGCGCGTGGTCCTTCCCTGTGGTCGAGATCGCCGACCCTGAGGTGGTGCAGTTTCCCGGTTTCGACAGAGTGCGAATCTCGTACGGGGAACTGCAAGCTGTGGTGCAGGACTCCCGATACGCCTCATGGCGCACGGCCCTTGGATCTGTCCAGGGAATCTATGTCATAGCGGACACCAGCAGCGGAAAGTTGTACGTCGGCAAGGCTGACGGCGGTGACAGAATTCTCGGGCGCTGGAACGCCTACGCGCGGGACGGGCACGGTGGCAATGTTGCGTTGAAAGAGTTGGCCGGGGCCGACTCGACCCGCGCGAACAACTATGTATTCAGCCTTCTGCGCGTGTTCGGCCCGAACGCGACAGCGGCGGAGGTTGACGAAGCGGAAGCCCACTACAAGCAGGCTCTCTTGACAAGGGTTCCGTTCGGGCTGAACCTCAACTAGTGGATGCCAGATCAGATGCGTTCAGGCGTTGGCGCTGCGCAGGCAGCACATTTCGATGCCGGCGCGAAGATTCGACCTGACAGCCGTGACGGAAGAAGAGCTGACCGACTCCATGCTTTCGCATTCACACCCCAAGCCTGCAACGCCGAAGTCACGGCTTGCGTCTCTTTGATCGCTCTACAAGCGGGCACATCGTACGGGCGAAGAATGCCTTCGCAGATGGAAAGCATCTGGCCCCTGGCTTGAGGCGAGGGGCCAGATGCTGATTCCACCCTGGCGTGAGGCGCGACGTGACTAGGCCTCGTCTGCCGGCGGCTGAGGAACGTGCGGGAAGAGTTCGGCGAACGCACCGATGCGGATCCGGTGGCTGGCCGCTGGGTCGACGTCGTCGCACAACTCGTGCAGGGTCTTCTGGTGATGGCCGACGGTGCCCTCCCAGTGCGGGTAGTCCGAGCCGAACATGCCGTTCTTGTAGCCCTGCGCGGTGAGCGCGGTGACCGAGGAGCGGTAGTCATGCTGGAACGAGGCATAGACCTGCTCGTACAGGATCTCGCCCGGAAGGCGAGACAACTTCGGGCTGACGGCTGCCGAGTGCTGGCGGTAGGCCTCATCGAGCCGGTCGGCCATGAACGGCACCCAGCCCGAACCACCCTCGGACAC
>JBAYUM010000065.1:0-10420 GCA_041675125.1 Candidatus Nanopelagicales bacterium
GGACCAGGGCTGCCGCGACTACTCCACCGTCGTTCCAAGTGGGAAGCCACAGGGTCAGATCGCTCAGTGACAGGTCAGCGATGAGGCTCCACGCGCTGACGATCTGCAGCAGCTGCTCGATCTCCTCCGGCAGCAGATCAGTGCGTTCCTGGGCAATTTCCTGGACTGTCCCCACACACGTGAGGGTACGCGGAAAGTGCTGATGTTCCCGGGAGCAGCGCGCGGGTCACAGCCCGCGGATTGAGGACTGGATCTGAGTGACGATTCGAGTGCGAAGGCCTTCGGGAGTCGCGGTGGTGACACTCGTTCGCCGGATGCGGGTCTGAATGATGCGCTCAGCCTCGAACTGGTCTGCACAAGGCGGGCATTCCTCGAGGTGGTGGATGATCTCGTGCCGATTCTCGCCATCGACCTCATCGTCGAGATACACCCAGACCATGGAGAGCACCTGCACACAGGGCACCTGATGAGGATTGCCGCAACTCATGACTTCACCTCCGCAGAAACGAAGCCACGCTCGACCGCGTATTCGCGCAGCAGTTCGCGCAGCAATTTGCGACCACGACTGAGCCTGGACATCACAGTACCGACTGGAGTCTCCATGATCTCAGCGATCTCCTTGTAGGAGAAGCCCTCGACATCTGCCAGGTAGACCGCAATCCGGAAATCCTCAGGCAACGCAGCGAGTGCCTCGACGATCTCGGTATCGGCCAGATTCGCGAGCGCTTCTGCCTCTGCCGAGCGCATGCCAAGATGCTCGCCGATGTCGTTGAGTTCGCCATCGGTCAGTTCATCCGCGCTCGTCTGGAATGGCTGGCGCTGCTGCTTGCGGTACTGGTTGATATAGGCATTGGTCAGGATGCGGAACAGCCACGCCTTGAGATTCGTGCCCTCGGTGAAGGAATCGAATGCGGCGAACGCCTTCATCGTCGCCTCCTGGACCAGATCCTCGGCGTCAGCCGGCTTGCGAGTCATGCGCAAGGCCGCGCCGTAGAGGGAGTCCAGGAACGGCATGACGTCACGCTCGAAGCGCGCGACCCGTTCCTCTTGGGTTTCGATGGACATCACCATGGAGCCTACGGCACTCGGCTCAAGCGCGATGACTTCCATGGTGGATTGCACACTCACGCAAACACCTGCGTCCCGCCCGCTATTCCCTACCGGGCCTCAATGGACTCCTGGAGCAAGGGTCAACCATTCCGGGAAGGGATGAGCACTACCCTTGCCCCGATGACGCCTTCACCGCAACCGAATTGGGCAGCGCCCCGCGCAGCCGGCCCCGTGCGCGCAACGGTTCGCATCCCAGGATCGAAGTCGGCAACCAATCGCGCCATCATCCTGGCCGCATTGGCCGATGGCCCAAGCTCCATCGAGCAGGCCCTTGACGCCCGCGACACCCGCCTCATGGTCGATGCCCTGCGTGCGCTGGGCACTGGCATCACGGTCAGTGAGCCCTCTGTCGTCGGCAATGTGCGCATCTCAGTGCAGCCTGCACCACTTGCCGGACCTGCGGCCATCGATGTGGGCCTTGCCGGGACGGTGATGCGATTCGTTCCGCCGCTCGCCGCATTGGCCTCGGGCTCAATCGCCTTCGACGGCGATGAAGGTGCTCGGGCCCGCCCGATGGCGACGATGCTGGATGCCCTGCGTGCGCTTGGGGTTCACGTGGACGGCGCTGACCGGCTGCCCTTCGTGATTCAGGGCACGGGCTCGATCCCGGGCAAGGAGGTGACCATCGACGCATCGGCGTCAAGCCAGTTCGTGTCCGCCCTGCTGCTTGCAGCTGCTCGATTCGACCATGGACTGACCATTCACCACATCGGGGAGCGTGTTCCAAGCCAGCCGCATATCGACATGACCATAGCCATGCTCGCCGAGCATGGAGTGACGGTCCAAACCCCTGACACCGTGACCTGGCAGGTCGCCCGTCAGCGCATCGTGCCTGTCAACCGGACCATCGAGCCGGACCTGTCGAATGCAGCACCATTCCTCGCGGCCGCACTGGTCACCCGGGGCAAGGTCACCATTCCCGACTGGCCCGCACAGACGACTCAGGCCGGCGACGCGCTGCGCGACCTGCTGGCATCCATGGGAGCTGTCGTGGCTCATGACGCCCACGGCCTGACCGTGTCCATGCACGACGACATCCGCGGCATCGATGCCGATCTGAGCGACGTCGGCGAGCTCGCTCCCACCTTGGCAGCACTGGCCACACTTGCCACCACCGCGAGTCGCTTTCGTGGCATCGCCCATCTGCGCGGTCATGAGACTGATCGGCTGGCCGCGCTTGCGCATGAGATCAACCACCTCGGCGGCGATGTCTCCGAGACCGAGGACGGCCTGCATATCCGTCCGGCCGATCTGCATCCCGGCCACTTCAGCACCTACAGCGATCACCGCATGGCCACGGCCGGTGCCGTCATCGGCCTGCGTATCCCGGGCGTGCAGGTCGAGGATATCGACACCACGTCGAAGACACTGCCGCATTTCGCCTCGCGGTGGGAGGCACTCGTGTCGGGATCAGCAACTCCGTGACGAGCCGGAAGGCCCATGAGCGCTGGGATGAGGACGATGTCCGCATCCGTCCGGGACGCACCAAGTCGCGACCTCGCACCAAGGAGCGCCCTGCCCACCTCGAAGCCGAGACCGGCATGGTCGTGGCCGTTGATCGCGGCAGGTTCACGGTCGCCTTGAGCTCGGCGGATCAGGTGATCGCCATGGGCAGGCAGATCTACGCGATCAAGTCGCGCGAGCTCGGCCGCAAGGGCATCGTCGTCGGCGATCTGGTCGACCTCATCGGATCTGACACTTCAGGCACGGATGATCTGGCGCGCATTGTCCGACGCCAGGAACGCACCTCCACCCTGCGCCGCACAGCCGATGACGACGATCCTGTTGAGCGCATCATCGTCGCGAATGCGGACCAATTGGCGATCGTCACCTCAACCGCCGATCCTGAGCCGTCCTTCGGACTGATCGATCGGGCATTGGTTGCCGCCTTCGATGCCGGCATCCAGCCGCTGCTGGTCATCACCAAGACCGATCTCGCAAGTGCCGATTCACTGCTCGCCATGTACGGCCCCCTGGATCTTCCAGTCTTCACCGTTACCAACCGGATTCCGCCACCAGACCTGCTCGCTGCCCTGCGCGATCAGGTGACCGTGGTGCTCGGCCATTCCGGGGTCGGCAAGTCGACACTGGTCAATGCGATGGTCCCCGGCTCCGTTCGCAGCACCGGCCATGTCAACATCGTCACGGGCAAGGGTCGGCACACCTCGACGAGTGCGGTCGCGCTCGGCCTTCCCGAGGGCGGCTGGATCATCGACACACCCGGTATTCGCTCATTCGGCCTGGCTCACGTCAGCGCAGCGCAGATCATCCATGCCTTTCCTGAACTCGAGGAGGGTACCGAGCACTGCCCCCGCTCCTGCTCGCATGATGAGCCCGATTGCGGCCTCAATGACTGGATAGCCGATCAGCCCGAACAGCTGCAGGAACGACTGCTGTCGCTGCGCCGGCTCCTTGCCCAGCCGACTCAGGCGCCAGCTGTGCTCAACGGCATCACTGAATAAGCGGAAGCCATACTCCCTGCGCGCCACTGTGGCCTGCGCCCAGCACCACGAGCGTGGCAATGACCGAGAGCACCACGATGCCCCCCGCGGCTACGCGCAGCCATACCGGTCGAGGGCGGTTCGCCGGTATCCCCCGCTCGAAGGCCCAGAAGCCGATCACGGCCAGGCCGAACAACCCGATCCAGATGGGAGCACGATTGCCCCAGCTGAAGTGGTCGGGAGTCACAGCGATGACGCGAGCGAGCTGCTCGCCTGCCTCCTTCGCCAGGAGAGCAGAACCGATGCTGACCAGGCCGCCCAAGGCCACCAGCACGCCGAATCGTCGCGAGAAGTTGCGATGAACAGCCATCAGGATCGCGCCCAGCGCCGTGAGCGGCACGATGACGACTACGACATGCACGACGAGTGGATGCAGGGGTACGCCGGAGATCGTCACAAGGTTCGACATATTCATGGAGCCTACGAGCACTGCGCACCCAACCAGTACATTCAGCGACGTGTCCGACTCCTTGACTGCTGATCTCGCTCTGGCACTGGCCATGGCCGATCGTGCCGACGAGATCACCATGCGACTGTTCAGGTCAACGTCATTGCGCGTCGAGACCAAGCCTGACCTGACACCGGTGACCGAAGCCGATCAGGAGACCGAGCAGGTCCTGCGCACAATGCTGGCCTCGCAGCGCCCGGCTGATGACATCCTCGGCGAGGAATTCGGCTCCACCTCCGCAGCAGGCGCCCGCCGTTGGATTCTCGATCCCATCGATGGCACCAAGAACTACGTCCGCGGTGTCCCAGTCTGGGCAACTCTCATCGCCCTCGCGGTTGATGGGATTCCGGTTGTCGGCGCGGTGTCAGCACCCGCACTCGGGCGTCGCTGGTGGGCGGCCCAGGGACTCGGCGCCTTCGGCACCACTCTCGATGCCGACCCGGTAGCCCTGCGGGTCAGTGGCGTCCAGGCAATCGCCGACGCCTCATTCTCCTATTCCGATGCCATCGGCTGGAGTGAGCGGGGAGCCCGCAATGGACTCGACTCGCTCCTGCACTCCACCTGGAGGCAACGGGCCTTCGGGGACTTCTGGTCGCACATGCTGGTCGCTGAGGGAGCGGTGGACATTGCCGCAGAGCCGGAGCTCGGCACCTGGGACATGGCTGCGATCGTGCCCATCGTGCAGGAGGCAGGTGGCATCATCACCGCATTCGACGGAACCCCTGCCCTCAGCGGTGGTTGCGCCCTGTCGACCAATGGCCTGCTCCACCCACTGGTATTGGACCTGCTGCATCCTTGATTTTCGCTCCCTGAGGCGGGACCATGCAGATACCGCTGAGGATCGGAGTCAGATGCAACTCTCAAAGATCTTGGCAAAGAAAGGCTCACACGTCGTTACCATCCACCCGGATGCGACGGTCTTCGGGCTGGCGAGCATGCTGACCGAGAATCAGATCGGCGCAGTGGTCGTCTCCGGCGACGATCGACGGATACTCGGGGTGGCATCGGAGCGCGATGTCGCCCGAGCATTGGCCCGGCAGAAGGACGTCTATGAGTTGCGCGTGGCGATGGTCATGACCTCGCCTGCAACAGTGCTGACCGAGCACGACACGGTCGACAAGGCGATGGAGGTCATGACCGTCAACCGCATTCGCCATATTCCGGTCATCGACGACGGTGCAGAGCTGGTCGGCATCGTGAGCATCGGAGATCTCGTCAAGTGGCGCCTTGATGAGCTCGAGTCCGACCGCTCAGCCCTGGTCGACTACATCACCCGCGGCAACTGACGCCACCGCCTATCCCCGAGGCGTGACCGATAGGTGCAGCCCACCTATCGGTCGCATCGTCACGCTGGGATCGGCTGCGGGGATCTGCTTGCCCCTCGGGTACTGCAACGTGAAGCGCGAGGCGATCCGCGCAATGAGTGCGACTGCCTCCGCATAGGCGAAGTCCCGGCCGATGCACAGGCGCAAGCCGTTCCCGAATGGAATGAATGCATGTCGGGCAGCGCCGCCATCCATGAATCTCTGGGGCCGGTAGGTGTCCGGAGCGTCCCAGAAGTCAGGATGTCGATGGGCAATCCACGGACTCATGATGATCAATGCGCCAGCGGGAATCCGGGCGCCTCCGAGTTCATCTGCGCGCAGTGACTTGCGACTGATGAGCCAGGCAGGCGGATACATGCGCAGGGCCTCATCGACGCACGCGCGAGCAAATGGCAGTCGTGCGAGATCCTCCAGCGTCAGCGGTGCATCGGTCACCACCGCATCGACCTCTGCCTGAAGGGCAGCCTGCACCTGCGGATGCGCAGCCAGCAGGGCCCATGACCAGGTCAACGCAGCAGCGACAGTCTCATGTCCGGCCACGATGAACGTGACGATCTCGTCTCGGATCTCGCGCTCGGCCAGCGGTTGCGCATTGTCATCACGTGCGGAGATCAGCAGGTCCAGCACATCAGGTGCGTGCGGTGCCTGCCCCAGCCGCCGATCAGCAAGCAGCCGCGATACCGCAGTGTCCAGGGTCCCATTGGCCGCCTGCAGGCGACGATTCGCGGGGGTGGGCAGCCAGGCCGGCGGCGTGATCGGGACTCGAGCCCGTGCAACGACGACTTCAAGAGCTGCCAGGCTTGCATCAGTGAGCTTGGCCGCCTCTCCCGACAGGTCCTCGGTGAACAGGGCACGGCCAACGGTCTCGAGCCCGACTTGGAGCATTGCACGCTCGACATCGACGACAGTCCCGGCATCAAGTGCCTGCCAGTTGCCGACGAGCCGCGTTGCTCCGCGTTCGACCTCGCCGACCCAAGGCCCCAGTTGCCGCGGATGGAAGGCAGGCTGCAGCATCAGCCGATGCCGCTTCCATGGCGGGTCGTTCGCGGTCAGCAGGCCATTGCCCGTCACCAGCGAAAGCGCGCGGTACTGGATGGTCTCCTTGCTGTACTCCCGAGGACGCTCAACGAGGACCCGGCGAATCGCGTCCGGATGACTCACCAGGTAACTCGGCGGGCGCGGGATAGGGAACTGCACGACATCGCCATAGGTGCGCCAGACATCATTGAGATAGCCCAGCGGATTGCGACGGATTGCCGCAAAGGCAGGCAGCATCTGCGGCCCGGACGGCCCGGGCGCAGTCGCAGGGGTGCCAAGGAACGAGCGCTTGGGTATGTCGAGGGCGGCCATCTCAGGTTCGAGCAGGCGCCGTGATCGGCACGTACAGGGTTGAACGCTCCAGCAGCGGACGGCCGAGCGGATCGGTGATCTCGGCGAACTCCTCGACCGTGATCCCCTGACCGTGGGCTGCCCCCGCAGCACGCGAGATATTCTCGTCCATCAGCGTTCCGCCCAGGTCATTGACACCTGCACGCAGGAGCTGCTGCGCACCATCGGTGCCCAACTTGACCCACGACGCCTGGACGTTGTCGATCGCACCGCTGTAGGCAATGCGCCCGACTGCATGCATCAGCACGGTCTCACGCCAGGTCGGGCCTCTGCGCGCACCCCTCTTCAGGTACACAGGAGCAGCCATATGGACGAACGGCAATGGGACGAACTCAGTGAATCCACCGGTGCGCAACTGCACCTCGCGCGTGCGCACCAGGTGCCGCGCCCAGTGCACGGGCTGCTCGACACTGCCGAACATGATGGTCACATTGGATCTCAGGCCGACCTCGTGGGCGGTCTCGTGCACCTCAAGCCACTGGGCCGTGTTGACCTTGTCAGGACAGATGATCGACCGGATCTCATCGTCAAGAATCTCCGCTGCAGTCCCGGGAAGCGACTTGAGACCGGCATCGCGAAGTGCCGCCAGGAAGTCGCGAAGGGGAAGACCCAGGCGTCGAGCGCCCTCCCAGACTTCAAGTGCGGAGAAGGCGTGCACATGCAACTGCGGGGCAGCGGCCTTCACTGCGGCCAGGATGTCGAGATACGACTGCCCGTCGAAGTCGGGGTGAATGCCGCCTTGGAGGCACACCTCCGTCGCGCCGAGCTCAGATGCTTCAACGGCGCGGGCCGCAATGTCATCGACCGTGAGCAGGTACGGCTCACCGCGCAGGTTGAGTGTCGCCGGACCCTTCGAGAAGGCACAGAAGGTGCACTTGTACGTGCAGACGTTGGTGTAATTGATATTGCGATTGCGCACGAAGGTCACGACGTCGCCGCACGCCTTGGCCCGAAGCTCATCAGCGAGCGCAGCCACGGCGCGCACCTCGGGTCCGCGCGCACCGAAGAGCGTCACGAGCTCTGGCACGTCGACCATCTGTCCAGCACGGACGCCATCAAGGACTTCGGCCACTGCCCCAGAGATCGCACTGGCCCGATCAGCACCGATCAGCACCTCAGGCAACCTGTCCGAGCCGGAGTACCACGCAGTGGACCGACGTCCTATCTGCACGACCTCCGGCCCCGTCCCGACATTGATCGCCTGCTTGTAGCGCTCAGGGAACACTGCGCCCGCGTCATCCCTGGCCAGGCTCTCCGCATCACTACGGTCAAGCACGGCAAACTGCAGCCGAGGATCCAGCCACCGTTGCGGGTTCCGGGCGAATTCAGGATGGATCGTCAGTCGCGGGACGAGGGACCGGCCCTTGGACTCCACCATCGCGCGCAGATCGTGAATATGGGGCCAAGGACGCTCGGGATTGACGTGATCGGCCGTGATCGGCGAGATTCCGCCGAAGTCATCGATGCCGGCATCGAGCAGGACCCCGGCATCATCCACGAGATTGGGTGGCGCCTGCACATGCACATCAGCCGGGAGGATCGCGCGTGCGAGGGCGATCGCATCCAGGTGCACGTCGGCAGGACAGGCCGGGGCAAGCCGCATGACGGTGTCTGCCTTCGGCATGAAGTTCTGAACGATGACCTCCTGCACATGACCATGTCGGGCATGCGAGGCAGCGATCGCCTCCAATGCGGCAATGCGATCCTCGCGATGCTCTCCGATGCCCACGAGGATGCCCGTGGTGAAGGGGATCTGGAGCTCGCCGGCCGCCTCCAGGGTGGCCAGCCGCCGAGCCGGCACCTTGTCCGGTGCACCCCGATGCGCTGGCAGGTCCTCGCGCAGCGTCTCGATCATCATGCCCTGGCTCGCAGCCACGGCACGAAGCTTGAGCAGCTCGTCGCGTGAGATGGCTCCAGCATTCGCATGCGGCAGCAGTCCGGTCTCATCGAGCACGATCTGGCAGGCGGCAACGAGATAGTCGATCGTCGATGCGTACCCCTGCTCATCGAGCCAGGCTCGCGCCACTGGGTAGCGGTCCTCAGGGGCCTCGCCGAGGGTGAAGAGGGCTTCATGGCAGCCCACCTCGGCGCCCGCCCTTGCGATCGCCAGGACCTCGTCCAGCGTGAGGAAGGGCGCCACGTGCGCCGGCGACTGGGCAAAGGTGCAGTAACCGCAGCGATCACGGCACAGCGTGGTCAATGGGATGAATACTTTCGGCGAATAGGTCACGCGTGAACGAACTTCCTCGTTGCGCACGCTCACCTCCGCAGTTCTCGCCCTTGAGTCCCTCGACAATACCGGTAGGTCCCAGGCCCTACTCGTGCATCGTCGAAGGTGGATGCTCGAAGCCTTCGGGCTCGATCTGCAACGTGGAATGGGCGATGTTGAAATGCCCGAGCAGGCAGCCCTGCAACTCGATCAGCAGCGATCCCGTGTCACAGGCTGGCACCTGATTGCGCACGACCACGTGGGCACTCATCACCTCGACGCCGGAAGTGATGGTCCAGGCGTGCATGTCATGCACGTCGACCACCTCGGCCTGCTCCATCAGGTGCTGGCGCACCTCACTGAGGTCAAGCGCCTTGGGCGTGGTTTCGAGCAGGATGGACAGTGCCTCACGCAGCAGCAGCCAGGCCCGCGGCAGGATCATCACCACGACAGCCACTGACGCCAACGGGTCGATGCGATCCCACCCGGTGAGCCAGATGCCGAGGGCTGCGACGATCACGGCGACGGAGCCGAGGAGGTCGCCCATCATCTCCAGATAGGCGCCCCTCATATTCAGGCTCTGCTTGGAGCCTGCCTGCAGCAGCCTCATCCCCACGAGATTGGCAGCAAGGCCGACGACTGCGAAACCGAGCATCAACGGGCCGTCGACACTCGACGGATCCTGCCACCGCTGCCATGCCTCGAATGAGATGAATGCCGCCACAACGAACAGCAGCCCGGCATTGGCCGCTGCGGCCAGGATCTCGAGTCGCTGCAGCCCGAAGGTGCGCTTCAAGGTCGCCGGGCGCGCTGCGAGCGTGATCGCCACCAAGGAGATGAGCAGCCCAGTGACATCGGTCAGCATGTGGCCGGCATCTGCCAGCAGCGCGAGCGAACCGGAGACGATTCCGCCGACAACCGCGACGATCAGGACCAGGAGCGACAGGCACAGGGCCGCTATCAGACGCCGACGCATGTCGAGCGGGCTCAGGTCCTCACTTGATGGCCCTTGGTGATGATGGGCGCCGGTCACTCGCAGAGTATGGCGCAATCAGGCTGCGGACCAACCACCATCTGCAGTCAACAGGGCTCCGTTGATGTTCGAAGCCTCATCGCTGGCCAGCCAGGAGATCGCCGTGGCGATCTGGTCGGGTTGTGCCATGGGTCCCATGGTTGCCATGGACAGCTGCGCACGCTCCATCGACCAGGTCGTGAGCGGTGCTGCCGTGGTCCCGATGTTGGTCTCGACCCCGCCTGGGAGCACTGCATTCGAGCGAATGCCCTGGGGGCCGTAGTAGTAGGCGATGCTCTTCACCAGCCCAGCGACGGCATGCTTGCTCGTGGTGTAGGCAACGCCGGCAGCGCCGGCGCCAAGTGTCGCCTCGGATGCCACGGTCACGATCGAACCGGTGCCTTGTGCCAGCATGATCGGCAGCAC
>JBAYUM010000066.1:0-9930 GCA_041675125.1 Candidatus Nanopelagicales bacterium
GAGATGGAGTCCATCACCTGGCCGCAGTTCGCCGGTCTCCATCCGTTCACGCCCCTTGAGAATGCGCAAGGCTCGCTTGAGCTCATCACCTCATTGGAGTCCTGGCTGGCCGAGGTCACCGGATATGACGCGGTGAGTGTCCAGCCCAATGCCGGTTCGCAAGGGGAGTTCGCCGGTCTGCTGGCGATCCGTGCGTACCACCTGGCCAACGGCGATGATCATCGTGATGTGTGCCTCATTCCCAGCAGTGCACATGGAACCAACGCTGCCAGTGCGGTCATGGCCGGCATGAAGGTCGTAGTGGTGCAATGCGATGAGCAGGGCAATGTCGACGTGACGGATCTGCGGAGCAAGATCGCACAGCATGCGGACGCATTGTCAGCTCTGATGATCACCTATCCATCAACCCACGGTGTCTTCGAGACCGCGGTGGCCGAGATCTGCGCTCTCGTGCATGATGCGGGCGGCCAGGTCTACGTCGACGGTGCGAACCTGAACGCATTGGTCGGGCTGGCCAAGCCAGGCAAGTTCGGTGCCGATGTCTCGCACTTGAACCTGCACAAGACCTTCTGCATTCCGCATGGCGGCGGCGGCCCGGGTGTCGGTCCGGTGGCAGTTCGATCGCATCTGGCTCCCTATCTGCCCTCGCATCCGCTGCGACCCGAAGCGGGGCCAACTGGCCGTGGGCATGCAGATGGCGGTGTGGGGCCGGTCAGCGGTGCCCCCTGGGGCAGCGCCGGGATCCTTCCGATCCCCTGGGCCTACATCCGCCTGATGGGCGCTGAGGGGCTCAAGCGCGCGACGCAGGTGGCCATCCTGTCGGCGAACTACATCGCATCGAGCCTCAACAGCTACTTTCCCGTGCTCTACACAGGCAGCACTGGGTTGGTAGCGCACGAATGCATCCTCGATGTGCGTCCGATCACTGCCGCTACTGGCGTCACTGTCGACGACATCGCCAAGCGGCTCATGGACTATGGATTCCATGCGCCGACGATGTCCTTCCCCGTCGCAGGAACCTTGATGATCGAGCCGACGGAGTCGGAGGATCTCGCTGAGGTCAATCGCTTCATCGAGGCCATGATCGCCATTCGCAGGGAGATCGATCTGGTGCAGCAGGGGGAGTGGCCCCTTGACCTGAGTCCACTGCGCAATGCCCCGCATACCGCCGATTGCGTCATAGGCGACTGGTCGCTGCCGTACTCGCCGCGGGTGGGTGCATTCCCGACAGGTCAGGCCAATCCCGACAAATACTGGCCCCCGGTGCGGCGCATCGACGGCGCCTATGGCGATCGCAACCTGGTCTGCAGCTGCCCCAGTATCGAGCAACTCGCTACGCATGCGTGACAGGGTTCAGACTGGCCTTGGCTTTCCAGTCGACCTTGGACATGATGCGCGTATGAGTGTCGAGATGAACGGATCGATCCAGGATCAGGCGTGGATCGAACAGCACTACTTGGCCAGCCTTGCCGACATCTCGCGACCGGTATCGGCACCCGAGCACGCTGCCCGAGTGCACTCGGCCTGCTGGAATCACACGCTCTATCACCCCGCCACCAAGGATGTCGTGCGCCGACTGCCGATCGATGCACTCATCGAACTGCGTGATGCGCGACTCGTGCAGGTCATCGCCGAGCGCTATGGATACCAAGTGGCTGAGCTCGAGCCATATCTGGATGAGGAGTTCTGAATCTCGTTCAGTCCCACAGCGGTCGAGTGATTCCAGTACGGTTCACCTGTTCGGTTGACAAGCCATCCTCAGGGGGATTCCATGCGCAAGTTCCACGGTCGACGTGTCGGTGCAGTTGCGACAGTGATGGTTGCAGCGGCATTCGTGCTCAGCGGGTGCATGGATGTCACGTACAGCGTGAACGTCAATCCCGACAGCACGGTCTCTGGAAGCATCGTCCTGGATGTCGACAAGCAGGCAGCCAGTCTCCTGGGGATCACCTCGGCCGCTGATCTGGACACCAAGCTCAAGTCCGGTGACCTGACCGATGAGACGCAGTCGCCAGTGCTGGGCAGCTGTGCTGCCAGTGAGAGTTCCGAAAGCCTGACCCTCAGGTGCTCATTCGAGAGTCTGCCTGTCACCGATGTGAGCGAGGATTGGTCTCTCACCTCCGAGGGCGATTTGGCCACCTTGCATATCGTGTCCAATGCGACCGCTGGAGATTCCGGTCTTCCCACCGATGCGTCCCTCGGCACCGCGACGATGACTGTGACCTTTCCTGGTGAGATCACCAATGTGACCGGAGACCATGCGACGACCACTTCGCCCAATTCGGTGACGATCAAGTCGGACATCAGCCAGCCCATCGATGTGAGCATCACTGCTGGAATGACAGCTGGGGGCTCGATGATGTGGCTGGTGTATGTGCTCCTGGGTGTCCTCGCACTGGTCGTCGTGGCGATCCTGGTAGTGGTGCTGCGCCGTGGCTCCAAGGGCGATCCTGAGCCGAATGCGGGGCAGAGCCCTGCAGAACCCGCAGTCCAGGACGCGCCAGTGCAGGAGGATCCTTCATCCGAGAGCCCTGATCAGCAGGCCTAGCGCGCGATCAGTGGCCCGGCCGACCTAGCGAGGTTCGCGCAGGACTCCCGTGGTGTCAAAGGTCGCGAGCAGGTTCCCGGAGACATCCATGATGGTTCCGTCCCCGTGCACGCGTCCCTGGCCCGCATACCGCGGAGCCGAGCGGATGACCATTCCGGCAACCAGGTCGGCTGGCTCGAGCAGGGTGATCGTCTGAGTGAGGACATTGCCGGGGACCCGTCCTGGCGAGGCAGCCTTGACGTCGACGAATCCCATCAGTGAGGCCATCACCGCGGGCTCTGAGGCCAGCGCGACCAGGGCTCTGGTGACCGACGGGCTTGGTTGCTCTGCCAGCGAGAATCGCACATCGAGCTGCTCGATGCTCGAGCCTGGCCATCGGTGCGCTGCCCCGGGCCACAGACCAGGTGGGGTCTGCGCCCACGTGTCGACAGCCTCTGGGGGCAGGCCAGCATTGCGGTGATGAAGGTAGTCAGCCTCATCGGTCGTGAGCATGACCTCGGCCCGGCTGACGACAAGATCGCCTTGTCTGAACGTCAAGGTGATGAACGCGAATGAACGTCCACTCTGCAGGGTCTCAACCGAGATCTGGCATGGCTGACCGCTGGTGCCGCCATTGGCGAACACGGTCTGAATGGAGAGCACGCGCTTGCCGGGCGCTGCCATCTCAGCGATGAGCACCTGCTGGAACAGCAGGTAGGCACCGAAGATGCTGCCGTGCGCAGTCGGCAGGGTCTGGGCCTCATAGCCACCGGTCACGGTTCGAATGCTCTGCAGCACCTTGAGCGGGTCGATGGTCTCAGTCATGGCGGATTGAACTCTCGTGAAGTGAAGGCGGGGAGCTGTGTGTCGTCGGGCGAGTTCAGTCTCGTGGGTCCCCGGGAATCGCGAGGGTCGTGAAGCGCATTGGTGCACCGAAGGTGTCATCGGGGTCCGCCAGCAGAGTCGTCGCGTCGCGGCCGATCACCCGGATGCCCTTGGTGGCCAGGTAGTCCGCTGCACGGTCGAGGTCGAGCACCTGCCAGGCAACCGCGTGGCACATGTCGCCGTTGGCAGCCAGGTCGTGGCCCGCAAGGGAGTCGGGCTCCAGAGGAAGAGCGAGCTCAACAACGGTTGTCTCTCCGACAGCGACATAGACATTGCGAGTGCCGGTGAGGTCCGAGGTGGACTCATGGATGAGCTTGCCGCCAAGCCCGTCGGTGAATGTCTTGGTGGCCTTGTCGAGGTCGGCCACGACCACGGTCGCATACGAGAGGCGCTTCAGCCCAAGTGGCAGCCGCTCCCAGGCAAAGGCGTCGAAGTCGGAGGCGTAGCGTGGATCGACTGGCATCACGTGCGGGTAGAACTCGAGTTGGGTGTGCGTATCGCGCGGATGGGTGAAGAGCGATCCTGAGGTCGGTCGCTCGGGAAGCGGCACGCCCCCATCGGTCACGACACGGACATTCTGGCCCGTCATGCTCTCCCAGCATTCGCCAACATCGTCGATGTACCAGGCAAGTGAATGCCAGTGGCGCCCGAAGCGGGAGTAGAAGCGACCGACTGGCATCAGCTCAGAACCCTCGACATCGCTCTCGGCCATTGGCTCGATGATCGCGTCGCCGATCACGATGAGCGAGGCATCGCGCTTCTCGATCTCCGAATACCCGGCATCCATGATGCCTCGGGTCGGGTTGAAGACATCGTCGTACCAGGCGTCGAGTTCAGCCAGATCGTCAGAGATATGGATGATGTGGAACAGCTTGCCGATCTTGAATGACATTTCGATCCTCACTTCGACTGGCGGGTTGCCGTCACAATTGCCACAGGCAAGCGTCAGGCGGTGGGGTCTTGGGGGTGGAAGCAAGATAACGCGGCGGCCGGGCTGCTGACTGTGAAATGCCTGAACTCGTCGTTGGGATTCAAGGGTTGCCCGGTTGGGGTGAGCAGGCGCCCGATCGGGTCCCTTGTGGCAGGATCAGGAGTTCGCATTCGACTTGGGGGAGTCTTGTTGCTATTCGAGGGGTCCCGCGCACAACTGCCACTTTCGCTCAAGGAGCGCCGGGCCTTCAGGAATCTGACTGCCAAGCTGGAGGCCCCCAAAATCGCCGGGTTCATGTCGGCGGTTGCGTTGGTCATGGTCGTGCTCAACTCATCGATCGGTGCGTATGCCGGTTTCGCCGAGAACCTGCCTGTCACGATCGTGGCGCTGCTCATGGCCGCAGTGGCCGCCTCAGTCGGCAGGCCATGGGTGCCTCCAGGCGTGGTCCCGTGGATCACTGCAACCCTGGCTGTGCTGCTTGTCGGAGCACTCGCGTACCAGGAGAGCGCTTATCAGTCCCCGACTGGCTTGGCCTACGCCCTCCTGGTCATCGTCGCCTTTGGCCCGGTGACACTCAATTACCTGGCAGCAGGTGTGGCAGTGGTGCCCATCGCAGTCATGTGCGTCGTTGCCGCAGGTCGATTCGTCGAGGACGCCGTGATCGAGTGGATACTGGTGCTTGCAGCGGCGGTCCTGATTGACGTCGTACTGATGTGGATGCGCGTTGCGAGCATTGATGCGCTGGCGAGTTCGATCGCGCATGAGCGCGCCATCTCGACAGAGGATTCACTCACCGGACTGCTGAATCGACGAGGGCTTGAAGCACGTACTGGCCAATTGCTCGCGTGGAGCCAGCGGCACGGCGTGCGGATCCTCACCATGTTCGTGGATATCAATGGGCTCAAGGAGGCCAATGATGCCTACGGCCACGACTATGGGGATCAGGTGATCAAGGCGACCGGTGATGCGATTCGAGCAGTTGTCCGTGCCGACGACCTGGTTGGGCGATGGGGTGGTGACGAATTCGTCGTCCTATGCCTTGGAAGCGACTGGGAGGCTGATTCGATGAAGACTCGCATCGAAGAGTGGATCGCAGCTTCGACTGCGGACCGCAGTCGGTGGCCGGGCACCGTGACCGTTGGTGCGGCGACCTCGGACGCTGGCTACGGCACTTTCGCGGAACTGGTGCGGGCAGCCGACGAGGACATGTACCTGCGTCGCTTCCAGGCTCGAGGTTGACCGTTCCGTTGCCGGGGGAGCAGTCGTGCCGCAGAGCGGATATCCGGTCAAATATAACGATTACTTAACAATTACGATTAATCCCCATAAATCGGACTAAAAGCCCATAGATTTGTCCCGTTCCCGGTTCGTTCACTCAGGCTGTAGTGGTGCCGGGCACTCCTCATGCGCATCAGGCGCATGCAATTCTGACAAGGATGGATACATGACACTCGTTCGAAATAGGCGCACCACGCTTGTCGCTGGAGGCCTTGGCGCTGCCATGGTGCTCGCAGTGGCGGCCACCAGCGCCAACGCCGCTCCAACACCGGCACCGAAGGCTTCAGCGACACCAGCAGCCGTTGCCTGTGCTCCGCAGGACGGCATCTCGTCAACCCAGATCACGCTGGGCTTCGTCTCCCCGAAGACCGGTCCCGCGGCAGCGAACTTCGCCGGCGCCGAGCAGGCTGCGCGTCTGCGCATCGACCAGGAGAATGCCAAGGGCGGCATCTTCGGTCGCAAGATCAAGCTCATCGGCTACGACGACGCGGGTAGCGGCTCGGTCCAGGCCTCTGTCGCCAACAAGGCAATCCAGGACGACAAGGTCTTCGGCATCATGCTGTCCTCCTCGGCAGACGCGATGATGCCCTACCTGAAGCAGAACAACGTCCCAGTGACCGGCTTCAGCCTGCTGGCCCTGGCAACTGACCGCAACACCTTCGGCATCACCGGCCCGACAGTCCCAGGTGTGGTTTCCACTGCCCCGCTCGAGCGCCTCAAGCAGGATGGCGTTACGAAGGTTGCTCTCATGTCGCACAACACCCCGGGCGCGGTGAACTCCATCAAGTCGATTGCAGCCGCAGTGCCGCTTGCCGGCACTGGCCAGACGAACGTCCTGACCATCCTGGACTCGCCCCAGGGCGCCCACGACGCCACCTCTGAGGCTCTGCGCATCAAGAACTCCGGCGCTGACGGCCTCTACACCTCCATGTACGTCGACGGTGGTGTCTCCATCGCCCAGGCGCTGTCCCAGCAGGGCGTCAAGCTCAAGGCCAACTACCTGGTCGGCCTTTCGGATCCCGCTCAGATCGCCAAGGCCGCTGGCCCGCTCGCGGGCATGATCGGCTCGACCTACGGCACCACTCCCGCCGGTGTTGCCGGCAAGCCAGGGGTGCGTACCTTCGTGAACGGCATGAAGGCCGCTGGTCTGAACCCGTACACGGCCATTGCACCGGTCGGCTTCGCGACGACCGACCTGATGATCACCGGCCTCAAGTTGGCCGGCAAGTGCCCGACGCGCCAGGTCTTCATCAACAACCTGCGCAAGGTGAAGAACTACACGGCAAACGGACTCCTGCCCGTGGCCACCTCGTTCGGCCCCGGCGTCACCGCGCTGGGCAGCCCGTCCAAGTGCACCTGGTTCCTGACGGTCAAGAACGGTGTCCCCGTTCCTGACAAGAAGGTGACTTGCGGCAAGCTGGTCGACACCATCAACAACAAGGTCGTCGGCTAGTCATCGAGAACGATTGATCGAGTGTGGCGGGCACCTACAGGTGCCCGCCACACTCATGTTCGGGCTCGGGCAGTGCCAGGGCTTTCGATCTTGAACCCCTGCTAGTCGGCGCGTATCCGGATAGTCTCCACGCGTAGGTCCCTTTGATGAACGCAACTCATGTTCGGAGTGATGCTTGGCGACTTCTGATCATTCGGCCAGCGAGAGCTATCTGCTGAAGGAGACTGCTGAGTTCCTTGGACTGCCGTGGTCCGAGCCAACGCTGATCCGCGAGTTCTGGCAGGTCAGTGATGGGTCATCCATCTCATCCCTGCGCTGGTTCGATGGTGAGCCCGATATGGTCATGCTGCACGGTGGAGGCCAGAACGCGCATACGTGGGATGCCGTCGCGCTGCTGCTCGGAAAGCCGATCGTGGCCATCGACCTTCCAGGGCATGGCCACTCGAACTGGCGAGAGGATAAGGAGTACTGGCCGATCATGAATGCGGAACGCATCGCCGAAGTCATCGACCAGATGGGCATCAAGCCCAAGGCGCTGGTCGGCATGTCCCTTGGCGGCCTCACCACGATTCATCTGGCGGCGCTTCGTCCGGAACTCTTCGAGAGCGTGGTCGTCATCGACGTCACGCCGAGCCAGATGGAGCAGATGCAGAAGATGAGCCAGGAGGAGCGTGGCACCACAGCGCTGACCCAGGGCCCAACACGCTTTGCGTCACGCGAGGAGATGATCGAGGCAACAGCCCTGCTGGCACCTGGTCGTGACCGCGTGCTCATCGAGCGCGGGGTGGTCCACAACTCCCGACAGTTCGAGGACGGTCAATGGGGCTGGCGCTACGACAGTCTGCGCAGTTCCGAGGATGAGCAGGCAGTCGACTTCAACGACCTGTGGTCCGATGTGGAACTGATCCCCGTTCCAATGATGCTTGTCCTCGGGGGAGCCTCGGCATTCGTGACCGCTGAGCATCGACAGGATTTCCAAGCGCGGGCCAAGGACCTGCGCGTGGAAGTCGTCGAAGGGTCCGGTCACTCGGTTCAAAGTGATCGCCCAGTTCAATTGGCGGCACTCCTGGGCGCGTTCATCTACGCAACGACCGATGAGGTGCTTCCATAGTCCTGTGGAGCCTGAACGCGTGCTCGTGAAACTGCATGGAAGCGTCTATGCCGGAACCGCAGTGCAGTGGTTCCACGACAACGATCTCAAGGTGCGACGGGTCCTGGTCCGCCTCAAGATCAACGGGCATGAGACCGAAATGTGGTTCCCACCTGGTGCCGTCAGACCGGCGTCGGATTTCGATGATGTCGATGAGGAGCACGACTGGGCGATCGACGCAGTCAATCGGTTCCTTGACGAGGCCCAGGGAGGCGACCCAGCCTGAGCAGCACGCAACTTCATGGTTGTTCGGGTTCTGACCGCATGTCCTGTGCATCGTCAGGAGTCCTTGACGGCAAGGCTGCGAGGATCACGATGCCGATCCAGCTCAGGAGGGCCCCCAGCAGCAAGCCCTGCGTGCGCCGGTTCTTCGCCTGTCCAAGGAGAAGTCCGAACATGGCTGCGAGGAGCCAGGCGAGAACCAATTCCCAGAAGAACTCCATCTTGGGCCCGTGGCGCTCTCAGGTAGCGGGCTTGCAGGACACGCTGCTCGTGACCTCCAGCAGCATGTCCTCGGGAAGGTCAGCCCAGCCGACATGCAGGCGCATCTCAAGGTGCTTGAAGCCATAGGTCAGGAAGTCCACGGCTGTGCGAATGGGGAGTTCGGCCGGCATGGTGCCCCTGGTCTGGTCTGCTGCTGCGCAGTCGTCGACAACCGTGAAGGCGGTCACCTCGATATTGCGACCGAGTCGGTGCAGGCGCATCAGGTCGTTCCGGGTCATCTGGGCCGGTACTGCCAGGGCCGTCACGGATTCCTGCCTGAAGTCGGTGAAGTCGACATCGACGGCAAGCACCCACCACTGCAGGGGATCGATGCCCAGCAGGAGCTCGACTCGAGCCAGATCGATGTTGTTCCCGGTGATTCGTCCGAGCCACTCATCCTTGTCCTCATCAACCAGGCAGTCGCGTTCCACGCTCATGGCTAGCCCCCGGCACTCGGGGAAGAGGGGTCGAAGACCAGCTCGGCGACGTGATGGTCCTGATGGGCCTGCCAGTACAGCGGTGCGATGAGAGCGGCATCGGCCCCCGGCTGGTTGCCGATCCATGCGTTGATGGCGATGTGCGCCACCTGCACGCCCTTGTCGGCAGCAGCTGCGTGGAGGCTGAGAGCCCAATTGCGCAGGGAGGCGGCTGCAAGTGCGATGTTGCCGAATGTGGCATTGGGAAAGACCGACGATCCACCGGTGGTCACGATGATGGTTCCAGCGCCGCGTCCGAGCATCGTCGGCAGCACCGATTGAACCGCCGTGATGGCGCCATGGACATAGAAATCCAATTGTGCCTGTGCCCCGGAGACGCTCACCTCAAGAGGTGATTGTCGTGGCAGGGTCGGATCTGCGGGTGAGAACTCGAGCACATCAATGGGCCCGAGGGTCGACTCGATCTGGGTGATCGCGCTGGTGATGGATTGCGGGTCCAGGATGTCAGCAGTGAATCCTGAAGCGTTGATCCCCTCGGCCTTCAACTGGTCGGCCAGGGCGTCGACCTTGCTCCTGGTGCGGCTGACCAGGGCAACGTAGTACCCGTGCTGTCCGAATAGCCGGGCGATGGCTGCACCCATGCCGGGACCAGCGCCGATGATTGCGATGAGCGGCAAGGTCGAACCTCCGTCGATGCGGGCTAGATGCTGTGCCGAGGCCGAGTGTGATTTCTCCACCAATGACCGGGCAAGGGTAGCAGGCAACCGGATATATTCCTCCACTTGA
>JBAYUM010000067.1:0-9878 GCA_041675125.1 Candidatus Nanopelagicales bacterium
ATTGATGGCGTTGGCGATCGCGAGCACCTCGCCGACCTCGGCAGTGTGTGAACTCGCGGCTCCAAGGGCGAAGAGCGCCTCGTCGTTGAAGGTCGGTGCAGCGAAGAGCGACAGGAGGGTCGGGGAAAGCGGAGTCGCCGGTGCCGGCAGGGCGCTGGCGGCCATTGCCGGCGGCGCGAGCATGTTGGCTCCCGCAGCCGTTCCAAGGGCGACAGTGGCAAGAAGCAGGCCTCGACGATCCAGTTCCACGGGAGAACGGTAACGGGCGATGGGGATGATTTCGTCACAAAACGTGAGGACTGGATCGACTGCTTTCGTTGAATATCTGAAAAGAATAAAATTCTGTATTGCAAGAATACTATTCTCTCCATATGGCCAATAGGTTCTCAGAGGTGCATTCGATCAGGCAAGTTCGATGAGCTACCTGGATCAACTGTTCGACCTGACCGGCAAGGTCATCGTCATCACCGGTGGCAGTCGCGGCCTTGGCCGAGAGATGGCCTTCGGCTGCGCTCAAGCTGGGGCCGATGTCGTCGTCGCCTCGCGCAACTTCGACAACTGCTCTGCCGTTGCTGCCGAGATCTCGGAGCTCACCGGGCGACAGGTGATGCCCTATGGGCTGCACGTCGGCCGCTGGGATCAGCTCGAGCCATTCACTGATGCGGTCTACTCGCAGTTCGGCAAGGTCGACTGCCTGATCAACAACGCAGGCATGTCGCCGACCTATGACAAGAACTCCGATGTCAGCGAGGCGATGTTCGACAGCGTGATCAACCTGAACTTCAAGGGCCCCTACCGGCTGACAGCGCTCATGGGCGAGCGCATGTTCGAGGCGGGCACCGGTTCGATCGTGAACGTCTCATCGACCGGTTCGCTTCGACCGGGTCCGAACATCATCCCGTATGCCGGGGCGAAGGCGGCGCTGAACGCCATGACCGAGGGGTTCGCAAAGGCGTTCGGGCCTCGGGTTCGAGTGAACACGCTGATGGCCGGCCCATTCCTGTCGGACATCTCAAAGGCGTGGGATGTGCCGGCGACGACGGCGAGCCTGCAGAACTCGCAGGCGCTCAAGCGCATCGGAAATCCGCCCGAGGTCGTGGGCTTGGCGATCTACCTCGCATCCGATGCATCGAGCTACACCTCGAGCGCCACGATCCGCTGTGACGGCGGACTGTACTGATCATGGTGATTCATTCGATTCATCTCCATCCCGTGCTTGTCCTCATCCACCATCAAGGAGCGCACCATGGCAATTGACTTCCGCGTCGAGCCCGAGTTCCAGGCCCTGCTCGACTGGACCCGCCAGTTCGTCAAGACCAAGGTGAGGCCTCTTGACCTCGTCTGGCCCCATGACGTCTACAAGGACATGACCGATGAGCAGCGGGCGATCATCGACCCATTGAAGGACGAGGTGCGGGCCAAGAAGCTGTGGGCCTGCCACCTGGGCCCAGAGCTCGGCGGCCAGGGCTATGGCCAGTTGAAGCTCGCACTGATGAACGAGATCCTGGGCACCTCGCGTTGGGCTCCGCGGGTGTTCGGCACCCAGGCGCCTGACACCGGCAACGCAGAGATCATCGCCCACTTCGGCACCGACTGGCAGAAGGAGCGCTACCTCGCACCGCTGCTCGAGGGCGACATCGTGTCCTGCTATTCGATGACCGAGCCACAGGGCGGAGCCGACCCAGGCGTGTTCGTCACCAACGCCGTTCGCGAAGGCGACGAATGGGTCATCAACGGCCGCAAGATCTGGTCGTCCAATGCCCGCTGGGCCAGCTTCTTCATCGTCATGGTCGTCACTGATCCCAAAGCACCAGTCACCTCGCGCTTCTCGATGTTCCTGCTGCCTCATGAGACTCCGGGGATCGAGATCGAGCACAACTTCGGCATCCCAGGTGAAGGCCCGGACGACGTGTCCGAGGGGCTGGTCAGCTACACGAACGTGCGCGTCAATGACGACGCCATGCTTGGCGGCGTTGGCGAGGCCTTCAAGGTTGCCCAGACGCGCCTCGGCGGCGGTCGCGTGCACCACGCGATGCGAACCATCGGCAACTGCCAGGAGTTCCTGGACATGATGGGGGAGCGCGCGCTGTCGCGCGTGACCAAGGGGGAGACGCTCGGCGACAAGCAGCAGGTGCAGGCCATGCTCGCCGATTCGTACATTGACCTGCAGCAGTTGCGACTGTTCGTGCTCTACACCGCCTGGCAGATCGATGAGTACATGGACTACTACCGCGTACGCAAGGACATCGCTGCGATCAAGGTGCAGTGCGCACGGGTCTACGAGAACATCGCCACTCGAGCCCTGCACCTGCACGGTGCGATCGGCACTTCAACGGCACTTCCGTTCGCAGGAGCCGTGCTGGGCGCGCAGATCATGGCACTTGTCGATGGTCCGACAGAGGTGCATCAGGCCACTGTGGCCAAGCAGCTGCTGCGCGGATACAAGCCGAGCCCCAGCGTGTGGCCGACCTACCTCATTCCGAACATCACGGCCGATGCGGAGCTTCAGCTGCTGGGTCGCGAGATCACCGAGCGCATTCCGGAGTAGGCCCCACAGCATCGCTCGTTGGGTCAGGGGTTCAGGCCTGGACCTTGACGACCAGGCTGTCAAGGAGTTGCGCAGTGGCAGCGGCCACCGCCACAACGGCCTCGTCGAAGGCTGCCTTGTTGTGCGCAGCGGGTTGCCGGAAGCCACTGATCTTGCGCACGTACTGCAGTGCAGCGGCCTCGACGTCGGTATTGGTCACGTCGTCTGCGAACGGTGGTCTCAAGGTCTTGATGCTCCGGCACATGGGGCAAGGCTAAGCCCGATGCAGGGCCAATGGGCTTCATTGGCTGCGAGGGGCAATGCCTACTTGACGGTCTCGACGATCTCGAGCAGCAGATCGGTCGGCAGGTTCGCCCATCCCACATGCAGTCGCATCTCCAGGTGCCTGAACCCGTATGACATGAAGTCGGAGATGGTCTTGACCGGCAGGTCATCGGGCATCCTGCCGCTTGCCTGGTCTGGGTGCTCGGGCTCGATGGTGATGGCCTCGAATGCGGTCACTGGGACGCGCCTGCCCTGGCGGTAGACCTGGATGAGCTCGTCTCGTGTTGTTTTGGCAGGCACTGCCAGCGCGGTGACTGAGCGCCTGCCGAAGTCCGAGAAGTCGATGTCGACCGCGAGCACCCACCATTGGATGGGGTCGATGCCGAGCAGCAACTCGACTCGTGCCAGATCGACATTGTTCGCGGTGACTGTTCCCAGCCATTCGGCGACCTGCGTGACTTCTTCGTGACAGCGTTGTGCGCCCATGTGGCTCCCTTGTGAGGCTTGCCGATGGGGCGATTGTGCATTGCAGAATGGCATTCTCAAAATCCGTGGGCCTGTGAAGTTCATGTGCCTGTTACCTCGATGAGTCGCAGGACATCATGCGGAAACAAAACGGACTTTTCGCATTCATTCGCCGTCCATACGTTCGGGCTTGTCTAATCGGGGGGTTGGAGTTCGGCCTCCCCTAAACATACGGGGGACCATGATTACTTTGCGGAAACGAAGCGTGGCTGTAGCGGCTACAGCGATCACTGCGCTTCTCACATTGGCGGCCTGCGGATCGAGCACTGATGCGGCGGCTCCTTCTGAGTCGGCAACCACCGCTGCTGATCCATGCGCAGTCGGCGACACCATTCCTGTCGGCCTGCTGAACTCGCTGTCGGGCACGATGGCCATCAGCGAGGTCACGGTTCGCGATTCATTGCTGCTCGCCGTCGATCAGATCAACGCAGCCGGTGGAGTGCTCGGCAAGCAGTTGGTGCCGATCAGTGAGGATGGCGCCTCGGATTGGCCTACCTTCGCAGAGAAGGCACAGAAGCTCATCAGTGAGGACAAGGTTGCAGCGACCTTCGGTGGTTGGACCTCCTCCAGCCGAAAGCAGATGCTGCCGGTCTTCGAGTCGAATAAGCAATTGCTGTTCTACCCGGTGCAGTACGAAGGCCTTGAGGCTTCGCCGTACATCTTCTACTCAGGTGCAACGACCAACCAGCAGATCATCCCTGCGTTGGACTACCTGAAGGAGCAGGGCGTCAAGACCCTCTACCTCGTCGGCAGTGACTACGTGTTCCCACGTACTGCCAACAAGGAGATCGCGGCATACGCCGCTGCCAATGGCATGACGATCGTCGGTGAGGACTACAAGCCTCTGGGCAACACCGAGTTCAGCGCCATCGTCGACAGCATCAAGGCAGCGAAGCCCGATGCAGTGTTCAACACCTTGAACGGTGACAGCAACGTCGCCTTCTGGAAGCAGTACAAGTCGGCGGGCCTGAATGCGAAGACCACTCCGGTCGTATCGGTGTCCATTGCCGAGGAAGAGGTTGCGGCTATCGGACCTGAGTACCTCAAGGATCAGCTGGTCTCCTGGAACTACTACCAGACGACCGACACCCCTGAGAACAAGGAGTTCGTGAAGGCGTACAAGGCCAAGTACGGCGCAGACAAGCCGACTTCGGATCCAATGGAAGCCGCATACACCTCGATGTTCCTCTGGAAGGCAATGGCCGAGAAGGCTGGATCCTGCAACCCAGAGGCCATCAAGGCTGCAGCTGAAGGCATCACCTTCGCCGCTCCTGAGGGCCTGGTCACGATGGATGGGGCAAACCACCACATCTACAAGACCGCTCGCATCGGCAAGATCACAGGTGATGGACAGATCGTCGAGGTTTGGAACTCAGGTGAGCCAATCAAGCCTGACCCATTCCTCGAAGGCTACGACTGGGCGGCAGGGCTCACAGGGGCCACGCCAGCACCCAGCTCGAGCTGAGTGAACAGGCCGGGGCCCGCACTTTCGGGCCCCGGTGGGGTGGGGGTCAGGGGGGACTGGCTCCCACCCCATGGGTCATTTCGATCGCCACGCATTCCATGAGAGGCCACCCGTGATCGTCGTCAATCAGCTTTTCACCGGCATCAGCTTCGGTTCGCTGCTCCTGCTCATCGCCCTTGGCCTGACACTCATCTTCGGCCAGATGAACGTGATCAACATGGCTCAGGGCGAACTGTTCATGTTCGGCGCGTACACCGTGTACGTCCTGCAGCTCTTCATGACTTCGGCTGGTCTCTCGCTGTTTCTCGCACTTCCCGTGGCCTTCGTCGTCTCCGGGCTCATCGGTCTGGCGATGGAGGTGCTGCTGATTCGAAGGCTCTATGAACGGCCCCTGGACACTCTCCTTGTCACCTGGGGCGTTGCGCTGGTGCTGCAGCAGTTCGCTCGCAACATCTTCGGCGCAACCAATAAGCAGACCAAGGCACCCGAATGGCTCACCGGAGCCGTCGAGATCGGGCAGTTCTCCTTCCCGGCGAGCCGGCTGTTCATCCTCGCGCTGGCACTGGGATCCGTGCTCGCACTCTCACTGACGTTCAAGTTCACCCCACTTGGCCGTCGCATCCGAGCAGTCGTGCAGAACCGACGCCTTGCGGCAACGAGTGGCATCCCCACCAGTCGTGTTGATCGCACCACCTTCTTCATCGGCTGTGGACTTGCCGGCATCGCCGGTGTCGCGCTCACACTGCTCGGCGCGATTGGACCGACGATGGGTCAGAGCTACATCGTCGACGCCTTCCTCGTGGTCGTCGTCGGTGGCATCGGTCAGCTCAAGGGCACGGTGATCATGGCCTTCGCGATCGGCATGGCCAGCGCACTCATCGAATACCAGGTCGGCCCGAGTCTTGCCAAGGTGCTCGTGTTCATCGGCATCGTGATCTTCCTGCAATGGCGCCCGCAGGGCCTGTTCAGCCAGCAGACAAGGAGCCTGGCATGAACGCGATGCTCGAGAAGATCAAGACCCATCCCATGCTTGCGAAGCTGCAGTCCAATCCGTATCTGGGTCGAGTGTTCCGTCCGGGCCCGATTCGCACCATGTCCGGCTTCGCGGCCGGTGGCATCCTGCTCTTCCTCATCGCGCCTGTCGTGCTCTCGCAGTTTCGACTCGAACTGCTCGGCAAGTACCTGGCATTCGCCATCGTCGCTTCCGGCATCGGTCTTGCCTGGGGTCGAGGGGGCTTGCTCACTCTCGGACAGGGGGTGTTCTTCGGCATCGGGGCCTATGCGATGGCCATGCACCTGAAGCTGTCGCAGACACCTGATGGGCAACTGCCTGACTTCATGCAGCTCTACGGCGAGGTCGATCGCCTGCCTGCGTGGTGGGAGCCGTTCCGCTACAGCTGGTTCGCGATACCGGCGATCATCATCGTTCCGGCTGCGATCGCGTACCTGCTCGGAGCGATGATCTTCCGACGCGGTGTGCGCGGGGCCTACTTCGCGATCCTGAGTCAAGCTCTCGCCGCAGCCCTGGCCATCTTCATCGTCGGTCAGCAGGGCACGACTGGAGGCACGAACGGACTAACGAATCTCAACAACTTCTTCGGCTACGACCTCGACGATCCGGTCAATCGCAGGATGGTCTACTTCATCATCGCGGGGGTGCTGCTCGCAGTCATTGCCATCACCCGTCAGTTGATGTTCAGTCGCTACGGCGAGCTGCTGGTGGCCACGCGCGATGCGTACCAGCGAGTGCGATTCCTCGGCTACAACCCGGCGCGAGTGCTCAGCGTCGCGTTCGCCGTCTCGGCAGCGATGGCCGGGCTTGGCGGTGCTGCCTTTGTCTCCATCGTCGGGGCGATCAATCCTGCATCGATCGATGTGGTGCCGTCCATCGCCTTCATCATCGGAGTCGCCGTCGGTGGGCGTTCGACCCTGCTCGGTCCTGTGCTGGGTGCAGTGGGCGTCGCATGGTTCGGCACGGCGGCCAGTGAGGCCTATCCCGATTCGTGGCAGTACATCCAAGGCGGCATGTTCATCCTGGTGGTCGCCTTCCTGCCAGGTGGACTGGCAACCCTGCCTGCAGCATTCCGTGCGATCAAGGGCAAGTGGGACGATCGAAAACCACCTGGGGCCCCGAGTTTGAGTGGTGCGGTACAGGAGGCGAGCGCATGACCGATCAGCCGTATGCGGGCCTTGAGATTCGCAATCTGCGAGTGGAGTTCGACGGATTCGTCGCCGTCGATGGGGTCGACCTCGATGTCGGCCGTGGCGATGTTCGCTTCCTCATCGGACCAAACGGAGCAGGCAAGACCACCGTCATCGATGCGATCACCGGGCTGGTGAAGTCGACTGGATCGGTGCTGTTCGGCGAGCAAGAGCTCAATGGCCTCGAGGTGCACGAGATCGCGCGCAAGGGGGTCGGCCGGACCTTCCAGACCGCGGCGGTGTTCGAGGAGCTCACCGTTCTGCAGAATCTGGATATCGCTTCGGGCGCACGTCGCGGAGTGATCACCATGCTGCGTCGCAGGAGCGCAGTGCCCGAGAGTGTCGTCGAGGCTCTCGAAACGATCGGGCTTGCCGATCTCGTCGATCGTCAGGCCGGGATCCTCGCCCACGGTCAGAAGCAGTGGCTGGAGATCGGCATGCTGCTCGTGCAGAACGCCAAGCTCCTGCTCCTGGATGAGCCGGTCGCGGGCATGAGTCATGACGAACGCGATGCGACTGGCGCGCTGCTGGGCGTGATCGCTCAGGACCGGACTGTGGTGGTCGTGGAGCACGACATGGATTTCCTGCGGAAGTTCGCCAACTCGGTCTCGGTGCTGAGCGGCGGCCGGGTGCTCAGTGAGGGCACGGTTGCCGAGGTTCAGGCCGATCCGCGAGTCCAGGAGGTCTATCTGGGCACCGCTGCCAGTGACGGGAGCGGACACTGATGCTTGAGATTCGCGATCTGCACGTCGGATACGGCCGTACAACCGTGCTGCATGGGGTTTCGCTGAGCACTTCCGACGAGGGCGTCACGTCAGTGCTCGGACACAACGGAGCCGGCAAGAGCACCCTGTTGCGAGCTGTGATGGGGCTATTGAAGCCACGCGCGGGCTCGGTGCTCTTCGACGGCAAGGACATCACCAGGATGCAGCCGCATGATCGAGTGCGAATGGGTATCGCCTATGTCCCGCAGGGGCAGCAGTCCTTCCCCTATCTGACCACTGGAGAGAATCTGCAGCTCGTAGCCGACGGTCGCAAGGATGGCAAGGCCGCGATCGCTGACGTGCTCGACCTGTTCCCGGCGCTCACCGAGCTGCTCGATCGGCGGGCCGGCCTGCTCTCCGGTGGCCAACGTCAGCAGCTGGCGCTGGCCAGAGCACTGATCACCGGCCCGAAGCTGCTGCTGCTCGACGAGCCGACCGAAGGCATCCAACCGTCGGTGGTGCAGGAGATCGAGGAGAAGATCATGCGTCTCTCGCAGTCCGGCATCGATGTGCTGCTGGTCGAGCAGCACATCGGATTCGCGCTGCGCGCGGCGAGCACCTACGCCGTGATCGAGTCGGGGGAGATCGTCCGCGCTGGTGCTGTCGAGCCAGGTGCCGACGAGATCATCCGCACTGCAATGGCGGTATGAACGATGCTCCTGACCCCGCATGAGCAAGAGCGCCTGATGATCTCCTATGCGGCCGATCTTGCCTGGCGCAGAAGGGCGCGCGGCCTGCGACTGAACTATCCGGAGGCCGTGGCGGTGCTGTGCTCGTATGTCATGGAGGCGGCGCGCGATGGCGGGTCAGTTGCCGATCTCATGCAGAGCGGGCGCGAGGTGCTGTCGCGTGACGATGTGATGCCCGGGATTGCGGAGATGCTGCCTGAGGTGCAGATCGAGGCCACGTTCCCAGATGGCACCAAGCTGGTGACCCTGCATGATCCTTTCCAAGGTGCTGCCCCAGATGATGAGTCTGGAGGTTCGGCTGCATCGTTCCCACTGGCTGCTGACCAGGCGTGCGTCCCGGGCGAGGTGATCGCTGCACCCGGAACCATCGAGCTCAATGCAGGTCGAGCCCAGACGCGGCTGACCGTGGTGAACACCGGTGATCGACCGGTGCAGGTGGGCTCGCACTTCCATCTCGCGCAGGCCAACACTGCGCTGCTGTTCGACCGGCATGTGGCGTTCGGCATGCACCTTGATATTCCTGCTGGAACTGCCGTGCGCTTCGAGCCGGGCATCGAGGCCGAGGTGGTGCTCGTGCCCCTTGGCGGCACGCGCGTTGTGCCCGGTCTCTCGCTGCAACCACCTGGTTCATTGGATGCCGTTGTCGCAGCCGGCGGCGGTGCCAGTGCCGTCGCGAGTGGTGTCGTCTCAGATGACGGTGATCCTGCTGGTGCAGTTGACGGTGAGGCCTGATGGAACTCGATCGTGGCCGGTATGCGCGGCTGTATGGGCCAACTACGGGGGATCGCATCCGCCTTGCCGACACCAATCTGATGATCGAGGTCGATGGCGATCTTTCCGGCGGTCCTGGGTTCGCAGGCGATGAGGCGGTGTTCGGCGGAGGCAAGGTGCTGCGCGAGTCGATGGGCCAGGGCCGGGTCACTCGAGCCGAGGGCGCACCCGACCTGGTGATCACCGGGGCCGTGATCCTCGACCACTGGGGGATCATCAAGGCCGATATCGGGGTGCGCGATGGCTTCATCGTGGCGATCGGCAAGGCAGGCAATCCCGAGACGATGGATGGGGTGCATCCGCTGCTCGTGGTCGGGCCGAGCACCGAGGTGATCGCAGGCAATGGCCGCATCATCACCGCGGGTGCGATCGACACCCATGTGCACTTCATCTGCCCGCAGATCGTTCCGGAGGCCGTGGGCAGCGGCATCACCACGCTGATCGGCGGCGGCACCGGGCCGGCCGATGGCTCGAAGGCCACCACGGTCACTCCCGGGTCGTGGAATCTCGCGCGCATGCTGGAGGCGATGGACCAGTACCCGGTCAATATCGCACTGCTGGGCAAGGGCAACACCGTGTCGCAGGAGGCGATGTGGGAGCAGCTGCGCGGCGGCGCCTCGGGCTTCAAGCTGCATGAGGACTGGGGCACG
>JBAYUM010000068.1:0-9853 GCA_041675125.1 Candidatus Nanopelagicales bacterium
GCCCGGAGTGGGCAGCTACACGTCGGCTGCGATAGCCGCGTTCGCCTTCGCCCAGCCGGCGCTCGTGCTCGACACCAATATCCGACGAGTCATCATGCGGGCCTGGGGCGGACGTGCAGCAGCGCCAGCGCATCAGACCAGGGCTGAGGTCGAGCTCGCGACCAGCCTGGTGACGGCGGCAACGGGTGCCAAGTGGGCGGCAGCTGTCATGGAGCTCGGAGCAGTGGTCTGCACGGCACGCGCGCCCAGATGCGAGCAATGCCCCATCAGTGCCTCATGCACCTGGCTTGCCGACGGCAAGCCGGCCAATGGCCCCGCAAGGCGCGCCCAGCCCGTATTCACCGGGAGCGACCGTCAGGCCCGCGGCGCGCTGCTGCGGGCCGTGAGCAGTGCCTCGCCAGCGAGCCAGAGCGCGATTGAGGCAGCCTGGGCTGACGAAGTGCAGCGCGAACGAGCAATGACGAGCCTCATCGGTGATGGGCTCGTCATTCGCGCTCGCGAGGGCTACGTCCTGCCAGGTGATGAGTGCCGGTGATCAGCCCGCGGTCTCGACGGGTGGCGCATCGGGCAGCTTGGCCCGCGGCGTCGTCGTGAAGGTGAACTCGCGATCGGCGTCCTCACCCGTGACGTCGACCACCACGATGTTGCCGCCCTGCAGATCGCCGAAGAGCATCTTCTCGCTCAGCGGATCCTCGATGTCGCGCTGAATGGTTCGACGCAGCGGCCGGGCGCCCAGCTGGGCGTCATAGCCCCGCTCGGCGAGCAGGTGCTTGGCAGCCGTGGTCAGCTCGATGTCGATATCTCGGTCGGCAAGACGCTTCTCGAGATTGGCGATCATGAGATCGACGATCTCGATGATCTCGTTCTGCGTGAGCTGGTGGAACACGATGACATCGTCGATGCGGTTCAAGAACTCAGGGCGGAAGTGCTGCTTGAGCTCCTGCTGCACCTTTGCCTTCATGCGATCATAAGCAGTGTCATCCTCGTTCTCGGCAACGAATCCGAGCATGACTCCCTGCGAGACCTCACGGCTGCCCAGGTTGGTCGTCATGATGATGACCGTGTTCTTGAAGTCGACAACGCGGCCTTGAGCATCGGTCAATCGACCCTCTTCAAGAACCTGCAGCAGCGAGTTGAAGATGTCCGGATGCGCCTTCTCGACCTCGTCGAACAGCACGACTGAGAACGGCTTGCGACGCACCTTCTCGGTGAGCTGCCCGCCCTCTTCGTAGCCGACGTATCCGGGTGGCGAACCGAACAGCCGTGACGCGGTGTGGCGCTCTGAGTACTCGCTCATGTCAAGTGAGATGAGCGCGTCCTCGTCGCCGAACAGGAACTCAGCAAGGGTCTTGCTCAATTCCGTCTTGCCCACACCTGACGGGCCGGCGAAGATGAACGAGCCGGACGGACGCTTGGGATCCTTGAGTCCGGCACGGGTGCGGCGAATCGACTTGGACAGGGCCTTGATGGCCTGCTCCTGCCCGATGACGCGCTTGTGCAGCTCATCCTCCATGCGCAGCAGGCGCGCGATGTCATCCTCAGTCAGATCGGTGACGGGAATGCCGGTCATGAGTGCCAGCACCTCGCCGATCAGCCGCTCATCCACCTCGGCGACGACATCGAGATCGCCTGCCTTCCATTCCTTCTCGCGCTGCGCCTTGTCGGCGATGAGGTTCTTCTCGTCATCGCGCAGCGAGGCTGCCTTCTCGAAGTCCTGCGAGTCGATTGCCGACTCCTTCTCGCGGCGCACGATCGCAATGCGATCATCGAACTCGCGCAGGTCCGGTGGTGCAGTCATGCGTCGAATGCGCAGGCGCGATCCAGCCTCGTCGATGAGGTCGATCGCCTTGTCGGGCAGTTGGCGATCGGAGATGTAGCGATCGGACAGGCGCGCAGCGGCCTCGAGCGCACCGTCAGTGATCGACACTCGGTGATGAGCCTCGTAGCGATCGCGCAGCCCCTTGAGGATCTCGACCGTGTGAGCGACATCGGGTGCCTCGACCTGGATCGGGGCGAATCGACGCTCGAGGGCTGCATCCTTCTCGATGTGCTTGCGGTACTCGTCGAGGGTGGTCGCACCGATGGTCTGCAGCTCACCGCGAGCCAGCATCGGCTTGAGGATGCTGGCTGCGTCGATCGCACCTTCTGCAGCGCCTGCACCAACCAGCGTGTGCATCTCATCGATGAACAGGATGATGTCGCCACGCGTGCGAATCTCCTTGAGCACCTTCTTGAGTCGCTCCTCGAAGTCACCGCGGTAGCGACTGCCAGCGACAAGCGCGCCGAGGTCGAGCGTGTACAGCTGCTTGTCCTTGAGGGTCTCGGGCACCTCGCCCTTGACGATGTTCTGCGCGAGGCCTTCGACGACAGCCGTCTTGCCGACGCCGGGCTCGCCGATGAGCACGGGATTGTTCTTCGTGCGACGCGAAAGCACCTGCATCACCCGCTCGATCTCCTTCTCGCGACCGATCACGGGATCGAGCTTGCCCTCACGGGCAGCCACGGTGAGGTTGCGACCGAACTGATCGAGCACAAGGGAGGTTGAAGCAGTGCCCTCGGCGGGGCCTGCAGCTGCAGGCTCCTTGCCCTGGTAGCCACTGAGCAACTGGATGACCTGCTGGCGCACACGATTGAGATCGGCGCCGAGCTTGACGAGCACCTGTGCCGCGACGCCCTCGCCCTCGCGGATGAGGCCGAGCAGGATGTGCTCAGTGCCGATGTAGTTGTGGCCGAGCTGCAGAGCCTCACGAAGCGACAGCTCGAGGACCTTCTTGGCGCGCGGAGTGAAGGGAATGTGGCCACTGGGGGCCTGCTGACCCTGACCGATGATCTCCTCGACCTGGCTGCGCACGGCCTCGAGCGAGATGCCAAGGCTCTCGAGTGCCTTGGCTGCGACGCCCTCGCCCTCGTGGATCAGGCCGAGCAGGATGTGCTCAGTGCCGATGTAGTTGTGGTTGAGCATGCGCGCCTCTTCCTGCGCGAGCACCACCACTCGTCGGGCCCTGTCGGTAAACCGCTCAAACATCGGTCACACCCTTCTTCGTCGAACTTCGATTGCGCTTCCGGTGCTTCACCAGCCTAATGTGCGAAGACAGGTGAACGAGCCGTACCGGCCGCTCGAGACAAGACAACCACGACTTGGGCGAGAACCTTCCCTTTCGGGTGTACGCCAGCCGCGAACAGCCGATAATTAACGCGCCCGAAATGCGCATGAACGAGGATGTCGCCTATGTCACAAGGGGATGCGGACGCCCGCCTCCGGGAGCACATCCGCGAGCTCGGCCAGCTGCTCGGCCAGACCATGGCCCGCCAGGAGGGCCAGGACCTGCTCGATCTGGTCGAACAGGTGCGACTCCAGGTGCGCGTCGATCCGACAGCAGCGGGCGCGACCCTGGCCGCAGTCGACCTGGCGACGGCGACCCGGCTTGCCCGGGCATTCTCGATCTACTTCGACCTGGCCAATATCGCCGAGCAGGTCGAGCGCTCCCGAGAGGTCTCCGATCGGCAGCGGCGCAGCGGCGGACCGATCAGGCATGTTGCCAAGCAGGTGCAGCAGGCTGCTGTCGGGCGCGATGAGATCGAGCATCTGGCCCAGGTCATGGCAGTGCGACCTGTCTTCACCGCACATCCGACCGAGGCTGCCCGTCGCTCGGTGCTCGTGAAGCTGCGGCGCATCGCAGATCTCCTGCTGGAAGACTCGGGGACCATCTCCGGACTCGCTCATCTCGACCGCATCGCAGAGCTCGTCGACCTGCTGTGGCAGACCGACGAGCTTCGCCTCGAGCAGCCGAAGGTGCTCGACGAGGCTCGCAATGTGCTGCACTACCTGAATGACCTGAGTCGAGGACCGCTCACCGCAGTGCTCGACGAGCTTGCACACGCGTTCGCATCACTCGGTGTCGACCTTGAGCCCCATGCCCAGCCATTGACCTTCGGCACGTGGATCGGCGGTGATCGCGATGGCAATCCGTTCGTCACCCCGGAGGTGACCACGGAGGTGCTGCAGTTCCAACGCGAGCAGGCCGTGCAGGCACTCATTCCGCACATCGACTCCCTGATCGATGACCTGTCCGTCTCGGAGCGCGTGAGTGGCGTGTCCACTCAGTTGCGTGAGCAGGTCGACCAGGATCTCGCAGAACTGCCTGAGTTCGATGCTCGCTACCTGGTGATCAACGCCGAGGAGCCCATTCGGCTCAAGCTCCGCATCATTCGCCTGCGCCTCCTGCTCACGGCCGCTCGACGCGGTCGCCCGCATCAGCAGGGTCGCGATTACGCCTCGACCGATGAGCTCCTGGCGGACCTCGTCCAGGTGCGAGCTGCCCTGCTCGATCACGGCAGCTCGCTTGCGGCCCACGGGGTGCTCGACCGGGTCTTCCGTGTCGTCGCCTCACTGGGGTTGAACCTGGCAACCCTTGATATTCGCGAGCATGCCGAGCAGTACCACCATGCCGTCGGCCAGCTCTTCGACCGTATTCACGTGAACGCGACGCCCTATGGCGAATTCAGCCGTGCGGATCGGCTGCAGGCCCTGAAGTCCGAGTTGCTCTCACTGCGTCCACTCGCTCCCGCTCCTGCCCCACTCGATGAGGTGGGCCTGCGCACATACGAGACCTTCGTCGCTGCCGGCGAGGCCCTGCGCCAGCACGGCACCGGCACGATCGAGTCCTGCATCATCTCCATGACCCAGGGCGCAGATGACGTCCTCGCAGCCGTCGTGCTCGCACGTGAAGCCGGACTCGTCGATCCGCTCAGCAAGAGCTCCCGGGTCGGCTTCGTCCCCCTGCTGGAGACGGTCGAGGAACTGCGTGCGGCAGGAAGCATCATCGACACCCTGCTCAGTGATCCTGTCTACCGCCAACTGGTCGCCTCCCGTGCAGACGTGCAGGAGGTCATGCTCGGCTATTCCGATTCGAATAAGGACGCAGGCATCACGACCTCGCAGTGGGAGATCCACCTCGCCCAGCGCAGGCTTCGCGATGTGACGGCGGCCCATGGCGTGCGCCTGCGCCTGTTCCACGGACGCGGTGGCACTGTCGGCCGTGGCGGAGGGCCGACCTATCAGGCCATCCTGGCTCAACCCTGGGGTGTGCTCGATGGCGAGATCAAGGTGACCGAGCAGGGCGAGGTCATCTCGGACAAGTACCTCCTGCCCACCCTGGCGCGCGAGAACCTCGAGCAGATGCTGGCCGCGGTCATGGATGCGACGCTGCTGCATCGCTCACCGCGCATCTCGAAGGACCAGCGAACACGCTGGGACGCCGTCATGAACCTCGCCTCGAGTGCGGCGCAGACCATGTACCGATGCCTGATCGAGGATCCCGTCCTCCCCCAGTACTTCGCAGCCTCGACTCCCGTCGACGAGTTCGGCGGGATGCACCTGGGCTCACGTCCGTCGCGTCGGCCTGACACGGCTGCCGGCCTCAGCGGACTTCGTGCCATTCCCTGGGTCTTCGGCTGGACCCAGTCACGTCAGGTGATCCCCGGGTGGTTCGGTGTCGGCTCCGGGCTGGCCGCGGCGCGCCTTGCCGGACACGGTGACGATATTCGCAGCATGTACGAGGGCTGGGACTTCTTCGGCAACTTCATCGCCAATGTCGAGATGACCCTGGCCAAGACCGATCTTGGTGTCGCCGCGGGCTATGTCAATGCCCTCGTGCCACCGAATCTGCGGGGTCCGTTCTCATTGATCCAGGAGGAGTACGGGCGCACAGTTGCCGAAGTCCTGGCGATCACTGGCGAGTCTGGCCTGCTGGGCGACAACCCCACCTTGCGACGCACCCTGGCCGTCCGCGACACCTACCTGCTGCCCCTGCACAGTCTCCAGATCACCTTGCTCGAGCGAGTGCGTGAGCACCGAACTGGTGTGCATGAGCCCGATCCGGCATTGACCCGGGCACTCTCAGTCACCATCAACGGCATCGCGACCGGACTTCGCAATACCGGGTGATGCCTGCTGCCAGCTCACGAGCGAACCCTTGCTGGCCTGATGCTGACGACATCCGCCGTGCATCTGCCCTATTGCGCATGTTGCCGAGTTCGACGATCACTGCCGGCACATTGCTGAAGTTCAACGTCGACTGATCACCTCGCACTGAGAGCGGGCTCGACAGATACGTCGTCGGCGTGCCTCCGGAGGCCTTCATCCCGGTGATCATCGACTCGGCCAGCGCGCGACTGGGCTTGGCGATGTCATCGGTCCAGCCCTTGATCCGCTTCGGTGCGATCACATGGAAGCCATGCCCACCCGCAGGCGCTCCATCAGCGTGGATGCTCACGAGCAGGTGCGCACCGACCTTGGCACCGAAGCCTCCTCGATCCCACACGCAGGGTCCCCATGCCTCACGTGAGTTCGTCGTGCGCGTGAGCCGGACCGTCGCACCCTCGGACTCCAGCATGCCCTTGAGCCGCTGGGCGACCTTCCAGTTGAAGGTTGCCTCCGGCAGGCCCTGATTGGTTGCAGTCCCGGTGGTGTTGCACGACTTCACGATCGAGCCGTTGAAGCGAGTCTGCCTCATCTGCGAGGCGAACCTCGGATTGCCGTTGCCCAGCTGGTGCCCCGGATCGATGGCGATCACCGCCCCGCTCAATGGCTGCGCATTGTCAGCAGCAGCGAGTGCAGGAGCAGCGCAGGAAAGGCCCAGCACCGCCACGGCGATCGCGAGGAATCTCAAAGCTCAAGCAGCATTCGGTGATTGCCCAGGGTGTTCGGCTTGACCCGCTCCAGGCCCAGCATCTCGGCAACGCCCTCGTCGTACGACTGGAGCAGCTGGGGATAGATCGCTGGATCGACTGGTGCTCCCTCGATCTCCTTGAACCCGTGCTTGCCGAAGAATCGGGTTTCGAAGGTCAGGCAGAAGACACGCGAGATGTCGAGCTCACGCGCCCGTTCGATGAGCACCTCGAGGATGGCCGAGCCCACACCCGACCGCGTGGTCGTCGCACGCACGGCAACGGTGCGCACCTCGGCAAGGTCCTCCCACATGACGTGCAGGGCGCCGCATCCGATGACCTCGTCGGCATCGACGGCGACGTAGAACTCCTGGATGTCCTCGTAGAGCGTGACCGTTGCCTTGGCCAGCAGGATCCCGCGCGAGGCGTAGTAGTCCACCATCTCGCGGATCGCAGGGACGTCTCGCGGATGCGCCGGACGAACGAGCACGACAACTCCTGAAGGTCGGGTCAGGCCCGTTCGGGCTTGACCAAGGGGAACAGGATGGTCTCACGGATACCGAGTCCGGTGAGCGTCATGAGCAGTCGGTCGATGCCGATGCCGACACCGCCCGAGGGGGGCATGCCGTGCTCGAGTGCGCGCAGGAACTCCTCGTCGAGCTTCATGGCCTCGACATCACCGCGTGCTCCGAGCGCAGCCTGCGCCACGAGTCGCTCGCGCTGGGCGACCGGATCGACCAATTCGGAATACCCGGTGGCCTGCTCGTATCCGTTGATGTACAGATCCCACTTCTCGACCTTGCCCGCCTCACTGCGATGGTCCCGCGTCAACGGGGAGGTGTCGACGGGAAAGTCCATGACGAACGTCGGTCGACCATCGAAGCCGGAGATCACGTGATGCTCGAAGAGCTCCTCGACGATCTTGCCATCGACCCAGGTGTCACCCACCTCGATCTCAACCTGCTCAGCAAGCTCGATGAGTCGCTCGCGGGGGGTCTGCGGCGTGATCTCCTGGCCCACTGCCTCGGACAGGGCGCCATACAACGAGACTTCAGGCCACTGCCCCGAGAGGTCGTGCTCGGTTCCATCCATGTGGGTGACGATCTGCGAGCCGAACACGGCCTGGGCCGCCTCCTGGATCAGCTCGCGCGTGATCGTGGCCATCTCGCGATAGTCCGCATAGGCCTGGTAGAACTCGAGCATTGCGAATTCAGGTGAGTGCGTCGAGTCGGCGCCCTCGTTGCGGAAGTTGCGATTGATCTCGAAGACGCGCTCCAGGCCGCCGACGACTGCACGCTTCAAGAACAGCTCAGGTGCGATGCGCAGGAACAACTGCATGTCGAATGCATTGGATGTCGTGATGAACGGTCGCGCAGTCGCACCACCATGCATTGTCTGCAGCATCGGGGTCTCGATCTCCAGGTATCCCCGCTCCTCGAGACTGCGCCGAATCCGCCCGACTGCCTGCACCCTGGTACGAGCCATCTGGCGGGCCTCGGGCCTCATGATCAGGTCGAGGTAGCGCTGGCGGATACGGCTGTCGTCGTTCATCGGCTTGTGCGCCACTGGGAGCGGTCGAAGCGACTTGGCCGCCATTGCCCACGAGTCGGCCAGCACCGAGAGCTCGCCGCGCTTGGAGGTGATGACCTCGCCCTCGACGAACACGTGATCGCCGAGATCAACGAGCGCCTTCCAGTCATCCAGCGCCTGCTCGCCCACCTTGGCCAGCGAGAGCATGGCCTGGATCTCTGATCCGTCGCCCGCGCGCAGGGTGGCGAAGCAGAGCTTGCCGGTGTTGCGCACGAACATCACCCGACCAGCCAGTCCGACCTGCTCACCGGTCTGGACATCCACATCAAGGTCGGGGAACTGCGCCCGGACCGCAGCAATGGTCGAGGTGATCGCAAGAGCAACGGGGTAGGGATCGCGGCCGACCTCCGCAAGCCTTTCGCGCTTCTCGTGCCGGATGCGCATCTGCTCGGGCAGCTCGAGCTCGTCCTCATGGTCTGTGGTCACGACAGACAAGGCTAGCGCCAGCCCCTACGCTGCCCACATGCTCGTCGAGGCCGCGGCCAGTGCACCCTTCAACTCGACCCAGCCGATCACCAGCGTGCTGTTCGACTTCCACTCGACCCTGGTCGATCAGGGCGACGCAGGCGATTGGCTGCAGCGAGCACTCGCACACGCACCACATGAGATCAGCGATCACGCTGCAGCAGAGCTCATCGCGTTCCTGGATCGGGTCTGGGAGAACGCACGAGTGCTCGATCCGCTGAGCCTGCGGGATCGCTCGGCCGCCGACCACGCCCGTGTCTTCCATGAGCTGCTCGGCCATGGGCCGAGCGTTGACCAATCCCTTGCCAATGCACTGTATGAGGTACTGCTCGACACCTGGCATGCCTATGACGATGCGGTGCCAACCCTGCAGGCCCTGCGGTCCATGGGCATCAGGATCGGCCTCCTCTCGAATATCGGAGTGTCCATCCACCACGTTCTGCTGCGCGAGGGACTGGCCGATCTCGTCGACGCGGTAGTCCTGTCGTATGAGGTCGATGCCGTCAAGCCTGATGCTCAGATCTTCCAGGCGGCCCTCGATGCACTCGGCAGCTCGCCCGCCGAGACGCTCATGGTCGGCGACAGCGGACATGACGACGTCGGTGGCACTGCACTGGGCATGCGCACGCTTGTGCTGCCGAGAACCCGTGGTGCAGTGCATGGACTCTCTGCGGTCGTCGGCCTCGTTGCGGCCTCGAGCCGGCTATCGGGATGAGTTGCGCTCGAACACCAGGCGCAGGCCGATCAACGTGAGATCGGGCTCGTGATGGGTGATCGTGTGCGACTCGTTGATCACGATTGACGCGAGTCCTCCTGTTGCGATCACCGCAGTGACCTCATCGAGTTCCTCGCTGATCCGCTCGACCATGCCATCGACCTGACCGGCGAATCCGTACAGGGCACCGGACTGCAGGGCCTCGACAGTGTTCTTGCCGATGGCCGCACGTGGACGCACGAGCTCGACCTTGCGCAGCGCCGCGGCGCGGGAGGCAAGCGCATCGAGGGAGATCTCGATGCCCGGGGCCAGTGCGCCACCGATGAACTCGCCCTTGGCCGAGACGACATCCAGGTTGGTCGAGGTGCCGAAGTCGACGACGATGCTGGGGCCGCCGTAGAGGGCGAAGGCAGC
>JBAYUM010000069.1:0-9764 GCA_041675125.1 Candidatus Nanopelagicales bacterium
GCTAGATGCTGTGCCGAGGCCGAGTGTGATTTCTCCACCAATGACCGGGCAAGGGTAGCAGGCAACCGGATATATTCCTCCACTTGAATGCTAGGCGCACCTTGGAACCCAATCCGCAAGCGTGAGATTGGCCGGGGACATCGAAGCGGCAGCGGCCCCAGGGCATCCGCGTCGATAGCCTGTGCCGATGACGGTACGAGATCGAGCGTTGCCGAGACCTGACGATGGATCGAGCTTGCGCAGCGACGCGCGGCTCAATCAGCAGAAGATCCTCGAGGCAGCGCGGGATGTCTTTGCCGAATTGGGCATTGAGGCCCCTCTGGAGAGGGTCGCCCGACGTGCCAACGTCGGGATCGCGACCCTGTACCGCCGGTATCCCACCCGTGAGGCCCTCCTTGCTGCCGCCTTCCTGCCGAAGATGGAATCCTGGGCCGACTTCATCGAGATCGCCCTGGCTCAACCAGATCCGTGCACCGCGTTGGTCAGCTACCTCGAAAGTGTCTTTGCCATGCAGCTGGAAGATCGCGGGTTCACTGACGTGTTGAGCCTGTCGTTCCCTGAGGCCTCATCCATCGAGGCTGCTCGGGAACGCGGACTCAACGGATTCATAGAACTCGTGCAACGCTCGAAGAGCGCGGAGTGCCTGCGTGCGGACTTCGTTCCCGAGGACCTCCTCTTCTTTCTCATGGCCAATGCCGGAGTGATCCACTCAGCCGGCGTAGTGGCGCCGGAAGCGACCAGGCGATTGCTCAGCTACTTCTTGCAGGCCATCGGGGTGCGGGAGGTGGGACCCTTGTCCGCATCTCCTTCAACCGAAGCGGCCAGGCAGGCGATGAGGCGCATGCCGCACTCGGCGGTTGCGACCTCGCATCCTCCCGAGGGCGAGTGACGTGAACCTCGGGCCAGGCCCTTCGGCCGATACGCTCGGGACCTTTGGTTGGGGACGAGGGGCTGGTCGCATGGCAAACTCGGTCGGATCGAATTCGCTGGGCCACGGCTGCCCGCGACGGGGGAGAAGGCAGCGTGATGTTCGAGCATTATGAAGAGATCTACGGCGACTGATACACCCCTTTCAGCAGCATCTGCCCGGAATACACCTGTCCTGCGCAGTCCCGCGCTCCTGACGCCAAGGGCATAGGCGTCCTCGGCTGGCTCCGGCCTGGGTGAACATTGGGTTCACTGATCCGCAACGCATGACCGGTCAATGCGCGAGTCATGCAACGCAGGACATATGCGTCGAGTGCCACGATGTCCTTCGTTTGCGCAGCATCCTGCCGATGGACGTTGGGGTGGATTCCAAGATGGGCCATCCAAGGGGGAGGTGCGCTGATGCCGGAAGTCGCGGCGGAGCCTGGGTCATGAACTCCCTGTCAGATAGGCCCGACGACCCCTTCGCGGAAACCTTCATGGGGTTGCCGCATGAGTGGGTTGCCCAGAATGCGCCCGATGGCCTCATCGTCACCGATGGCACGGGTCACATCCTGTACTGCAATGAAGCAGTCACGAGCATGACGGGCTATCTGGCGCGCGACCTCATCGGTCGGCGAATCGAGACGCTGGTGCCCGAACGCATGCGCCCTCAGCATGTGCACCTGCGGGAAAGCGCCGTATCGAGCAATTACTCAAGGCCGATGGGCAGTGGACGCATCATCGAGTTGGCCATGGCCGATGGATCAGAGATTCCCGTCGATGTGGCGATCAGGACCATCGAGACGGTCCGCGGACCGCTGGCGATCGTGGCCGTGCGTGACGACACTCAACGTCGGGCCGCGATTGCTGCCTGGCAGACGGCACAAGTGCGCGCAGACACAGCCGAGCAGGTGTCACATGTGTATGAGCAGCGCTTCAGTGCTGGATTCGAGAACGCTCCCGTACCCATGTTCGTGTGTACGGCAGCCGGGGTCATCCAAGAGCTGAATGCCGCCTTCGCGGAATTGACGGGCTACCCGTCCTCAGGCGTCATCGGTCGCCGTTGGCACGTGTTCTTCCATGCGCTCCAGGGGGAGACCCTGGACCTCGCTGAATTGCTGCAACCCCCCTTGCACGCTGTTTCCGGGATCGAGCTGCACCTGCAGAATGACCTTGGTCGCAATGTTGTCGTGCTGCTGTCTGCCTCCCGCATCGAACCAGCTGACCCGGAGTCAGATCTGATCGTGCATCTGATCGACATCTCCGATCGGATCGCGACCCGAGAGCTGCGCAAGGACCAAGTGCGGGTGCTGGAGTCGATTGCGCGGCAGCAGTCGCTCGGGGATCAGATCGCCGGCATCGTCACGCTCATCCGCAGCCGCCTCGATGCGACGCACTGCTTCATCTTCGAGCGCCGCGGTGACCACCTGGTCTGCATCAACAGGCTGGACATGCCCGCCATGACCCGTGAGAGATTTCCGGAGCTGCCGATCGGACCATTCACCACCCCAGCAGGCCACTGCATAGCCCTTGGGCTCGATCTGCACATCGTCTACGACGATATGCCCGATGACTGGGCGCATCTGAGGGGTCTGCAAAGCGACTATCCGGAGGTCAAGGCGACCTATGCAGTTCCGTTGCGTGACTACAGCGGCCAGATCATCGGGGCGTTCACTGTGCACTCCCGCACATCCGAACCCCTGTCCGCTTTTCGGGGGCAGGCGCTCGACGAAGCAATTGAACTCGCACAGATCGCCCTAGGCCAGGCGGCGCTGCAGGGTCAGCAGCGTCAACTCGAAGAGCGTTGGCGCTTTCACGCGAGCCTGCTTGATGCAGTGGGGCAGTCCGTGATGGCAGTCGATCAGGAGCGCCGCATCATCTACTGGAATCAGGCTGCTGAGCTGATGCATGGCTGGTCAGTCGAGGAGGCGATCGGTGCGCACGTTGACGACTTGTTCCCGGTGGCCACCCCGGTTGACATCATCAGCGCACCGTTCATGGAAGCAGAGCTTCTTGGTGAGCAGGGAGTCCTGTTCTGGGGTGTCCACCGTGAAGGGTCCCGATTCGCGGCCATGGGCACGCGTTCACCCGTCCACGACACAACTGGTGAACTGATCGGAGAGGTCACGATTTCCACCGATGTGAGCGCTCTCTACAGTGCTCGGAGGGAAATCGAATATCGGGCCACGCATGACTCAGTTACGGGGTTGCCGAACCGCACCATGCTCGAGCAGGTGATTGCCGACCGTGTCGCCGAAGGACTTGTTGTCTTCGTCGTGAGTATTGACCAATTCGATTCCATCATCGAGAGTGCGGGCTACGAGGCCAGCGACGAGGCATTGGTCGCCATCGCCAGTCGCCTTCGCGAGTGGGCCGGATCGACGCACACTGTGGCGCGCATGGATGGGGGCGTGTTCGCACTCCTGTGCGCCTGCGAAGTCGAAACCCATGGTGAGGAGCTGCTGGCCCTCTTCGACGATCCGGTTCCCTTCGCCCGCGGACAGCGATTCGTCTCCGCAAGTATCGGTGCTGCCCGCTCTCAGCCTGGGGAGAGCGCCAAGGAGCTCCTCACGCAGGCTGTGACGGCAGCGCACGCCCACCAGCTCACCGGAGGCAGCGCGTTTGGGCTGTTCACGTCGGGCATGCGGGCCATGACCGAATCACGACTCGCGATCGAGAATGACCTGCGCCATGCACTTCGCGACGAACAATTCCGGATGCACTACCAACCCCAGATCGAATTGAACACGGGCCAAGTGACGGGCGTGGAAGCGCTGCTGCGCTGGGATCACCCTGAACTGGGCGTTGTCGGCCCCGACTACTTTCTGGACATCGCCGAGAGCAGCAGCCTGATCCTGCCGATCGGGCTGTGGGCCCTTACTCAAGCCTGTCAGGACGCGGCACTTTGGAGGGACAAGGGCGCTGGGATGACGGTCTCGGTGAACGTGTCAGCGCGCCAACTCGTGCAATCCGATCTTCTCGAGCGAGTCGAGCAAGCACTCGCCATCAGTGGGCTTGCCCCGGAACGCCTGTGCCTGGAGGTCACCGAGAGCGTTCTCCTGGACGATCTCGACAGCACAGCCCACCTTCTCGATGGCCTACGCAACCTGGGCATTGGGTTGCACATCGATGACTTCGGTACAGGCTATTCGTCATTGGCGTACTTGCGGCGCCTGCCAGTCACTGGCATCAAGATCGATCGCAGCTTCGTGTCCCAGCTGCATCAAAGTCGTGAGGATCGTGCCATCGTGGCGGCATTGGTGAGTCTTGGACAGGTGATGGCCTTGGACGTCATTGCCGAAGGGGTGGAGCACACGCAGATCTCGGCGCTGCTGCAGGAACTGGGCTGCGCCCACGGCCAGGGCTACCTCTGGAGTGCCGCCCTCTCGAACGACGACCTGCAGGCGTGGTTACTGGCTGTCGATGCAGGGGGCTGTTCTCTTGTCGATCGCAGTTGCGGCGGGCACCCGCACGATGGTGCAGTCGTCAGGGGATCGTGGGTTCCTGACGTGAATCGACCGGATGGGGTTGAGGCCTGCCGAAGAGGAAGCCCTGCACGAGCTGGACACCAGCTTGTCGGGCGAAGTCCAGCTGCTCCTGGTTCTCGATGCCTTTGAGTATCGAGGTGGCATTCATTTCATGGATGACATCGACGCATGATTGGAGCAGCAGCAAGCGCGACTGACTGATGTTCCCGCGAAACAGATGCATGTCGATCTTGACGATGTCCACGGGAAGATTTCGCAGACTGCTGAGCGCGGAATATCCGGTCCCGAAGTCATCGAGGGAGATTCGCACCCCCAGTTCGCGGATGCGTTCAATGTGTCGTGCGAAGAGCGGGGAGGCATCCAAGAAAGCCGACATGGTGAATTCCAGGACCAGATTCGCCGGGTCGAAGTCATTGCGCGCCAACGCTGCCGAGATTGCGCGCACCGGGTCGCCCTGAGTCATGAAGACCGGCGACATGTTCACGATCAGGCTGCCGTCGATTGGGTGATCGGCGAGTGCCTGCTCCATGACCCAGTCGGTCAGGTCAATGATGGACCCACTCGATTCAGTCACAGGGATGAATGAAGCAGGAGCCCTCAGTCCAGTGATCGGGTCCAGCCAGCGTGCATAGGCCTCGTAGCCATAGACGGCAGCATCGCTCACCATCACGATCGGTTGGTACTCGAGGAAGAATTCGCCATTGGTGATCGCAAACCGCAATGAGTCGCCAAGGAACCGTCGATTGAGCACCGACACGCTGAGCCCAGGGTAGAAGACATCGACATGCCGACCACCGTTCGTGTGGGCATGCTCGGCAGCAACCGCGCAGTCACCGAGTGCATCGGGAACGGAACAGCCTGGGTCCAAGGCCCTTGCGCCGCCATAGAGGGCCACGCGAATAGCCGGGAACTCGTGCGCCAGATCGAATTCCAGCTGGTCGACCAGGTGGTTGAAGTCCACGATCACTCCAAGTGGATCCATGGGATCGGCACCGAGCACGACGCCTACCGCATCGTCACTCACTCGGGTCACGCATGCGTCTTCAGGAAGCTGGTGCACGAGCAGACGGCCGAGGCGGTCGAGCAACTCGGCGAGCATGCGTGAACCTACGCGGGAGTTCAGCAGATGGAATCGGTCGAAGTTCAGGAGCACGAGCCAGGAAGGGTTGCCCCGAGAGTATGTGCGGATGCGGCGGTCGACCTCCTGACGGAGTTCGGGAAGGGCTCCGACCGATGCGATGGGCTCCTGTGTGGGGGTGTCCGAGATCTCTGGATCAGTCATTGCATCCAAGGTGATGGCGATCTGGCTGGCCGAGATCGGGACGATTCGCAGTTGACTCCACAGTCGTGCTGAGTTCTGGGAGGGCGATGACTGGAAGCGTGCCAGTTCTTCGTTGAGGGCGCAGTAGTGCACAAGTGCGGTCAGCCCAGGTGCGTCAGGGAAGGGGAAGGTGTCGCTGAACTGGGCATTGGTCAATAAGTCGGGTGAAAGACCGATCCTGCGCGAGAAGTACGCATTGGTGGCGACGATTCGCAAGGTCTCACCAGCCAGGCCCGATTCGCGGATGAGCAGCATCGTGGCTGTGCCGAATGCGTCGAGAGGGCTCGTGCGGTCTGCAATTGCCTGGCCGCCGCCACCCGAAAGAGCCTCGATGCCATGGCTGGTCACGATCTGCCGTCCAGCCACTGAAACCGCGGTGACCTTCAGCGCATCGGGACCAGCAGGCTCCACCCGCTGGGTAAGGACGCATGAGGCCCCCTTGAGCGTGGTCAGGAGCTGTGTGCAGTACTGAGTCTGCTGGCTCGACAACGCCAGCATCGCTGTCTCCCAGAGTGATTGGCGGTCCTTGGAGGCAAGGGCAGTCAGGCGAATCCCGGCAGGAATGATCGACGTCGACGGTTCACCTGCGTGCACGGGGGCTGTTGGCAATGTCGACTCGATCTCGACCACTTCGCCGCTCCCGTTGCGCACCACTCGCCAATACGAGGTCGGGTGCTGCCCGTAGACAACTGCATGAACGAGCGAGTCATACGTGTCGATCACCCAATCGAACACATGCCCTCCTGCATTGCGCGGGTTGAGGATCCAAGACTGCCTCAATAGCGCCATAGCGTACGGCGCGTGATGCTGTGGTTGCTTGGTGCAGGAGACAATCCCCGATAAGGCTGCCTTAGGTGTCCAGCCCCTAAACTCTGCTGGACAGCCGTCGTGTATGCGGACTGAGTGAGGGAGGGGACCGTGATGCGGGCGACAGCCACACGAGTCATCGCCTGCATGGCTGCCAAGGTGCCCAGGGCCAGTTGCAGTCGGGGTCTTGTGCAGTGGTGATAGGAGAGAAATCACAGAAGTCAAAGGCTGCTCCCGGCGATTCTGTGGGTGGTCGTGAAGCCTGGATTGCAGGCCATGCGCCTGACGGCCTGGCGGCCGTCGATCAGGATGGCATCATCAAGTACGTCAACGAGGCTCTCAATGAGATGACTGGGTATACCGACCAGGTCCTGGTCGGGCAGGCCATAGAAGTCCTGGTCCCGCCGCATGCGCGACATCGTCACATCGGCTTGCGGGAGCGTGCCGCTGACGAGTGGTACGGCCGCACAATGGGCGGCCCCCTGACCGTGGAGATGATCCGGAGCGACGGCGCTTTGGTTCCCGTCGACGTCGCGCTGCGAACGGTGGAGGTCGATGGCGAACGCATGACGATCGTTGCCGTGCGCGACGACACCGAACGGAGACGACTGATCATTGCCGATCTTGAGAGTCGTCGGCATGCAGACATGATGGAAGCGGAAGCCAGGAGCGCAGGACGCAAATTTCACGCCGGGTTCATCTATTCCCCGAACCCCATGATGGTCATCGACTATTCGGGGCGGATTCTGGAGGCCAATGACGCATTGTGCATGCTCGTGGGGGAGTCCGTCTCCAGACTCATCGGTCGATCCTGGCAGTCGCTGTTGAATGAGCAGCCAAAGACCATCAGCCATAACACCCAGAGCCCGGACGAGCTCGGCGGTATCGGATCGTCAGTAGCCCATGTCATCACTGCAGACGGTTCCGTTGCCACGCTGTTGATATCCCACGTGATCACCGATCCCGACGATGCGCAGTCTGATGCACTCGTCCTTCTCGTGGATGTGACCGATCGCGTGGCTGAAAATGCGGTGCGCGACGCTCAGATGCAAGTGCTCGACAGCCTGGCGCGCAGACGGACTCTGCGACGCCAACTGGAGGAGATCATCGGCTTGGTCGAGGGCAGCATTCGGGGTGCGTGGTGCCTGGTCTATCGCCTCGATGGCGAGACACTGGAGTGCCTGACACCAGAGACGGCCCCAGCGGAGTTTCGCGAACAATTCGCGCGCGTGGTCGTCGAGGAGTGGTCCACGCCCTGCGGCCATGCTGTTGCCACCGATGAGCACGTAGCGCTGGATTACGACAGGCTTGTTCCTGAGTGGCGGCACATGTTGGAGATGGGTGCGCTAGTCGATATTCAGGCAACCGCCGCGCATGTCCTGCGTGACCATGACCGCAAGCCCATGGGGACGCTTTCGATTCACCTGCGAGAGTCCACTGCGCTGTCCGCCAGTGAGCTGTCCGTGGTCGCCCGGGCTGTGGAACTCGCCGAGGTGGCACTTGGGCAAGACCATCTCGACCGCCTGCGACATCGCGCCGAGGAGCAGGTGCGCTTTCAGGCCAGGCTCCTCGACCGCGTGGGTCAGGCAGTGGCCGCGACTGATGCCGACGGAGTCGCGGTGTACTGGAACCGAGCCGCACACGACCTCTTCGGATGGTCCACGGAAGAAGTGATCGGACGCCCTCTGTCCGAGCTCTTCCCGTACTTCGGCAATCCGCAACGTGATGGACTCATGTTCGCAGGTGCCGGGACCCAGGATCTCTACGTGCCCACCGAATTCTGGGCCTATCGCAAGGATGGCACTCGTACACCAGCACTCGGCTCTCGTACGGAGATCTTCGACGACCACGGTGCACTTGCCGGATATGTGCACGTGGCTACCGACATAGCCGAGCTGCACCGCACTCGGCAGGAGCTCGTACAGCAGGCGCAACAGGACCCGGTGACCAATCTGCCCAACCGACGCAATTTCGAGGACACGCTCTCGCAGGACTTCGACCACTTGCAGCTCTTCGTAGTTTCAGTGAATCGCTTCGACGCCATCGTGGACACGCGCGGCCATGGCGTGGGTGATGAGGTGCTCGTCGCGATCGCCAACCGTTTGGTGCAATGGGCGGGTGGAACCCATTCGCTCTCGCGCGTGGATGGCGGCATGTTCGCCATCGTGTGCGAGTGCTCGTCAGGCGCAAGATCGCATTCGGATGATTTGCATGCACTGTTCCAGGAGCCTTTCGTCATTGGCGGCATCGCGCAGTACTTGTCGGTGAGTATCGGGGCATCGCGCAAGCGTCCTGGTATCGATACGCACAGTCTGCTGGCAGAGGCTACGGCTGCGGCACGCGCAGGCAAGGATCGCGACAGTGGAGTGGTTCACTACTTCGACAGCGCGATGCGCATTGAGGCGGAACGACGCCTGCTGCTTGAACAGGAATTGCGTGGAGCACTGAGCAACGACCGATTCAGATTGGCCTACCAACCTCAGATCGACCTGCAGACCGGGCATATCACAGGTGTCGAGGCTCTCCTGCGATGGGATCGCTCCGGACAGGGACTGGTCAGTCCCGCAGAGTTCATCGAGTCTGCAGAGGACAGCGGGTTGATCGTGTCGATGGGGCAGTGGGCCCTGCGTCAAGCCTGTATCGACGCAGCGCAGTGGGTGCACGCGGGTCGACCGATGTCAGTTTCCGTCAATTTCTCCACCCGGCAATTGATGCAGCCGAACTGGGTTGAATCGGTGTCACAGGCTCTGGATCTGAGCGGATTGCCACCGGAGTATCTCTGTCTTGAAGTGACGGAGAGCGTGCTGCTCGAGGACACGACTCAAGTGCTTGAGTCGCTGTCGCAGTTGCGGACCATGGGAGTGGGTCTGCACATCGATGACTTCGGGACCGGCTACTCCTCGCTCTCGTATCTGCGGTTCCTGCCGGTAACCGGGATCAAGATCGATCGCAGTTTCGTCAGGGACGGCTTCGATGATCTCCAGAATCGTGCCGTGATTGCGGCCATCATCAGCCTCGCTGAAGTGATGGATCTCCAGGTGATTGCCGAAGGCGTCGAACTGGGCGACCACGCAGCTGTGCTGAAGAGCATGGGTTGCACTCAAGGCCAGGGACACTTATGGAGCGCAGCTCTGCCCAATGACGAATTGCTCCTGTGGCTGGAAGCATGGGATGCAAGCGGTCGGAAGGTTCTGGACGGGGCATGAGAGGCCATTGGATGCGTGGTGGCTGCCCAGGAA